>NZ_DASPHO010000111.1:0-34128 GCF_035629615.1 Hyalangium sp. | reverse complement strand
ATCGCCCGAGTCCTGCGAGGCGGGGCGGTGGTGAGCGGGGCGATGTTCCTCGGCTCGCTGGCCATGGAGGCGCTGCCCCAGTCTCAGACGGTGCAGGTCACCATCGACACCCTGCGCAAGGGCGCGGCGTCGCTGCTGCTGGTGACGCCTGTGGCGCGGCTGGTGATGGCCGGCACCATGCTGGGGCTGCGCGGCGAGTGGCGCTACACCCTCTGCGCCGCGGGGGTGCTGGGGCTGCTGGCGATCGCGCTGGGCGCCGGCATCAGCGCCTGAAGTCAGCTGCAGCGGATGGAGCGCTCAAGGGCAAGAAGCTCAGTCCTGGGGCTCCTCGCTCCCGGGCAGATCGAGGCTGCCGTTCCACGAGCGCAGGCTGGCGCGGCACAGCGCCCGCTCGTGGAAGTCCCCGTCCGGGCGCAGGTGCTCTACCCCGCCGCGGCTGAAGAGTGTCTCCAGCAGGGGCGCCAGCTGGTGCTCGTACCGCTCCATGCACTCGCGCGGGTGCACCCCCGGCCACGAGTAGCACGTCGCCGTGGCCCGTCGGTGTTGGGTGGGAATCTCCGCCGGCACCGTCTTCATCCACCCCGGGTCCTCCGGCAGGAAGACGTACTGGTCCAGATCACCGCGCGGAATGCCCTCCACCGAGCGCACCGTGGGAGGCGTCACCTCCAGCACGTACGGATCCACCACCAGATCGCACACGATGGCGTGCTGGGGCAGCCACGCCAGCCACTCGTTGGGGATCAGGGGCTGCGAGGGGTTGGAGCGCTGGGTGGCGTCCACCAGTACGTCCGTGTTGCGCAGCCGCTCGCGCATATAGGCCCAGTGGCCCGTCAGGTCCCGCCCCAGCACCGTCACCTCCACGCCTTGCAGCCCGCGCTGGCGGAAGGCCTCGCTGCGCTCGAGGCGGCCGTACTTGGTGGCAGCCTCCACCGCGTGCTTGCCCACCATGCCTACCCCCATCACCGTCACCCGCACCGGCGGGCGCCCCGGATCCAGCAGCGTGGCGTCCGTCTTCTCCAGCGTGTCGAAGGCCGCCTCCAGCCCATTCCATGCCACCGCGTGCATGTTCTCCACGAGCCGCTGCCCCTCGTCGTCCTCGATGGAGTCCAGGCTGAGCGCCTCCAGCCCCAGCTCGGTGAGGCGGCGGATGCGCTGGGGCCGCGTGGGGAAGTGCAGCATGGAGACGAGCGTGGCGCCGCGCTTCAGCTTCGTCAGCTCGTCCAGCTCCGGGGAGCGCAGCACCAGCACCACGTCCTGAGCGTACGCCTCCTGCCCGTCCACCACGTGCACGCCCAGGCCCGCGTAGTCCGCGTCCGTCAGCCCCATCCCCAAGCCGATGCCGGACTCGGCGTACACCTCCACGCCCCACTTCGTCAGCCTCCGTACCAGGCTCGGGAGGAAGTCCCGGCGCTCTCCCCGCTCCTTGTGCATGCGGGGCAGTCCCAGCGTCAGCGGTTTGCCTTGTGCCATCTCGTCGACTCCGCGCGGGCCACCGCACGCTCAAAGTATCTGCCATGCTTCTCGTCCAGCGTGTCCAGCGGCAGCTCGAGGGCGACGCGCAGCAGCGGCTCGAGCTGCGTGCCGTAGACCTCCATGCACTCGCGGGGGTTCACTCCCGGCCAGGAGTAGCACGAGAGCGCCACCCGGCGGTGCTTCGTCTGGATGCGCGGATCCATCCGCGCATACACGGGATCCTCTGGCGCGAAGACGTACTGGTCCAGGTTGCCCTCGGGGATGCCCTCGATGCCCTTCACCTGCGCCGGGGTCGTGGTGAAGTCGTACGGGTCCACCGACAGGTCCAACATCACCGCATGCACCGGCAGCGCGCCCACCCAGTCATTGGGGATGACGGGGCGGCTGGGGTCCGGCCGGAAGGTGGCGTCCACCAGCAGGTCCGTGTGCTCCAGCCGCGAGAGCATGTAGTTCTCGATGCCGGTCACGTCATGGTCCAGCAGGGACACCTCGATGCCGGGTACGCCCGCGGCCAGCATGGCCTGGCGCAGCTGATCATCGCCGTAGCGGCTGGCGGCCCGGGCCGCGTACCCGCCCACCGCGCCTGCCCCGAGGATGGTGACGCGCAGGGGGCGGCGCCCCGTGTCTCGGAAGCGCCGGTGCGTCCTGGCCAGCTCGCGGAAGGCGGCCTGCACCCCGTTCCACCCCACGGACTGGAGGTTCTCCACCAGGCGCTTGCCCCTGTCGTCGGTGAGGCCGTCCAGGCTCACCCCGCGCAGGCCCAACTCGTGCAGCAGCTCCAGCCGGTGGGGCCTCGTAGGGTAGTGCAGCATGGAGTAGAGCACGGTGCCGGGACGCAGCTTGCGCAGCGTGGTGTCGTCCGGGCAGCGCAGCACCACCACCACGTCCTGGGCCAGGCACTCCTCATAGGTGCCCGTGCGCGCCTTGCTCGAGGCGGCGAGGTACTCGGCCAGGGGGACGTCCAGCCCGGAGCCATAGCCCTCCTCGAGGACAATGGCCTTCACGCCCACCCGGTCCAGGAAGGAGACGAGCGCGGGGAGGAAGTCCCGCCGCTCGCCCGCCTCTTTGTGCATGCGGGGCAAACCGACGGAGAGGTTCATCCACTCACCATACCGGGCAGGGGTCTCAAGGTGAATTCTCCAGGGCGCCTGAGTCACACGCCGCGAGCGGTGAAGTGCGCCAGCACGTTGCGCACCTTGGCGGCCTCTTCCTCGCGGCCCTGCTCCTCATAGAGCGGGAGCACGGCCTCGAGCTGGGCCCGCGCCGCCGGCCAGTCCTGGGAGTGGTAGCAGGCCAGGCTCAGATCCCACCGGGCCCGGGCTTCGAAGACGTGATCATGCAGCTGCGCGTACAGCTCCACCGCCTGGAGCAGGTGGGGCCGCGCCGCCTCGTGGTTGCCCATCAGCCCCTCCGCCTCGCCGAGCAGCAGCTGGCAGAGCGCCAGCGGCTCCGGCTCCTCGCCCTTCTCCAGCAGCGTGAGGGCCTCCAGGAAGCGCTCACGGGCGCGCTTGTAGTCCGCGGCCTCCATGCGGATGTCGCCGATGTCCATCAGCAGCGCGGCCACGCGAGCCGTGTTGCGCGTCTGCCGGAAGAGGATCAGCGCCTCCTGGTACTTCTCCTCGGCGCCCTCGGTGTGCCCCAGCGCGCGCAGGGACTCGCCGATGCAGGCGCGGCAGAGCGCCTCGCCCTCCTTGTCCTTCACCTCGTTGTAGAGGGCCGTCGCCTGGGCGATCCACTCGATGGCGCCCTTGTGGTCCTCGAACTGGGCGCGCGCAATCCCCAGCCCGTACAGCGCCTGGGCCTGGCCCGTCTTGTGGTGCGCCGTCTTGAAGAGGCCCAGCGCCTCCTCGTAGTGCTTGCGGCTCGCGGCGTGATCCTCGAGCAGGCCGTGCAGCTCGGCGAGCTGGAGCAGCCCCTGGCCCACCTCCACCGGGCTGCCGGTGAAGCGCAGCGCGGCCAGCGCGTCACGCTGCTTCTGGAGGGCGGATTGGATGTGGGCGCGTTCGGTGTCCGTCAGGCTCATGCCTCGCCCTTGTTGCGGCGCCGGGCCTGCTTGTCCAGCAGTTCCTGCCGGCCGTTCTTATCGGCCCCAGTTCTTTCGCCATTTCTTTCTCCATGGTCCCCGCGCTCACCCTGAGAGGCGCGGTTGTCGCCCTGCTCGTGGACGAGCAGCGGGGAGAAGAAGCAGTCCTTCTTCGTGTACTCGTCGAAGGCGAAGGCGAAGCGGTAGCTGGGCGCCGCGCGCTGGTTGCAGTCCGTGCGCTCGCAGAAGCGGCAGGTGATGCCGGTGGACACCGCGTCCTTGCGCAGATCCGTGGTGGGCAGCCCATAGGCCAGGTACTTCGCGTTCTCCGCGTGCGTGCCCAGGCCGATGGAGTAGGCCGTGCCCTTGACGATGGAGCCCTCGATGGGCTGCAGCTGCACCTTGGCGAAGCAGAAGTACGCGGTGCCGTCCGGCATCATCGAGTACTGCCGGGTGAGCTGGCCCGGGTTGAGGAAGGCCAGGTGCACCGCCCACTTGCCGCACGAGCCGCCGCCGCTGGCGAACTTCAGCCCCGTGCCGCTGTAGCGCTTGGAGATGTTGCCGGCGATGTCCGCGCGCAGGAAGTGGAACGGCAGCCCCGGCCGCTTCGGATCCGAGAGGTTGCACAGCCGGTGGGCCACCGTCTCGTAGGTGGTGCCGAAGATGCTGGAGAGCAGCTCCACGTCGTAGCGCGTCCGCTCCACCTCCTTGAAGAAGTCCCCGTACGGCAGCATCAGCGCGCCGGCGAAGTAGTTGGAGAGGTTCACCTTGATGAGGCGCACCGTCTCCGCGTGGCGCGTGCGGTTGGCCCCGACGATGCGCTCCACCAGCTTCGCCCGGTCCATCAGCAGCAGCCCGATCGAGGTGGCTATCTGGAACTTCAGCGGCTGCTCGGTCAGGTCCGGCGAGAGCGTGAGGGTCTGCTCCTCGGGATCCAGGCGCCGCACCACGGACGAGCCGCTGGTGGCCCGCTCGAAGCTCACCCGGAAGCCGAAGCGCTCCTCGAGCAGCCGGATGAGCTGGCTGCTGGTGAGCAGCCGCTCCAGCTTGAAGTCCCGGCGCAGCGCGTCCGCCTGCTCCTCCAGCTCCGGGAAGTAGTTGCGGTGGGACTCCAGGAAGTCGCTCACCTCGTCATAGGGCGAGTAGTCGTAGCGCAGGCCCGGGCCGTCGCTCCGCTGCGCGCGCGCCCGCTCCTCGGCGGACAGCTGCGCCAGCACGTTCTCCAGCTGTGTGCGCGTGTTCTTGTAGAGGTTGAAGAGGGCGGCCACCGTGCCCGCCAGCTTCGGCTCCGCTGACAGGCTCTGGAGCGACTCGGAGTCGATGTCCAGGCTCTTCAGCAGCGGCTCGTCCAGCAGCTTCGCCAGGGCCTCGTCCACCCGGCCCTCGCCCAGCGTGGACATGAACTGCTCTGGATCCTGATCGAAGTAGCGCAGCGCCTTCCACAGCAGCGGGAAGGGCATCACCCGCTTGCCCTTCTCGATCAGGTTCAGGTACGCCGGGGACACCCCCAGGTCCTTCGCCGCGTCCGTCTGCTTGATGTTGCGCGCCAGCCGCAGGCCTCGGAGCTTCAGCCCGACGTTCGCGTTCAGTGCATTCTCGTTCATTACTTTGTCCTACATAGCGGCGCCCTCAGGCCGGCGCTCGCCATGCTCGAGGCCACTCTGCAAACCGATTTACCGATTTGCAATCAACGTTTTGGGAGGGGCGCGGCCCTGTCTGAGGGGCAACGGACGAGGGGCCCTTGGACAGTCCCGAAACGTTCACTCGCGGGGAATCAGCAGTCTTTACAGTGGCTTACAGGGATTCAGGCGGTGCGCGCCCTGGCGCTCGCGGCGGGCCTTGTCAACGTTTTACTGACACGGTGCGCCATGAAAAAAGGAAGTGCCGGGTGGCGCCCCTGGGCGCGCCTCGGAGAAGGCGCTCGCATCGCCCGAGGCTTTGGGCCAGCCTCTCGGCCCCGGACCCTGACCTGGAGCGTTTCCTTGGCTGACCTGCGTCCCTTCCGTGGCCTGCGCCCTCCGAAGGAACTGGCACCGAAGCTCGTGGCACCCCCCTATGACGTGGTGAACGCCGAGGAGGCGCGCGCCTACGCGAGGGGCAACCCGGACAGCTTCTTCCGCGTCTCTCGCCCGGAGATCGACCTGCCGCCCGGCACGGACGAGCACGCGGACGAGGTGTACGCGAAGGGCCGGGAGAACCTCGAGGAGTTCCAGAAGAAGGGCCGGCTGGTGCAGGACGCGGAGCCGTGCTTCTACCTGTACCGGCAGCGGATGGGCGCGCACGTGCAGACAGGCGTGGTGGCCGCCGCGAGCGTGGAGGAGTACGACGCCTCCCGCATCAAGAAGCACGAGCTCACGCGCGCCGACAAGGAGGACGACCGGACGCAGCACGTGGATGAGCTCGGGGGCAACGACGAGCCAGTGTTCCTCACCTACCGCGTCTCGCCGGCCATCAACGCGCTGGTGGAGGAGGGCACGCGCGGCGCGCCGGAGTACGACTTCACCACCGAGGACGGTATCGGCCACACCTTCTGGGTCGTGCGCGGCGCCCTCAACACCCGCCTGCAGGAGGCCTTCCGCGCGGTGCCGGCGCTCTACATTGCCGACGGGCACCATCGCTCCGCGGCGGCCTCGCGGGTCCACGCGCTGCGCCACAAGCGCGGGCAGGGTGGGGGACACGATCGGTTCCTCGCGGTGATCTTCCCGCACGATCAGATGCAGATCCTCGACTACAACCGCGTGGTGAAGGATCTGCGCGGCCTGTCGCCGGAGCAGCTGCTGCAGCGGCTGGGCGAGCGCTTCGAGGTGAAGCAGGGCGCCCAGAAGAAGCCGGATCGCGCCCACCAGTTCGGCATGTACCTGGACGGGAAGTGGTACCAGCTCACCGCGAAGCCGGGGACCTTCGAGCAGACGCCCACGGGCGTGCTGGACGTGACGATCCTCCAGCGCAACGTGTTGGAGCCCCTGCTGGGCATCGGCGATCCGCGCAAGGACGCGCGCATCCACTTCGTGGGCGGCATCCGCGGGATGGAGGAGCTGGAGCGGCTGGTCGATGGCGGGGCATCGAAGGTCGCCTTCTCGCTCTACCCGACGAGCCTGGATCAGCTCATGGCCATCTCGGATGCGGGGGAGATCATGCCGCCCAAGTCCACGTGGTTCGAGCCCAAGCTGCGCAGTGGGCTCGTCCTGCACCTGTTCTGATGTCACCCCGCTCCCATGTCTGGGGCCTGGGCCTCGCGGCCCTCGCCGCGGTGCTGTGCTCCTGCCGGCCAGAGGTCATCCGCGAACCCCGGCCGCCCGCGGAGGAGGCATCCGCGGCCCTGCGCTACAAGGTCACCTACGTCCGCGAGCCCGAGCAGGCGCTCGACGTGGAGGTGGTGCGCAGCAACGAGGCGCCCCGCGACTTCCTCTTCACCCAGGCGGGAGGTGTGCGCACCGTCCAGGCCTACAGCGACACGGGTGAGGTGCGGGTGCTGCAGGTGGAGGAGGGGGGCGTCCTCGTGCCCTCCGATACGCGCTCGCTTCGCTACCGCTACTCGCTGAACGCGCGCACGGGCCGGCGCTGGTGGGATCTCTATGGAGGCATGACGGCGGAGGGCGCGCTGCTCATCGCAGGGAAGTCCTGGCTCATCCGCCCGCGGTTCGCGGAGACCCGCCACCAGGTGGAGCTCTCGGTGCAGGGCGCGGACGTGCTCCTGCCGTGGCAGCCAGGGCCCGACGGGCTGTACCGCCTGCGGACCGAGGACCTGGTGGACTCGGGCTTCCACGCCTTTGGTGGGCGGCGCTACCAGGTCCAACTGCCGGACGCGGTGCTGGACGTGGCCATCCTGGCTCCGATGACGCATATGGAGGATGCGCGCGTCTGCGAGTGGGTGCGGCAGCGGGCTGAAGAGGTGCGCCAGATCCGGCGCACCTTCCCGTACCCTCGGGTCAGCGTGATCGTCTACCCCGTGCCGAGGCGGAATGATGCCGACCTCTTCGGAATGGTGATGTGGAGCTCTCCGCCCAGCGTCGCCCTGCTGGTGGGCCAGGACACTCCGCCTGACGCGCTCACCCGGGACTGGATGGCCCTCCATGAGCTGCTGCACCTGATCCACCCCGCCATCCTCCCCCGTACCCCTTGGGTCTCCGAGGGGCTTGCCACCTACTTCACGGAGGTGGCTCGGACGCGCTCCGGGCGGCAGTCACCTGAGCGCCTCTGGCGCGAGCTGCTCTATGGCTTCAACATGGGGAGGGAGCAGGCCGACGGGCGGACGATGCAGGAGATGATCGACGAGGACGCGCCGCCGGGCATCTACTGGGTGGGCGCCTTCTTCTCCCTGCGCCTCGATGTGGCACTGCGGCGGGCCACCGAGAACCAGCGCGGGCTGACGGACGTGCTGGAGTTGTTGGCGATGCAAGGATCCACCGCCACTGTAGAGAGCTATGGCGCGGCGGTGGACGCGGTGGCTGGACGGCCGCTCTTCGAAGCGCTGCTGGCGGAGGATCTGCGTCGGCCTGCTTTTGCAGCGCTGGAAGGTTTGCTAGAAGACCTCGGCGTGATGAACACTCCGGGCGGCGTCAAGCTTCAACCAGCCAGGGACAGCCAGTTGCGTGAGGCACTGGACGGAAAAACCCCTGCCCGCTCCCAGTAGTCAACGGAGGCGGGAATTCCGCCAGGTAACCGGGAGGCAGTCCCCCGCGTAGAACATGCATCCACCCTGTACTCCCATCCGTAGTGAGGTTGACATGTTCGTACGTCTCGCCGCGCTGTGCCTCGTCTCCCTGTTGCCGCTGACTGCCAGCGCGCAGACCGCGCCCGCCGCGAACGCGAAGCAGACCTTCGTCTTCAATGATCTGCAGAATCGCGACACCGTCACCTTCTTGCTCGATGCGCCGCTCGAGGTCATCAACGGGCTGTCCAACCGCTTGACGGGCACCATCGTCGTCGAGGGCAACAAGGCCTCCGGCAAGCTCGCGGTGCCGGTCAGCTCGATCAAGACGGGGAACGAGTCGCGCGACGGTCACCTGCAGAATGACAAGTGGCTGGACGCGGCGAAGTACCCGGACATCATCGTCGAGTTCAAGGATCTGGCGCTGCCCTCCACGCTCGAGTCCGGCAAGCCCTTGAAGCTGCAGACCAAGGCCCGGTTCAGCCTCCACGGCGTGACGCGCGAGGAGCCCGTGGAGATCACCGCCTCTTACATGAAGGAGTCCGAGGACACGAAGAAGCGCGCCCCGGGCGATCTGCTGCGCCTGCGCGCCAAGTTCCAGATCCCTCTGGAGTCCTACAAGATCAACCGGACTGGCGTCTTGATCCTCAAGGTGGCTGAAGTCGCTGATGTGTCCGTCGACGCCTGGGGCTCAACCCAGTTCAAGCTGTAGTACCCCCCACGCAGTAACCACGTAGTCCCGAAAGGAAGAATCACCCATGAACGTCAAGGCTCTGGCTGCCATCGTTGGTACCCTCTCTCTCGGCGCGCTGGCCACCGGTTGTGCCTCCAACAAGGCCGCCGAGGGGACCACCGCCGAGGGGACCACCGAGGCGAAGGGCGCCGAGGCCAAGTGCACGGCTGGCACCGAGGCGAAGGGCGCCGAGGGCAAGTGCGCCGCCGGCGGCTGCAGCGGCGAGAAGAAGTAGTCCGCTCTCACAGTGCACGCGGGCGGTGGGAAGAAGCCTTCCCGCCGCCCGTGTTGTTTCTTCCCCGAGGATCTTCACGGTGTCCGAGAGCTACGCGCAGCGGCATGGGCTGAGACCACTGGGGGCCGGCATCGGGCTGCGGCGCAGCTTCTATGAGGCGCTGCCCCGCACCGAGCGGCAGCTCGACTGGTTGGAGATCATCCCAGAGAACTTCCTCACCTTGGGGGGCCGGTCGCAGCACACCCTCGAGGCCTGTGCAGAGCGCTGGCCGGTGCTCCCGCACGGCGTGGGGCTGAACATCGGCGGTCCGGATCCGCTGGACGAGGACTACGTCACCCGGCTCGCGGCGCTCGTGAAGAAGCTGGACGCGCCCTTCTTCTCGGATCACCTGTGCTACTCGCGCCTGGCCGGCGTGTACCTCCACGATCTGCTCCCGCTGCCCTTCAACGAGGAGGCGGTTGAGCATGTGGTTCCCCGCGTCCGCGAGGTGGTGGCGCGGGTGGGCCGGCCCTTCCTGCTGGAGAACCCGAGCTACTACGCGCGCATGCCGGGGGGGACGCTGGCCGAGGCCGCCTTCCTGCGGCAGGTGGCGGAGCAGGCCGACTGTGGCCTCCTGCTGGACGTGAACAACGTCTACGTCAACGCGCAGAACCATGCGTATGACCCGCGCGCCTTCATCGACGCGCTCCCGCTGGATCGCGTGGTGCAGATCCACCTGGCCGGGCATGACCGCTACCCGGACGTCATCATCGACACCCACGGCGGGCCTGTGTGCGACGACGTGTGGTCGCTCTACCGCTACGTGCTGGAGCGCACTGGGCCGGTGTCCACGCTCATGGAGTGGGATCAGGCCATTCCCTCCATGGAGGCGGTGCTGGATCAGGCGGACCTGGCGCGCGCTGCCTTGAAGGAGGTGGCGCGATGAAGCCGGAGCTGCGGCACTTCTTCGACTCGATGGCGCACTTCTTCGCAGAGCCCTCTCGGCAGGAGCAGCTCCACGCGGCGCATCCGGGCTGGGACGCGTCGCCCAAGCGGGTGGCGCTCTACGGGGAGTTCGTGCTCGCCCACGTCCGAGAGGTGATGGAGAAGCTCTACCCGCTCCTCCAGGCGCGCATCGGGCTGGAGCGCTGGGAGCAGCTGGTGGAGGGCTACACCGCCACGCGCCCCGCGCGGCACTTCGAGATGAACCAGCTGGGCGAGGCCTTCCCGGCCTTCGTGGCGGATGTGACGGTGGCCCAGGGGCTGCCGGAGTTCCTCCCCGCGCTCGCGCGCTTCGAGTGGGCCGACTGGGCGGTGTATGCCTCCGAGGAGCGGCTGCCGGAGCGCGTGGAGCGGCTCACGGTGAACCCGACGCTCACGGTGCTCCAGCACCCGTTCCGCCTCTGCGCCTATGTCCGTGGGAAGGGAGCGGCACTGGCTCCGGCCCCGGGCGACGAGATGGCGCTCCTGTGGCGGAACCCGCGCCAGTTGAACACGTGGTTCACGGCCGCCCACGAGCGCTCCCTGCTGGTGCTGAAGATGGCCGTGGAGGGGCTCTCGCCGGGCGACGTGGCGGCGGCCACCGGCATGGCGGAAGAGGACGTGCGACGGGCCGTGGAGGAGTGCGCCGTGGACGGTCTGGTCCTCATCTCCTGAGGCAGGGCCCCCGGTGGCGCGTCGCTACTCGGGCTCGCATACGCGGTCGCCGCTGTCCATTTCACACGAGAAGCCTTCCGGGCACTCGCGGCCGGAGGTGCACCGAAGGGTGCAGATCTCCTCGTGGCACAGCCCGGCGACGAGCCCCAGGTTCCGGCAGTGATCATCGCTCTCGCAGGCGGCTCCCAGCTGGCGATACGCCTGGCATCCCATGAACCGGGCCGGGTCGGGCAGGCACTGGCTTGCCTGACAGGTGAAGCCTTCCTCGCAGTCGTCAGCGTCCTTGCACGAGCCCACGCAGGCCATGGTGTCCTCGGCGTGCTCCAGGCAGCTCGCCCCAGCCTGGCACTGCCAGTCCCCATCACAAGGGGCGCAGAGGGGGCCTTCCCCTTCGCAGCGTGAACCGTGGCAGGAGAAGCCAGGAGCGCACTGGCTGTCCTCGGTGCACTCGATGCACTGGCCGTCCGAAGCGCAGAGGAAGTCGTCCGAGCAGCCGGTGACTGCACACCCGCTGCTCGGGGGCGGAAGCTTGACCTTCACGTCCTTGCGCTCACTCTCTTCCACGCAGATCGCGGAGTTCACATCCGGAAACCCCGTGAGCGAGAGGGCCAGCGTGTAGCAGCCAGCCGGCAGCGGGCCCATGAGCAGGCGTCCTGACGGGTCGAGCTGCACCTGCTCCACGGGCGTGCCCATCAGGGTCACCTTCGCCGTGCTCACCCGCTCATGGGAGGGAGCCTTCACTCGCACCGACAGGAAGCTGGCCTCCTTCGGTGTCAGCGGGCCGACCGAGACGGACTGGCCTCCTTGGATGGTCACCGGCACGCGCAGGGCCTTGCTCGCCGAGGCAACGATGAAGAGCTCGGCCGCTCCCGCGGGCACCTGCTCGATCGTGAAGCTCCCATCCGACGCCACGGTGCTGCGCAGGCTCGGCGCGCCCATCACGGACACCAGCGCCACGCTCGGATCCCACTCGGAGAGCTGGCCATGCACCGTGCCGCGGCGAAAGGGCGCATTGTCCAGCCCGCCGCACCCGCTCGCGCCCAGCGCCAGCAGGACACCCATCGTGATGTGCCGTGTATGTCGCATTAGAAGCGATATCCCATCCCGGCCCAGCCGCCCGTGAAGCCTACGGCCTGTCCCTGCCCATCCACCACGATGTACGACAGCATGACCTGGGCCTGCGAAGTCAGCTCCAGCCTCTCGCCCAGGCGCCACACCACGCCGCCCACCACGCCCGGGCTCACGGTGAAATAATGCTGCCCACCGACGAAGGCCTCCACGTTGAAGGACCGCCGTAGGTAGAGGGCGGCCACACGCGGACCGGCGTAAATCGACAGCCGATCCCATCGCCACAGGTACGGAACTCCCACACCCAGGGAGAGGCGGGTGTAGCCGAAGGGCACCTCGGAGCCTGGGGCGAGCCGGAGGGTGTGCCGTCCCCGGCTGCCGCTCACGTCCACCACCAGCCCGAAGTCCTGCAGCGGCCGATCCTCCAGCCTCAGCACCAGCGCCACCTCGGGCGAGGCGGGCAGCAGCTCGCTCCGGCTCTTGCCGTCCACGAACGAGAACACCCCGCCCACCAGGGAGAGCGAGCGGCGCGGGAAGGCCTCCGCCAGGAGCTGCTCCAGCGGCAGCCGCTCGCCCGCGGCCATGTCCACCTCACGGCGCACCAGCACCGTGTCTCCCTTGGTCAGCTCCACGGTGCGCAGGCCGGGCGCCACCGCGGCGCCTCCTGGCAGCTCCGTGCGCGCCTCCCCATCCACCTTGAGGGTGAAGCCATCCAGCCGCGGGTGGTACGAGAACAGCTCCGGGCGGCCCGTCCGGTTGATGCTGCCGGAGAGCACCACGGGATCAGCCCCTACTTCCAGGATCTCCGCCGACGGGCGCTGGCGCCCTTGGGTGAAGGCGAAGGTGCGGCGGCGCGCGTAGTCATGCGCCTCGCTGGCGGTGACGGCGCCGTCCGTGTTCCGGTCCGCAGCACCCTGGAGTCCCGCGATGAGGAAGTGCGTGTAGATGTCGTTGCGCAGCCCCTCGTCCTCGCGGGCCGTCTCGCCCCAGTCGCATGCGGCGAACACCATGGAGGCGCGGCTCGACTCCTCCAGCGGGCGTGCGTAGAAGCTGTTCTTCACGCCGGTCAGCTCCGCCTCCAGCTCCTTGGGCAGCAGCGACTTGCCACTGCCGCTGTGACAGGTGGCCAGCACCAGCAGCCGGCGCCGACTGGGCAGCTTGTCGAACTCCGCCTTCAGCATGTCCATGGAGAGCGCCGTCTCGGAGATGGCGCGGTAGGAGGCGTCCTGGGTGACGAGGTAGCGCTTCAGCTCTCCCTGTCCATCCCGCGCCAGCGTGCCGTGGGCGGAGAAGTACACCACCACCACGTCATCCGGACGGGTGGCCTCCTTCTGCAGCTCGCGCACGGCGGAGAGGATGGCCGCGCGCGTTGTCTGCTCAGGACGGGTGAGCACGCGCACCGCGTTGAAGTTCCCACGGGCCGGATCCCTCAGGGCCGCCGCCAGATCCTGCGCGTCCTTCTCCGAGTAGCGGAGGTCGCGCCACTGAGGATCCTGGACGTCGGTGATCCCCACCAGCAGGGCGATGCGCCGGGGGGCGTAGGCATCGGACAGCGCCGCCTCGTCGAGCTTGAGCGGCACCAGGCCACCCTTCTCGTGAGAGGTGGGGCTCGCGCAGGCCGCGAGGGCTCCCAACAGCATGAGGACGAGGCGCTTCACGGGTCAGCGCGGATTGTGGCCGTTCTGGACGAAGACGTCGAACCTGGAAACAGCCAGGGGGTTGTCCTCTCGTGCCCGCCCTCCCGCCAGCATCCCTTGGACTTCATCTGGCGACAGCTCCTCACCTGCGGCCGAGGCCACCAGCCACAACGTCACCGGGCCGCTCTCGTCGGAGAGGCTCACGCCGATGATGTCCGGGGCGCCCAGATCGTGCGTCCCGGCCTGGAGCAAGAAGCTGCCGAGCAGCTTGGGCGGGCCCTCTCCCGCTTGCTGGAAGAGCAGGGCGCTGCCTGCCTCGGTGGCGTGGTAGCGAAGCGCCAGGACGTCCTCTGGACCCACCGTGGCGCCCGGATCCAGCCGTCGGATCTGTCCGTCCTGGCCCTTGGCCGCCGCCGCCAGCTCCAGCGTGATGCGGCTCGAGCCCTTCACCCCGCTCCCGGGGAGCTCCGTCGGAGGAGTGCTCACCAGGCGCGGCACGAGCACCACCGCCAGCACGCAGGCCGCCAGCGCCGCGGCGACACCCACCCACCGCCCAGGGTGGTTGGAGGTACGCATACGTCGCCTGAGACGCATCCAGCCGACTTCATCCGGCGGGGCCTCCTGGCGCGGGGCGAGGCCGAGCAGGAGGGCATCCACGTGGCCATCGAGGGCATCCGTGCCGGGGTGCTGGGCGAGGAACTCCTCGCAGGCATCGCACGGGGAGGCCAGGTGCTCCCGGAAATAGGCCACCGCCTCGGGGTCCCGGGCGACGAGCGCTCTGAGCGCATGGGCGTCGAGGTGCTTCATGCCATCACTCCCACCGCCCGGCGAGCACGCGCCGGAGCAGCTCCCGCTTGATGCGTGCCCGGAACCGATCGAGTCGCATGGTTACCGCGCTCTTCCCGACGCCCAGCTTCTCGGCAATCTCGCGCGCGGACAACTCCCCCTCCAGGTAGAAGAGCTGGACGGTCTTCTTTTCCTCGCCCTCGGGCAGCTCGGAGATGAGCTGACGCACCACGGCAATGTCCCGCTCCACCTGCAGGGCTTCCGGCAGGAGCGGGACGGACTCAGGCTGAGGATCCGGGCTCTCCTCTTCGAGCCGCCGGAGGTTCTGTTTGCGCTCCAAGCGAGTGCGCGCCCGGTTGCGGGCAATGGAGAGGAGCCACGCCTCGAATGCACCGGCCTCCTTCAGCCGGGGGAGCGCCTTGAACGCTCGGACGTAGGTCTCCTGGATCACGTCTTCCACCTCATCCGCATCCAGGGTGGCGAACCCCGCAATGAGTCGGGCCACCAAGGGCCGTGTTCGTTGGTACAGCTCACCGAAGGCGGACTCCTCCCCGCTGGCGGCCTGCCGTACCCACTGTGTCAGTTCCTCCGGGGAACCCACCCGCTGTCCTCCTGACCTCCACAATCCCGTGTCGGCCACACGCTACGTGCCAGACACCGCCTGCGCTTCCCGCTGGCCCTCTGAGGCCGGTCGGAGAGAATGGGGTGCGGTTCACTTCCTACGAGGACTCAGCCATGCGCGTCATCAACTTCAATGCCGGTCCTGCCGGTCTGCCCCTGCCAGCGCTGGAGCGGGCCCGGGAAGAGCTGATCGACTTCCAGGGCTCCGGCATGTCCATCATGGAGCATAGCCACCGGGGCAAGGAATACGAGGCCGTCCACAACGAGGCCATCTCCCTGTTGACGGAGCTGCTGGGCATCCCGGCCACGCACCAGGTGCTCTTCCTGCAGGGAGGCGCCTCGCAGCAGTTCGCGCAGGTGCCGATGAACTACCTCACCGCGGAGGCCAGCGCGGACTACCTGATGACGGGGGTCTGGAGCGAGAAGGCGCTGGACGAGGCGAAGTACTACGGCAAGCCGCGCATCGCCGCCACCACGATCAACGCGGACAAGCGCTACACGCGCGTCCCCAGGCAGGCCGAGCTGCAGCTGGATCCCAAGGCCGTCTACGCCCACATGACGACCAACAACACCATCTACGGGACGCAGTGGCACACGGTCCCGGAGGTGGGCGGGGTGCCGCTGCTTGCGGACATGAGCTCGGATCTGCTGTGGAAGCCGATCGACGTGAGTCGGTTCGCGATGATCTACGCGGGGGCGCAGAAGAACGTGGGGCCCTCGGGCATCGTCATCGTCGTGATCCACAAGGAGTTCATGGCGAAGGGGCGCACGGACATCCCGAAGATCTTCCGCTACAGCACCTACGCGGAGAACAACTCGCTGTACAACACGCCGCCCACCTTCTCGATCTACCTGTGCCGCAACGTGCTGGCGTGGATCAAGGGCGTGGGGGGCCTGAAGCAGCTCGAGCAGTGGAACCGCGAGAAGGGCGAGCTGCTGTACGGGGCCATCGATCGCCACGCGGACTTCTACCGGGCGCCGGTGGAGAAGGACTCGCGCTCGTACATGAACGTGGTGTTCAAGCTGCCCACGGAGGCGCTGGATGACACCTTCGTGGCCGAGGCGAAGAAGGCGGGCATGGTGGGGCTCAAGGGGCACCGGAGCTCGGGGGGCATTCGCGTGTCCATGTACAACGCGGTGACGGTGGACAATGTAAAGGCGCTGGTGTCCTTCATGGATCAGTTCGCCAAGAAGAACGGGTAGCCTGGGCCGGCAAGCCCACCCGCCCGGAGGAAGTCCATGAAAGCGACGCTGTCCGCCCTCGTACTGTCCCTGACCCTCGCACTGCCCGCCTTCGCCAAGGAGACGGTGGTTGCGGGGGTGAAGTTCCCCGAGACCGTCACGGTCGAGGGCAAGGAGCTGAAGCTGAACGGTGCGGGCCTGCGCACCAAGGCCATCTTCAAGGTGTACGCCGCGGCGCTCTACCTGGAGACCCCGACGAAGGAGGGGGCGCAGGTGATCAGCTCGGACCAGCTCAAGCGCGTGCGCATGTACATGCTGCGCGACCTGGACAAGGCGAAGATCACGGACGCCATCTCCGAGGGCATCGAGAAGAACAACAAGGCAGCAATGCCGGCGCTGAAGGAGCGGCTGGACAAGCTCAACGCGGCCATCCCGGATCTGAAGAAGGGTGAGGAGCTGACGATCACCTACGTCCCCGGCAAGGGCACGCAGGTGCAGAGCAAGGGAGGCCAGGAGCTCTCGCTGGAGGGCAAGGACTTCGCGGACGCGCTCTTCGGAGTGTGGCTCGGCGCCAAGCCCGTGGACGGAGACCTGAAGGACGGGATGCTCGGCAAAGAGGACTGAGCTCCGCGGCTAGAAGAGGCTGAGCTGGGCAGAGGGCCGCGTTGGCCGCCGGAAGGGGGTGGGCGCGGCCTCTGTCATGGTGGACATCCGCATCCCCACCTTGCGCGCTGTCGTGTCGAACAGGCGCTCGATGGTCTCCGCGTAGAGGCCCTCGCCTCGCATGCGGTGCTTGAAGCGAGGATCGGACAGCTCGCCGCCCCGCGTCTCCCGGATGCGGTGGAGCACACGCTCGGCGCGCAGGGGCAGCTTGTCGCGCAGCCGCTCCTCGAAGACTTCCTTCACGGGGCCGGGCAGCCGCAGCAGGGTGTAGTGGGCCCGGGCGGCGCCGGCCTGCCTTGCAGCGGTGAGCACCTTGGCGATGTCCTCGTCATTGAGGCCCGGGATGATGGGGGCCACGGACACCGCCACGTCGATCCCCGCCGCCGCCAGCCGCTCGATCGTCTGCAGCCGCCGCTTCGGCGTGGCCACATAGGGCTCCATCGCCCGAGCCAGCTCCGGGTTGTGGAATGGCACGCTGACGCTCACCCAGAGCTGGGCCTCGCGTGCCAGCGTCTGGAGCACGTCCAGATCGCGCTCGATGAGCACGCCCTTGGTGATGATGCCCACGGGGTTGCGGTACTCGGCGCAGACCTCCAGGCACCGGCGCGTGAGCCGCAGTGAGGCCTCCAGCGGCTGGTAGCAGTCCGTCACGCCGCTGAAGACGATCGGCTCTCCCTGCCAGCGTGGGCGCTCGAAGGCCTCCCGGAGCAGCTCCGGCGCGTGGGGCTTCACGACGATGCGCGTCTCGAAGTCCGTGCCCGCCCCCATGCTCAGGTACTCGTGGGTGGGGCGCGCGTAGCAGTAGGCGCAGGCGTGCATGCAGCCGCGGTACGGGTTGATGCTCCAGGTGAAGCACACGTCCGGGCTGTTGTTGCGCGCCAGCACCTCGCGGCTGTGATCCTCCAGCACCTCCAGCCGCGAGGGGGGGATCTCATCGAGGTACTCCACCTCGGTGCTCGCCCACGGGTTGGGCGGATTGGAGACGGGACGCGCCTTCACAGGAACAAGGTGGACCTGAAAAGACGTTCAGTCAAGCGCTGCCGGATATTCCCGGAAATACGAAGGCCGGTAGCCCAGAGTTTCCTCAGGAGCTACCGGCCTTGACGCCAGAGCGGCGGACCGGGTTCGAACCGGCGACCCCGAGCTTGGGAAGCTCGTGCTCTACCAGCTGAGCTACCACCGCGACCGAAGCGTTCTCAAGGTAGGAGCACCGCCTGACCTTGTCAACGAGAAGTAACGGCTTCGTCCGCTCGGCTACTCGCCTTCCTCAACGGTGAGCTGGTACGGGTCCTGGAAGTTGGACTCACGGTTCTTCGCGTCGCGGACCTCGAAGAGGTAGACGCCCGGCTCGAGGCTGTAGCGGATGCGCTCTGGCTGGTCGCCCTTGGCCCGGTCCGCCGTCTGCACGAGCGACAGCTTGCCGTCCTCGCCCACCCGGTGGAGGTACAGGCCCACGTCCACCTTGAGGATGCCCAGCAGCGTGGCGTGGATGGGCGTGCGCACCGGCCGGTCCGTCAGGTCCAACCGGTAGTAGTCCACGTCCTTCGGCGGGTACACCGTGCCCCGCACGGCCTTGCCGGTGGCGATGTCCATGGCCCGCTCCACCGTGTTGTTGGGCTCACGCTCCTCGCTGCCGTTGTCCGGCACCGAGGTGATCGTGATCCGGTACGGCTGGTCCGGGTTCTCGTAGTCCCGCACCCACTTGCCCTCGACCTTCCGCGAGGCCCCCTCCACCTTGAAGTAGCAGGTGCCGTTGCAGGCCACGTTGTTGAGCCGCTCGGGCTCCTTCAGCTCGCCGTCGTTGGCCTTCAGCGTCACCGTCTCCGTCTTCCCATCCCCCTCCGGCGCATCCACCGCTGACAGCACCAGGTCCAGCCGCTCCACCCCGGACACCTCCACCTTCGCCAGCACCGGCTCCGTCGTCCTCAGCGCGTAGTAGTCCGCGTCGTTCTTCGGTGCGAGGAAGCCCTCCTTGAAGCCCGAGCCCTGGATCAGCGTCGCCTTGTAGAGCTCGTCATTGGGCTCCAGCTCCGCGTTGGCGCCCGCCTCCTCCAGAGACACGGAGAGCGTGTACGGATTCGTCGCGTTGTACGTGCGCTTCGCCTCCTTGCCCGAGCCGACCCAGCCGCTCTTCACCACGACGTAGACGACCTTGTCCGTGGACCGCACGCCGATGTTGCGCAGCGTGAGCGCCTCGCCCTCCTTGCTGGCGCGCAGTGAGAACAACGGGGCCTCCGCGGCGGACAGCACCGCCAGCTCCGGCCGCACGCCCTCGATGGAGGACAGCTCAATCTTCAGCGCCACCCCTGGCGGCTCTACCGGCACGGCAGGTAGGGCCGCTGCGCCTGGAGCCGCCCCTGTCGTCCCAGCGGCGCTCTCCGTCCCGGTCCCCTCGGGCGGAGGCGAGCCCAAACCCTCGGCAGGAGGTGAGCCCAAACCCTCGGTAGGCGAGCCCAAACCCTCGGGCGGAGGCGAACCCGAACCCTCGGGCGGAGGCGAGCCCAGCCCCTCGGACGGAGGCGTTGTTCCCTCGGGCGTTGGAGAGGGGGGCGTGCCCTGCGGTGCCGGAGGAAGCGTGCCCTCGGTGGGCGCCAGCGACGGGGGGGTGGGGGCAGGGGGAGTCCCCTCAGTGGGAGCGGCGGGGGTGCTCGGCTCCTGCGCGGGCAGCTCGATGCGGTACCAGTCCTCATCTCCCGCGTGACCGATGTATGCCGCTACCGTCTGCCCAAGCGTCAGCGGCGTCGCGTCCACGGCCCGATCATTGGGCTCGCGCTCCTCGCCGTCATTGGGACGCCGGTAGGTGAGTGTCAGTGTGTACGAGCCGCCGCTGCCCTTGCGGGCGGGGGCCACGCGCACGTAGCGCTCGCCTTCGACATAGAGGTTGGGGTAGCGCTCCGGCTTGCCTTCCCCCTCGCTGTTCACCCCTCCCAGCCGGTTGCGATCCCGATCATACACGTCGATCGTCACATCCCCGCCCGGGATGCCGGTGACGGTGATCTCCGCCGTCCGCGCGGACAGAGGCGCCAGCCGGTACCAGTCCTCGTCGCCCTTGGCCGGATCGGCCGAGAGGGCCCCGCTCACCACCGCGTCTCGCGCCAGCGTCAGCGCCTGATCCGGCCGCTCGTTGGGCTCCTGCTCGCTCACCATGTCCGGGCCGGCATCCACCGGTCCCGCGTCGGCTCCCTCGTCCTTGCCCTTGGGACAGCCGGCCAGCACCGCACACACCGCAATCCAGCCCAGACGTCGCATCGCATTCCCTCGCTTCGGCCGCCTACTCTTCCCCGTGGGGACGGGGTGTCAAGCACCGCAAACATCGCAGCCCTCGTTTTCATCCGGACGGCCCGTGGACTGGAGCGATCCGCGCAGACCGATCCAAGATGCCGGCTCATGCGAAGCCTCCCGGCCCTGGCCAGCCTGTTCCTCCTCGCCGTTGCTCCCCCCGCGCTCGCCGCGCCGCCGCCCTCCGTGGGCTATGCCCAGGCGGAGGACTACCTCGAGAAGGACTCGAAGCCCGGGAAATACACCCCGCTGAACGTGCTCGATGGGCGGGACACCACCGTCTGGTGCGCGCCGGAAGGGGAGGGGGCTCCCTCGCTGATGACCATCGGCTTCAAGGGGGTGGCCACCGTGGACGAGGTGCGCGTCTACACGGGCAACGGCTCGGGCCGGGACGCCTTCAAGGCGTACGCCCGGGCGAAGAAGATCACCCTGGAAGGCAAGGCCAACGCGCGCGGCTTCACCCTCGAGGACAAGCGGGGGCTGCAGACGGTGCCGCTCAACCCCCCTGTCTCCGGGGCCTGGCTCACGCTCGAGGTGAAGGACACCTTCCCAGGCTCCGAGTCGCAGACCCCTGTCTGCCTCACGGACATCGTCTTCTACTCGGAGGGCAAGCCCCTCAACGGGACGAAGCTGGCCCCGGTGCTGAAGTACGACGCTCGCAGGGCGCCCCTGCTGGGCACCTGGTTCGGGGGGCTGGAGGGCGCACCGGACCGCTTCCTGTCCTTCTACGTGGACGGGACGTACCGCTTCGTCCACGAGCCGCTGGACGGGGGAGAGCCCACAGTGCTTACAGGGGGGTACACCGCCTCGAGCTCACGCCTGTCCCTGGAGCTTTCGAAGAAGGGCAAGGTCTCGGTCCGCTTCAGCCGCGAAGAAAAGGGGGGCTCGGCGGGTGGGTACACGCTTACCTTGGCGGGCGATCTCCCGGAGGAGTGGAAGGAGCCCTTCCGGAGCCGCCCCTGAGGGGGGCTTGGAGCGAGGCCTGGCTAGACGGCGGCTGACTTCTTCTTGCCGCTGAAGGCCTTGAAGAAGTCGACGATCTCCGTGACGGCGACCTTCACATCGGTCGCGTCCTGGAACTCGGACTCCAGGAAGATGCCGCCACAGGACTCGCAGGTGTCGTAGCTGAGGGGGTGGTGCCGGTCCCCACCGTTCACCCGGACGAGGTCGACCTGGCACTCAGGGCACTGGCCGGTAAGCGCCTCCGCGTCCACCTTGCCGCCCTGACTCTCCAGCCCAGGGAGGTTGCTGTGGAGGAGGACACGGTTCAGGTCCGCGACGTCAATCCAGAGCCCGCCGCAATCTCCACACTTCCGCAACGTCATGTCGTCCCCCTCGAGATCGGCCATCTCGACGCTGCACGTGGGACAGTTCATGGGGCGGCTCGTTCTCCTGGAAGAGGGAGGCTTGCTCCCTGTGGATTGGAGAATGATAGGGCGTCCAATTTTCAGGATGCAACCGGTGTCGGCCGATCTGTTGCAAACGCGCCGTCAGGCAGCCCTCAGGCCTTTACTCGGCGGATGTCCGCCCCCAAGCTCCGCAGCTTGCGCTCGAGCCGCTCGTAGCCCCGGTCCAGGTGGTAGACGCGCGCTACTTCTGTACGCCCTTCGGCCCGGAGGCCGGCGAGGATCAGCGAGGCGCTGGCTCGCAGGTCCGTGGCCATGACAGGCGCACCGGACAGCTTCTTGACCCCCTTCACCACGGCCGTGGGGCCCTGGATGGTGATGTCCGCCCCCATGCGGTGCAGCTCCGCCACGTGCATGAAGCGGTTCTCGAAGATGTTCTCGGAGATGACGGAAGTGCCGTTCGCCACACACATCAGCACCATGAGCTGAGCCTGCATATCCGTGGGGAATCCCGGGTGCTCGGTGGTGGTGATGTTGACGGGGTGGATCGTCTTGGGGGCCTTGCAGCGGATCCCCCCGTTCTCGGTGGTGAGGGTGCAGCCGGCCTCGCGCAGCTTCTGCAGGACCGGCTCCAGGTGCTCGGGCACGGCGTGCTTCACCAGCACGTCTCCTCCGCTGATGGCGGCGGCCACCAGCAGGGTGCCCGCCTCGATGCGGTCGGGGAGGATGGAGTGCTCCACGGGGTGCAGGGAGTCCACCCCGTCAATGGTGATGACGGAGGTGCCCGCGCCCTCGATCCGGGCCCCCATCTTGTTGAGCACCTTGGCCAGCTCCTCCACCTCGGGCTCGCGGGCGCAGTTCTCCAGCACGGTCCGGCCCTTGGCCAGCACCGCCGCCATCATCACGTTCTCCGTCCCGGTGACGGTGATGAGATCGAAGTTGATGGTGGCGCCCTTGAGGTGCTTGGCGCGGGCCTCCACGTAGCCCTCGGTGAGGGTGATCTCCGCGCCCAGCGCCTTGAGCCCCTTGAGGTGCTGATCGATGGGCCGGGCGCCAATGGCACAGCCGCCCGGCATGGACACGCGCGCCCGGCCGTAGCGGGCCACCAGCGGCCCGAGCACCAGCACGGAGGCCCGCATCGTCTTCACGAGCTCGTACGGGGCCTCGGGGGTGAGGGGCCCGGCAATGGTCACCTGGCAGACATTCTTCTGGCGGCCCGTGAGCCGCTCGGCCTCACAGCCCATGGTGTTGAGCACCTTGAGCATGGTGGCCACGTCCACCAGGTCCGGCACGTTGCGGTAGGTGCTCGTCCCGTCTGCCAGCAGCGAGGAGGCGAGGATCGGGAGCGCGGCGTTCTTGGCCCCCGACGCCTTCACCTCTCCGCTCAGCGAGGAGCCACCCTTCACGACAATCTTGTCCATCGGTCCCGTCTCACGCCTGTGGCCCAGTGGCCGCAGGCTGTGTCCCAAATGCCAGGCGATCCCGCCGCTCCAGGTCCTTCTCCACGCGCGCGCTCTCGTACCCCGCGGCTTGGAGGAGCTCCCGGACAGCGTTCCCCTGGGTTTCCCCAATCTCCATTGCAAGGAGGCCGCCAGGCAGCAGACACCGGCGAGCCCCCTCGATGACTCGGCGGAGGATGGCCAGCCCGTCCTGCCCCCCATCCAGGGCCAGGTGGGGCTCGCGGCGCACCTCCGCCGACAGGCCTGGAATCTCTCCCGAGGCGATGTAGGGCGGGTTGGAGACGACGAGCTGGAAGCGCGCGTCCTCCGGCACCGGGGCGAAGAGGTTCCCCTGGACGATGGTGACGCGAGCGCCCACGCTCAGCGCCTCGGCGTTCTCCCGGGCCAGCGCGCAGGCGTCCGGCGACAGGTCCGTGGCCAGCACGGAGGCCTGGGGGCGCTCGGCGGCGAGGCTGATGGCGATGCAGCCGGAGCCTGTACACACGTCCAGGGCCCGGCTCGGCGCGTCCTTGGGCAGCGCGTGCAGGCAGGCCTCCACCAGCAGCTCCGTCTCGGGCCGGGGGATGAGCACCCGCCCGTCCACCTTGAAGGGGCGGTTGTAGAACTCCTTCACGCCCGTGAGGTACTGCGTGGGCTCGCCGGAGATGCGCCGCGCGATGAGGGCGCGGTAGGCAGTCAGCTCGTCCTTGGAGAGCGGCCGATCCAGGTCCACGTACAGGCGCACCCGGCTGACTTTGAGCACGTAGGACAGCAGCACGTCCGCGGTGAGCCGGGGCGAGTCCACCTCACGCTTCTCGAAGTGCTGGGTCGTCCAGGTGAGGACCTTGCGGATGGTCCAGGTCTCGCTGCTCATGCGCGGGGGCTGGGGGACGTCGGCGCGGGGGCGCCGGTCTGCTGCTTGAGGGCCTCCGCCTGGTAGTGCGTGCGGCAGGCGGTGATGACGTCCTCGATGCCGCCCGCCATGAGGGCCGGCAGGTTGTGGACCGTCAGGGAGATGCGGTGGTCGGTGAGCCGATCCTGCGGGAAGTTGTAGGTGCGGATCTTCTCGCTCCGGTCGCCGGTGCCCACCTGGCCGCGGCGCATGGAGTCCCGCTCGGAGCGGATGCGCTCCTGCTCGATCTCGTAGAGCTTGGCGCGCAGCATGCGCATGGCCTGGGTGCGGTTCTTCGTCTGGCTCTTCTCCTGCTGGCACTTCACGACGATGCCGGACGGCTTGTGGATGAGGCGCACCGCCGAGTCCGTCGTGTTGACGCTCTGTCCGCCCGAGCCCGTCGAGCGCATCACCTGCATCTCGATGTCCGCCGGGTTGATCTGGACGTCCACCTCCTCCGCCTCGGGCATCACCGACACGGTGATGGTGGAGGTGTGGATGCGGCCCTGGGCCTCGGTGGCCGGCACGCGCTGCACCCGGTGCACGCCGGACTCGTACTTCATGTGGCTGTAGACGCCACTGCCGGAGAGGGTGATCGTCGCGTCCTTCACCCCGCCCACGCTGCCGGGGCTCAGATCCACCACCTCCGCGGACCAGCCCTTCAGCATCGCGTAGCGGAGGTACATCTGCATGACCTCCTCGGCGAACAGGCCGGCCTCGTCGCCGCCGGCGCCCGCGCGGATCTCCAGGATGACGTTCTTCTCGTCGTTGGGATCCTTGGGCAGCAGGAGGAGCTTCAGCTGCGCCTCCTGCTCGTCGCGCTGCGCCTTCAGGCCGGGCAGGGCCTCGCGGGCGTAGGCCTTCTCGTCCGCGTCGCTGCCCTCCAGCCAGGCCTCTACTTCCTTCAGGTCCGCGAGCACCTTGCGGTAGCTGCGGAACGACTCGACGAGCTTCTCCAGCCCGGCCCGCTCCTTGGAGACCTTCAGGAGCTTCGTCGAGTCCGCGAGCACTTCGGGGTTGGATAGGTCCGCGGTGAGGCGCTCGAACCGGCGCTCGACCTCTTCAAGCTTGTCAATCATCGTCGTGACTCGGGGTATTGCCCCGTTGCCTGCCCGCTGGCAAGGGTGGAGGCCCTCAAGAAAGTCCTTGGAAGGCTGGGCAGGGGCGTGAAAGAAGGGCGCCCGTTGCCGCTACACTGCGGCTCAACAACTGCACTGGAGTGCTAGAACATGCCCGCCCAGAAGGGAAATCGCAGCAAGAAGAAGCTGTCCAACCGCGCCAAGACCAAGAAGGCCGCGCTGAAGCGCCGCCGCGTGCGCGCCAAGCGTGGGCAGAACAACAAGCCCAAGAAGTAACACGCAGGGTGGGTGAGCCCTCCCCCGTGGCTCAGGGGAGGGGGCTTGCCGAGCGGTAGGGCTCCAGCTCGGGCAGCATCCGAGGCAGCGCCGCCGAGCTCTGGGCCAGCAGTCGCAGCACCTCCTCGGCCTCCGTGCCGGTGACGACGGTGGGCTGCATGGGGAACTCCGGGTAGCGGTCCGTGCGCAGCGGGATGAGCTCGCTGGACAGGTAGCCCCCCGGGGAGAAGCGGGCCTTGAGGAGCGCGCTGCGCTTGTCCCTTGGGTTCCAGTTGCCGCCGAAGACGAAGTTTCCCAGCGAGTAGATGGCCGGGGCGCCCTGGTGCAGCTCCATGGCCTGGAGCACGTGCGGGTGGCTGCCGAGCACCCCCGCCGCGCCCGCCTCGATGGCCGCGCGCGCCAGCTGGAGCTGGTACGGCTGCGGGGCGTAGGTGCTCTCGATGCCCCAGTGGAAGAAGGGGAGCACCACGTCCGCCCGGGCCTTCGCGGCGAGGATGTCCTCGCGCAGCATCCGCTCCATCTCCGCCACGTCCGAGAAGTGCCCCGCCACCCCGGGGGTCGTCTCCGTGGCGTACACCTGGCGCGGCTCGATGTTGCGGCTGCCGAGGAAGAAGTAGCCCAGGAAGGCGAAGCGCACGCCCCCCACGGTGACGAGGGCGGGGCGGCGGGCCTCGGCCAAGGTCCGCCCGGCGCCGAAGTAGGGGATCTTCGCCTGCTCCAGCGTCATCAGCGTGTCCACGAGCCCCTGGGGGCCGTAGTCCATCAGGTGGTTGTTGGCCAGGCTCACCACATCTACGCCGCCGGCCAGCAGCGTGTTCACGAACTCGGGGCGCGCGCGGAAGTTGAAGTTTTTGGGCAGCTTCTCCCCGCCCTCGGTGAAGGGGCACTCAAGGTTGACGAGGAAGAGGTCTGCCGCGTCCGCCACCGCCTTCACCTCCTTGAAGCCGTAGGCGAACATCTCCTCGCGCGTGCGGCCCTTGCCTACCTGCTCGTCGAAGTAGGTCTGGTAGTGGTGGCCCACCGTCACGTCTCCGCCCACCAGCAGGCTGATGGGACGGACGGGAGGAGCGGGGGGCTGCGCCGGGGCTGTCGGGTTTGGGACGTTTAGGACGGCCGGCTTCTCGGGCTGGGGCGCCCAGGGGCCGGGATCGGCGGGAGGCGCCGTGGGATCGCTCCCGGGCGGATTTCCGGGGGAGCCCGGAGGGGAGGACGGCAGAGGGCGGAGGGTGCAGGCGGTGGCCAGAAGCAGCAGCAGGGCGAAGTGGCGCATAAGTGCAGGGAAACTCTACCTTGCGCCCGTCGTTTGGCGACGCGTAGATTGCCCGGCGATTTCATGGCACGTGAAAAGGACAACATCGCACTCTCAGACGAGCACAACTCGCGTGGTATCGAGCTGGCGGATCGCGGGTGGCTGGACGAGGCGATCAAGGAGTTCAAGAAGGCGATCGAGCTGGATCCGGACTCCGCCCACGCCCACGACAACCTCGCCACCGTCTACGCGGAGAAGAAGCTCTTCCGCGAGGCGCTGGGCGAGTACCTCATGGCCCTGAAGCTGGAGCCGGAGAGTGCCACCGCGCACTACAACCTCGCCTGCTTCCTCTCCACCCATGCGGCCGAGATGGCCGTGGAGGAGTACAAGGAGGCCATCGAGCTGGATGCGGAGTACCCGGACGCGCACCTGAACCTGGGCCTCACCTACGCGGACCAGGGCCGCGTGGAGGAGGCCATGCGCGAGCTGCAGACGGCCATCGAGCTGGATCCGCAGGACGCGTTCCCCCGCCACGAGCTGGCCGCCCTGCAGATGGACGAGGGGGACTACCGCTCGTCCATCACCCAGCTGAAGGAAGTGGTGCGGCTGGAGGCGGACAACTTCGAGGCCTGGCTGGATCTGGGCATCTGCTACGCGCAGAAGGGCTTCTACGCGGAGGCCGAGCGGGCGTACGAGAAGGCCCGGGCGCTCAACGGGGATGACCTGCTGCTCAACTACAACCTCGCCGCGCTGTACGCGCTGTGGGGGCGTCCCAAGGACTCGGTGACGTTCCTCCAGAAGGCGCTGGCCGCGGACAAGGGCAAGGTGATGGGCTGGTTGTCCACGGACCCGATGTTCGACGCGCTCAAGGGCGACGCCGACTTCGAAGCCTTGTTCTGACGCCATGGCGAGCGAGTGGATCTTCCTGGGCGTGGCGATTCTGTTGGTGTTCGCCAACGGGTTCTTCGTGGCGACGGAGTTCGCCATCGTGAAGGTCCGCGCCACGCGCCTGCAGGCGCTGGTGGACGAGGGGCAGCCGGGCGCGGCCGCGGCGATGAAGATGGTGGAGAAGCTGGACGGGTACCTCTCCGCCACACAGCTCGGCATCACGCTGGCGTCCCTGGGGCTGGGGTGGCTGGGTGAGCCTGCCTTTGCGCGGCTGCTGGAGCCGGTGATTGCGCAGATCGTCCCGGAGGAGGCGCGCCTCACGGTGGGGCACACCGTGTCGGTGGCCATCGCGTTCGCGATCATCACGTTTCTGCACATCGTCGTCGGGGAGCTGGCGCCCAAGAGCCTGGCCATCCAGCGTGCCGAGGCCACCACGCTCGCGGTGGCGCTGCCGATGCGCATCTTCTACGTCGTCTTCTACCCGGCCATCTGGGCGCTCAATGGGATCGCCGGGCGGCTGCTGCGGGCGTTTGGGCTGCACGCCGCGAGCGAGTCGCATGAGGCGCACAGCGAGGACGAGCTGAAGGTCATCCTGAGCAGCTCGGCGGAGGCGGGCTCCATCACGACGGCGCGCGCGGAGCTGCTCGAGCGGGCGCTGGAGATGGCGCAGAAGACGGCCCGGCAGGTGATGGTGCCTCGCAACCAGGTGAAGTACCTGGACGTGGAGGATCCGCTGGAGAAGTGCATCGCGGACGCGCGCGCGGCCGGGCACACGTGGCTGCCGGTGTGCCGGGGGAGCCTGGACGAGGTGGAGGGCGTGGTGAACGCGAAGGACCTCTTCTTCCTGCTGTCGAAGGGGGAGCTGAAGTCCCTGGCCCAGGTGCAGCGCCCGGTGCTCTTCATTCCGGAGAACGTGTCGCTGGAGCAGCTGCTGGCGGAGTTCCGGCGCCGGCGCAGGCAGATGGCGCTGGTGGTGGACGAGCACGGCGGCACTTCGGGGCTGGTGAGCATCGCGGACGTGGTGGCGGAGGTGGTGGGCGATGTGGCGGAGCTGGGCCGGCGGATGGACGAGGTCCGCTCGCTGCCGGGCGGCCGGTTTGAGCTGCCGGGCACGGCGCAGCTGGACGACTTGGAGGAGCGGCTGGACGTCACCTTTGATCTCAAGGAGGACGAGCAGGGCGAGGTGACGACGATCGCCGGCTACCTGATGACGAAGCTGGGGCGTGTTCCGGAGAAGGGGGACAACCTCAAGCTGGACATGTGGCGCATCCTTGTGGACGAGGTGGATGGGCCGCGGGTGGTGCGAGTGACGGTGGAGCCGCAGTCAGCGGCCAAGGCGGCTCCGGCGGCGCCCACGGACGGCACCGCGGCTCCAGCGCCCCATGGGACAGCTTCGCCCCCTGGACGCGGGACGGGGTAAAGGGAGGTTTTTGATCACCCTGGGTCCAAGGCCCAGGTGCCTTCCTCCCACCGCTTCAAAGTCATGATTGCACCGATTGCAGCGACTCCTCCCTCCTTGGCAGCTGCCTCCAGGACCGCTTTGGCTTCTGCCGTCCTGTAGCGGAGCAGGAACGCTGCGGCCATCGCTCGCACGTCGGTTCGAGGATGTTTCAGCAACACGGAGAGTGCATCCCGCCCAGCATCTCCCCGGGCCCGTAGCTCGTGAAGCGCGGCGGTGTACTTCTTGGCATGCTTGTTCCCCTCCTTGGCATCTCCTCGCCGGATAGCCTCGGTCTGAGTAGCCACATGCTGTGCGAACTGTTCGACAAGGTCCTCTGACCGCATCACCAGAATCCCTTTGAGACGTTCTCCATGGCCAGCAGCCCGAACTCGCGCTGGGCGTTAAAGGACTGTGTGCTCAACCACTGTCGCACCGTCAGAGTGTACGACTGGGTAATGTCGTAGCGGATGGATGAGTAGAGGGCACTGAGGCGGGTGTGCAGCCCTTTCGCCAGAGGGATGACGTTTTCGGTGTTGTGAAGTGCTTCAGGACCGAACCGCGCCACATTGCCCGGGGTCTGCTCTACGATGTGGTGCCACTCCTTGCCCTCGCCCGCCGGCCCCAAGGCGTTCTTGAACCCGCTGAATGACCCCCATGCCCTATACCCGGTGGGAAAACTCCCTGAGGCTCCCCCCGCGCTTGCCTCCCGCGCCGCCATGGCCACTGCGGTAGGGGCCAGCGCCAAGGTGGCGCCCTCGGCTGACACGACCACGGCTACGGCCTCGGCCGCCGCCACATACGGCACGCCGAACTGGGTCTCGGCCATCACAGCGGCCTGCCCCGCGCCCGGCAGCAAGGGCAGCTTCGAGGCCATTCCCGCCGCTGTATTCGCCATTGCCACTGTGGCCAGCATGACGAACGCCTTAGCCGCCGTCCGCCCCATCGTCTTGCCGTACTTGACCCCGGCCGCCTCAATCTCCTCGAAGGAGGTGGCCCGATCTACCTCCCTCACCAGCACCAGCCACCCGTCAATCAGCCGCCACACCGTATCCACGCCCAGGTAGGCCATGAGCGCCACCGTCAGGGTCGCGGCCAGTCCTTTGGAGATCGGCTCAGGCAGCGTCCACAGGAGCAAGTACATGGTCATTGCGCTCGTGATGGAGGCGTAGACCGCCGTGGGGTTGACCATCTCGCCGAAGGCTTCCTTCATCTCCCCAAGCACGTGGCGCTGAGCAATGGCCATGGCCAGCGTGTACTTGCCGTCGTTGTCCAACTCGGGCCGCTCCACCAGCAGGCGCAGGCAATCCCCCTCTCCCCAGATGCGGTCACACCACTGCAGGTAGCTGCGCTTGAACTCCGCCGCCGCCGGGTTCACCTCCGGTAGCAAGTGCGCACGCGGAGCCGCTGGTGCTGTTTCTACTGAGACCAGCCCCAGGTGGCTCCTGACGTGGGCATAGGGCTCGTGGCGGGAGGGCCCCAGCAACAGTCGGCGTGCCTCCACGAGCGGCGCAGAGAAAGGCTGCATGTTCCGGCCATGCTCGATCAGGGCCTGCTCGAAGCCGTCATCATCCAATTCCACGGGATCCACGTCTGCTCTCGCGACGTGGACGATGGGAGCGCCGTGGTCCATCGAGAGCCGCACCACCTTTGTGGGGGTGCTGCAGGCAGATACGAGCAGTGCAAGCAGAGTCGCGACGGCATAACGCTGGGTCATGGGACGTCCTCTGGAGCGGGGGGAGCATCAGGCTATGGAGGAGCCTTTCCGAGGGCAAGGACACGTGGGACGCCGGTGGCTTGAACCCGCGGTTGTACTTGACTCCCAGGGCACCCCTCACGGCAGGCTGCTCCTCCAAGGAAGCGGAGGGGGCCTCACGTGGGATTTCGCCGGTACGACGCGCTGATCATCACCGCCCTGCTCGACGAGCTCGAAGCCGTGCTCGCCTTCGGTGAGGGTGGCAAGGACGGCTGGACAAAAGACAAGGATGGGGACGGGTTCCCCTTCCACTTCCGCGAGCTTCCCCGGGAGGACGGAGGGGAGCCGCTTCGCATCGCCGCCGCCTCGTTCGACGAGATGGGCGGGGACGTGGCAGCGGTCCGGGCGACAGCGCTGATCAAGTTCCTCGACCCGGCGTGCTTGGCGATGTGCGGCATCTGCGCTGGGAAGAAGAAGGACGTCTTCCTGGGTGACGTCATCGTGGCGAGCCGCGTCTACCGCTACGACTCCGGGAAGTTCTCCGCCAGCCGGCGTGACGCGGACGGGCATCGGGGCGAGGAGTTCTTCCATGACTTCAAGACCTTCAACCTCAAGGACAAGTGGAGGGTGGACGCCGCCTGGTTCGCGCGAGAGAAGGACTGGACCGCCGAGCTGGTGAAGACGCGGCCGCTTTCGCTGGAGACGCAGCAGCAGTGGTTCCTTCGCGTCTTGCTCGAGCACGAGCAGCATGGCGATGCGGCGCCGGACAAACACGCGGACCGCAAGAAGTGCTGCCCCTCGTTCACCGCCGCGAGGGACCGGCTCCGGCAGCGTGGCCTGCTGGTGAACAAGCCGGGCGTCCTCGCGCTGACTGAGGAGGGCAGGGGGCACGCGATCGATCTCGCTCACGAGGAGGAGCCCCCGAAGGATCGGGACTTCCGCGTTCACGTGGGTGCCATGGCCACGGGTGAGGTTGTACAGAAGGATCCCGAGCTTTTCGATCGACTGGAGAAGATCGGGCGAAAGACCCTGGGCGCAGAGATGGAGGCCGCGGCCATCGGCCGGGTCGGCGAGCAGCTCGGCCGTCCGACGATCATCGTCAAGGCTGTCTCGGACTACGGAGACGAGGACAAGGACGACGCGTTCCGGGAGTTCGCCGCGCACGCTTCAGCGCAAGTGCTGCTCCGGCTGTTGCTGCGCAACCTGGAGCCCGTCGAGCAGCAGTTCGACGACACCCCGGAGTCAGAGCGGCGCGATTCAGGGTCGCTCCACTTCGAGCGCATGGGCCTGGACCGCGGGGATGACCTGCTCTCCCGTGTTCGGGCTCTCACTCGGCTGCGGATGGAAGCCAAGGGAGAGACTGCGGAGATCGTCCGGATCCGCGCGCCCGCTCCTTTCGGAGGGTATCTCCGCGTCTCGAAGGCTGATGGCCCCGTCACGAGCGTCTTTCCGGTCGCCGCAGTCGATGAGGTCAGCGCCGAGGTGCTCGAGGCCTTCCTCGACAAGATCGACCACCTCTATCGCAGGAATGACTCAGGCATTCACTCAGTGCTGGTGTACGGCGGTGCCCCTCCACCGGCCGAGGTTGTCTCCAGGGCTGAGGCAAAGCGCATCCTCCTGAGGAGCTTTACCGAGTACCAGGGGCTCATTGACTTCCGCGGCTACCTGAAACGCCAGGTCGATCGGCTCGAAAAGGACCCCATCTACCCACCCGCGCTCTACGTCGCCCAGCACGCGGTGCTCCACTCGGACGGAGGCGAAGTCAGCACGAAGGATGTCCTGGGTGAGCTCAACACCCTGTTGGCTTCGCCGCATCCCCGCTTCATCCTGGTGCTCGGGGACTTCGGCACCGGCAAGACGTTTCTTCTCCATGAGCTGGCCCGCCGGATGGCGGAGGCTGGTGGGCTGTTCGTCCCAGTGCTCATCGAGATGCGGACGCTCGAGAAGGCCCAGGAGTTGGACTCGCTAGTGGTCCAGCACATGGCCAAGGCAGGGGTGGAGCGGATCGACCTGCCGGCCTTCCATTACATGCTCGCTCATGGCCGCATCGCGCTGTTGTTCGATGGCTTCGACGAGCTGGCGCTCCGTGTCAGCTACAAGCGCGCGGCCGAGCACTTCTCCACGCTCATCCAGGCCGCTCAGGGAGATGCCAAGATCATCATCACCAGCCGCACGCAGCACTTCTACTCGGACCAGCAGATGAAGAGCGCGCTTGGCGAGCAGGCGAGCTCCCAGCGTGGCTATCGGCTGGTGAGACTCCAGCGCTTCACCCATGGGCAGGTCCGGGAGTTCCTGGAAAAGCGGCTCGGAGACGAGGAAAAGGCAGAGCGCCGATTGAAGCTGCTGGCCGAGGTGAAGGACCTGCTCGGGCTGGCGGAGAACCCGCGCATGCTCGGGTTCATCTCGGACATCTCGGAGGAGAAACTGCTGGAGGCCCAGGCGCGCGATAAGGAGATCACCTCGGCCCGCCTGTACGAGCTCCTTCTGAACCAGTGGCTCGTGCACGAGTTCGATCGGGCGCACCCGCGGGGAGGGCTCCCTGGGCTCGACTTGAAGCAGCGCTGGGCGGCGGTCACCGGACTGGCGATGCGGCTCTGGCACGGGACGGAGCTGACCCTCAACATCCTGGAGCTTCCCGAGGAGCTGACCGCGGCGGTGAAGCAGCTGGCGGAGCAGGCCATCAGCTCTGAAGAACTCCAGCACCAGATCGGCTCGGGAACCCTGCTGGTGCGTGACGAGGGCAACAACTTCTCGTTCATCCACCAGTCGGTGATGGAGTGGCTTGTGGCAAAGGCCGTCACCCAGGAGCTTCGTCAGGAAGGCGCGAAGAAGGCTCTCGCGGCGCGCGAGCTGTCTCCGTTGATGGCGGACTTCGTGTGGGGACTCGCGGGGCGGGAGGAGACGGAACGGTGGGCTCGACGGACGCTCGCGGAGGGGGCTTCGGGCTACGTCCACAAGAATGCCCTCATGCTGTTGGAGCGCCTCGGGGTCAAAGCCACGGGCGGACTGCGGCTCGCGAGGCAAGATCTTGGCGGCAAGGATCTCTCGGGGCAAGACCTGCGGTATTCGGACCTCACGGGCACGAACCTCATCGGTGCGAAGCTGGTGGGCACGGATCTGACGGGTGCGATCCTGGCCGGAGCCATCTTGCGCAGGGCGGATCTGTCGCGGGCCAAGCTCACGCAGGCTGACCTGCGCGGGGCGGACCTGAGCGGCGCGCGGTTGATGGGCGCGACCGTCTCGGGCGCGCACCTCTCGGGTGCTCTCCTGCGTCAGGCGAAGCTAGTGGGCGCCGCGTTTGACCCGGGTGTGCTTGGGGGACTCGACAAACAGGCGCTCTTCGGCGCGGCCATGCCAGATTCTGGCCATGCCACCCCTGTGGTGTCCTCGCGCTTCCCCTGTTCCAGCGTGGCGATCAGCTCGGATGGAAGGTTGCTTGCTTCCGGCCAAGGCCTCGAGGTCCGCCTCTGGGATCTGGAGACCGGAATGATGGTGCGAACCCTCATGGGGCATGAGGGGACTGTCCGGGGCGTGGCGTTCTCCCCCGATGGGGCTACGATCGCCTCGGGCTCCGAGGATGCCACCGTGCGAGTGTGGGACGTGGCCACGGGCACCGAGCGCCGAGTCCTCAAGGGGCATGCGCCAGGCGTCTTGAGCGTGGCGTTCTCCCCGGATGGGGCCACGGTCGCCTCGGGCTCCGATGACTCGACCGTGCGAGTGTGGGACGTGGCTACGGGCACTGAGCGTCAGGTCCTCAAGGGGCATGCGCAAAGCGTCTGGAGCGTGGCGTTCTCCCCGGATGGGGCCACGGTCGCCTCGGGCTCCGATGACGCTACTGT
>NZ_DASPHO010000110.1:0-6243 GCF_035629615.1 Hyalangium sp. | reverse complement strand
CGGCTCGCGCTCACCTTCGATGACGTGCTGTTGCAGCCGGCCGAGAGCTCGGTCATCCCCCGGGATGTCGAGCTGTCCACCCGGCTGACGCGCAACCTGCGCCTGCACATGCCGCTGCTGTCTGCGGCCATGGACACCGTCACCGAGTCCCGAACGGCCATCGCGATGGCGCAGGAGGGCGGCATCGGCGTCATCCACAAGAACATGACGCCCGAGCAGCAGGCGCTCGAGGTCCTCAAGGTCAAGAAGTTCGAGAGCGGCATGGTGGTGGATCCCGTCACCACCGAGCCGGATGCGCCGCTGTCGCGCGCCCTCGAGCTGATGCGCCAGCACGGCATCTCCGGCATCCCGGTGACGAAGGGCCGGAAGCTGGTGGGCATCGTCACCAGCCGCGACGTGCGCTTCGAGACGAACCTCTCCCAGAAGATCGAGCAGATGATGACGCGCAAGCTCATCACCGGTCGAGAGGGCATCACCCAGGCCGAGGCGCAGGAGCTGCTGCACCGGCACCGGATCGAGAAACTCCTCATCGTCAACGAGGAGTTCGAGCTCAAGGGGCTCATCACCATCAAGGACATCGAAAAGCGGCGCACGCACCCCAACGCGGCCAAGGATGGCAAGGGGCGCCTGCTGTGCGCCGCCGCGGTGGGCGTCTCCCCGGACCGCGAGGCCCGCATCGACGCGTTGCTGAAGGCCGGCGTGGACGTGATCGTGGTGGACACGGCGCACGGGCACTCCAAGGGCGTCCTCGAGGGAGTGCGGGACACGCGCAAGAACTTCAAGGGCTTCGAGCTGATCGCCGGCAACGTGGCCACCGCGGAAGGCACCCGCGCGCTGATCGAAGCAGGCGTGGACGCGGTAAAGGTCGGCATCGGCCCGGGCTCCATCTGCACCACCCGCGTGGTGGCGGGCGTGGGCGTGCCGCAGATCACCGCCGTGGACGACTGTGCCCGCGAGGCGGACAAGCACGACATCCCCATCATCTCGGACGGGGGCATCAAGTACTCGGGCGACATCGTGAAGGCGCTGGCCGCCGGGGCCAGCTCGGTGATGATCGGCTCGCTCTTCGCGGGCACCGAGGAGGCGCCGGGCGACGTCATCCTGTACCAGGGCCGCAGCTACAAGAGCTACCGGGGCATGGGCTCGCTGGGCGCCATGAAGCAGGGCGCCAAGGACCGCTACTTCCAGTCGGACGTGGACGCGGTGAAGCTGGTGCCGGAGGGCATCGAGGGGCGCGTGCCCTACAAGGGCTCCGTCGCGATGAACGTCCACCAGATGCTGGGCGGCATCCGCAGCGGCATGGGCTACGTGGGCTGCGCCACCATCGAGGAGCTGCGCCACAAGGCCACGTTCGTGCGCATCACCTCGGCCGGGCTCAAGGAGAGCCACGTGCACGACGTGATCATCACCGAGGAGGCGCCCAACTACCGGGTGGAGTAGGGCGCTCCCCACGGAGGGGGAGGCCCCTTCCTCCTCTACCAGGTGAAGCGGGCTACTTGCCGCCGCGGCGCTTGGTGGTGCTGGCGGGCTCCGCGGCGGGGTCCACCGAGGCCGACACCTTCTTCTCCGCGTTGCTCACCCGGTTGAGGAGCGAGTCCTTGTCGTCCGGCGCCAGCGTCTCGATGGCCTGCCGCAGGGTGTTGAAGTCCAGGCGGGCGATCGTCACGGTGTTGCCGCCCTTGATCTCCTGGACGGTGGGCACATCGACCAGTTCGCGGATGTAGGTCTCGAACTCGCCCCGCACATCGGCGGTCTGCTGGATGCAGACCTCTCGGGCGTTGACGATGCTCACCGCACCCTCCCGGTACTGCAGGTCCGGGTTGCGGCTCATGGCCTCATCGAAGGTCTGAATGCGCTTGCGGAGCGAGTCATAGAGGGTGATGTAGTCCATCAGCCGGTCCGTCTCGGGCCGGTTGACGTTGCGCGCCTTGTTCAGGTCCTCGGAGGTGTTCTCGCAGGTGATCTTCTCGAGCTCGCCGGCCTTGGGGGAGTCCTTCACCGCCAGGTTCGAGGTCTCGCGGTCGAGCCGCTCATCCGAGGTGAGCTCCTTTCCCGCACAGCCTGTGACGGACAAGAAGAAGACAGTGGCAGCGGCAGGCAAGCGGCGCATCCAGGACCTCGTTCAGGGGCAGAACGGACAACGGGGGTTTTAACGGTTGATCTCCCAAAGTTTGTAGCGGTATGGGCCGCCCTCCGTCAACGATGCCCGGGGAGAACCTCGTGGATATCCATGCTGAGAAGATCCTGATCCTCGACTTCGGGAGCCAGTACACACAGCTCATCGCCCGGCGCGTCCGGGAGCTGGGTGTGTACTGCGAGATCCACCGACCAGACCTGCCCGAGGAACAGATCCGCCGCTTCGCTCCTCGCGGCATCATCCTCTCTGGGGGGCCGGCCTCGGTGGAGGCGGAGGGCTCGCCGCGGTGTGATCCCTATGTCTTCCAGGCGGGCGTGCCGGTGCTCGGCATCTGCTACGGGCTCCAGCTGCTGGCCAAGCTGCTGGGAGGCCGGGTGGACCGGTCGGCACACCGGGAGTATGGGCCGGCGGAGGTGGAGGTGCTGGCCTCGCGTGGGCCCTTCACCGAGTTCACCCCGGGGGACCGGGTGAAGGTGTGGATGAGCCACGGGGATCGGGTGGACGCGCTGCCGCCGGGATTCGAGGCCATCGGGCGCAGCGGCAACTCGCCCTTCGCGGCGGCGGCGCACACCTCGAAGCCGGTGTACGGACTCCAGTTCCACCCGGAGGTGGTGCACACCCCGCAGGGCAAGCAGATCCTGCGATCGTTCGTGTTCGGCGACTGCAAGGTGACGGGCTCCTGGACGATGAAGGGGTTCATCCAGGAGGCCGAGGAGGCGATCCGCCGGCAGGTGGGGGAGCACGGGCGGGTCATCTGCGGGCTGTCGGGCGGCGTGGACAGCTCGGTGGCGGCGCTGCTGTTGCACCGGGCCATCGGGCCTCGGCTGCAGTGCATATTCGTGGACAACGGGCTGCTGCGGCAGGGGGAGCGGGCCCAGGTCGAGGCGCTCTTCGTGGATCGCTTCCACGTGCCGCTGAAGACGGTGGATGCCCGGGCCCGGTTCCTGGAGAAGCTGGCCGGCGTCACGGATCCGGAGAAGAAGCGGAAGATCATCGGCCGCGAGTTCATCGCGGTGTTCGAGGAGGCGGCGCGCGGAGTGCAGGACGCCGAGTTCCTGGCGCAGGGGACGCTCTACCCGGACGTGATCGAGTCCGTGTCGTACAAGGGCCCATCCGTCACCATCAAGAGCCACCACAACGTGGGCGGGCTGCCCGAGCAGATGAAGCTCAAGCTGGTGGAGCCGCTGCGGGAGCTCTTCAAGGACGAGGTGCGCGTGCTGGGCCGGGACCTGGGGCTGCCCGAGGAGATGGTGGGCCGGCAGCCGTTCCCCGGGCCGGGGCTGGCCATCCGCGTGCTGGGCGAGGTGACGGAGCCGCGGCTGGAGCTGGTGCGGGGGGCGGACGCGATCGTGCAGGAGGAGATCCGCCAGGCAGGGCTCTACTCCGAAGTCTGGCAGGCGTTCGCGGTGCTGCTGCCAGTGCAGAGCGTGGGGGTGATGGGGGACGAGCGGACGTACGAGTCCACCTGTGTGCTCCGAGCCGTGACGAGCGTGGACGGGATGACGGCGGACTGGGCGCGGCTGCCGTTCCCGGTGCTGGAGCGCATCTCCACGCGGATTACCAATGAGGTGCGCGGAATCAACCGGGTCGTCTATGACATCTCGTCGAAGCCGCCGGCCACCATCGAGTGGGAGTAGGGAATGAGCAGGCAGGCTTTCACGTTGGGGCGGGCGGCTCCCGCCAAACCCATGACACCCCTGTTCGGAGGTCTCCGTTGATACGCAAGCTCCTCGTCGCCACCGTGGGCACTGCCCTCATGTCCGGCGCCTGTGCGACCACTCCCACGGCCCAGGAGGGCAGCAGCACCGCCCAGCAGGGCAGCAGCACCCCAGCCCAGGAGGACACCCACCCCATGCCCGCCAGCCCCCCGGCCCCGACGGCCCAGGTTGAGAACCCGCTGTTGGCCAGGTGGACAGGGCCGCACGGAGGGGTGCCGGCCTTCGACAAGGTCAAGGTCGAGCACTTCAAGCCCGCCCTGGAGGCGGCCATGGAGCAGAACCGCCGGGAGATCGCCACGATTGCGGACAGCCCGGCCGCACCGACCTTCGAGAACACCATCGCCGCGATGGAGGGCACGGCGCGGACCTATGGCGACGTGAGGACGTTCTTCGGCATCTGGTCCTCGACGATGAACGGACCGGAGTTCCAGGCCATCGAGCGCGAGATGGCGCCCAGGCTCGCCGCCTTCGCCGATGAGATCACCCAGAACGAGAAGCTCTTCCGGCGCATCGAGGCGGTCTACAGCTCACCCGAGAAGGCGAAGCTGACCGCCGAGCAGCAGCGCCTGACGTGGGTTCGCTATACCGACTTCGTCCGCGCGGGGGCGAAGCTCGACACGGCCGCGAAGAAGCGCATGGGCGAGATCAACCAGCGCCTCGCCTCGCTCTACACCTCCTTCAGCCAGAACGTCCTGGCCGACGAGGAGCAGTACGCCGTCATCCTCGAGGCGGAGACGGACCTCGCCGGCCTGCCCGAGTCCGTCCGCGCGGGTGCGGCGGCCGCGGCCGAGGCACGCGGGCAGAAGGGCAAGTGGGCGATCACCAACACGCGCTCCTCCATGGAGCCGTTCTTGACGTACTCGTCCCGGCGCGATCTGCGCGAGAAGGTCTGGCGCAACTACGTCAACCGCGGCGACAACGGCGACGCGCGCGACAACAACGTGATCATCTCCGAGGTCCTCAAGCTGCGCGCCGAGCGGGCCAAGCTGCTGGGATACGCGACCCACGCGCACTGGCGGCTCGAGAACACCATGGCGAAGTCGCCCGAGCGGGCCATGTCGCTCATGGAGGCGGTCTGGACTCCGGCCGTCGCCCGTGTCCGCGAGGAGGTCGCCGACATGCAGGCGATCGCCAACAAGGAGGGTGCGAAGTTCAAGGTGGCTCCCTGGGACTACCGGTACTACTCGGAGAAGGTCCGCAAGGCGAAGTACGACCTCGACCAGAACGAGGTGAAGCCGTACCTGCAGCTCGACAAGCTGCGCGAGGGCATGTTCTGGGTCGCAGGTGAGCTGTTCGGCTTCCTGTTCGAGCCGGTGGAGGGCGTGCCGGTCTACCACCCGGATGTCCGCGTCTGGGAGGTGAAGGACAAGGCCAGCGGCCGGCACATCGGCCTCTGGTACTTCGATCCCTACGCGCGGCAGGGGAAGCGCTCGGGGGCGTGGATGAACGCCTACCGCCGGCAAGAGCGGTTCAACGGAGAAGTGACGACGATCGTCTCCAACAACTCCAACTTCGTGAAGGGCAAGCCGGGTGAGCCGGTCCTCATCAGCTGGGAGGACGCCGAGACGCTGTTCCACGAGTTCGGCCACGCGCTGCACGGGCTGAACTCCCAGGTGACCTATCCCACGCTCTCGGGCACCGCCGTCGCGCGGGACTACGTCGAGTTCCCCTCCCAGCTGCTGGAGCACTGGCTCCCGACGCCCGAGGTGCTGAACCGGTTCGCCCTGCACCACCAGACGGGCAAGCCCGTTCCACCGGACCTGCTGGCCCGGATCAACAAGGCCGCCACCTTCAACCAGGGCTTCGCCACGGTGGAGTACCTGGCCAGCGCCCTGGTGGACATGAAACTGCACCTCGCGGGAGACCAGAAGATCGACGCGGATGTCTTCGAGCGCGACACGCTGAAGTCACTGGGCATGCCGGAGGAGATCGTCATGCGGCACCGCACGCCGCAGTTCGGCCACGTGTTCGCGGGGGACGGCTACTCGGCGGGCTACTACAGCTACCTCTGGTCCGACACCCTCACGGCCGACGCCTACGAGGCCTTCACGGAAGGGAAGGGGGCGTACGATCGGACCGTGGCCGATCGGCTGCGCAAGAGTGTCTTCTCGGTGGGCAACACAGTCGATCCGGCTGAGGGCTATCGCTCCTTCCGTGGCAAGGACGCCGGCATCGATGCCCTCATGCGCAAGCGCGGCTTCCCTGTCCCCAAGAAGGCGAAGTAAGCGCGCTCAGGGACTCCACTCCTCGTCTCCCAGCGGGGCGAAGCATGCCTCCACGTCCTCGTCACGGACCTCGGCCAGGGTGGCGGGGTTCCAGCGAGGTTGCTGGTCCTTGTCCACCAGCACGGCCCGGATGCCCTCTCGGAAGTCCGGGAGGGCCGTGACG
>NZ_DASPHO010000109.1:0-12233 GCF_035629615.1 Hyalangium sp. | reverse complement strand
CCGCTACCTCTCGCTTCCAGCCCCCGAGGACACCCTCCGAGGGTTGTTCTTCACCAGCCTGCTGGACCTGGTGAAGAAGCAAGGAGGGGAGTCCGCCCTGAGGCAGGTCCAGCAGATGCTGATGGACAAGCGCTTCCAGCGCAGCTTCATCAGCTTCGCCAGCTATCCCGCGACGGACTTCCTGCGAGTGGCCCATGCCGCGTCACAAGTCCTGGCCCCGCTGATCGGCGGCCCTGAGAGGGCGGCACGCCGGCTGGGCATGGCCACCGTGGAGGACTTCGTGCACTCCATGGCGGGCAAGACGCTGCTGTCGCTGTCGGGGGGCTCGCCCCAGCGGCTGCTGGGCAACATCCCCTCGGCCTACCGCGCGGCGGTGAACTTCGGAGACCGGAAGGTGACGCCCCGGGGTGACAAGGCCGTCCTCATCTCCTTCAAGCGGGACTTCCTGCCGCTCGCCCACTCCGAGGGAGTCATCACGGCGGTGCTGGAGGCCAGCACGGCGCAGCGCGCGCAGGTGCGCTCCCGCTCCCTGGGTCCCCTCGACAGCGAGTACGAGGTGACCTGGGAGTAGCCAGCGCGCAGCCGCTCTCCCAGAGCTCACCGGGCGATCGCAGGGAGCGACGTGGTCATCGGGCGCATCCGCCGCTGGAGCGCCCAGTAGTAGCGCTGCCCGGTGAGGTTGAGCGGGTCCAGCGTCAGGGCCTGGGTATAGCAGTCGAGCGCCGGCTTCAGGGAGTGCTGCGCCTCCAGGCTCCGGGCCTGGATGAAGAGCGAGCGCGCATGCGACTCGGTGCCGGGACGTGCGTCGAGGAAGGCTCGGCGGACGGGCTCCACCATCTCCTCCGAGAGCCCCGCGGCAATGCAGCGGGCGATCCCGTAGGTGTTGCCCTGAGTGGCGTCGAAGCTGGCGCGCGTGAGCGGATCCACCAGCGTGCGCCGGGCGGCCTCCACACGGGCGCGCAGCATCTCCAGCTCCCGCCGCTGGCTGGACGGCAGCGGCTTCTGCCAGAAGACCTCCACGCGGCGCATCGCGCTCTCCGAGCGCTGGCGCACCTCATCGAAGCTCGCCGAAGGCGCCAGGCCAAGGAAGGCGTACGGATCCTTGCCGAGCGCGGCCGTGCGGGCGAGGAGCTGGGCCAGCTCAGGATCGGCCGGCGGCTCGCGGGTGCTCCCGTGGACCTGGTCAATCAACGCGCTCAGCGCCGCCGAGCGCTCGGCGAAGTGGAGGAAGAACCCAGCGGAGACGCCCCAGGCCCGGGCCTCGTCCTGAGACACATGGCGGACCACGTCCCCGGCACACAGGTGCGTTCGTCCCTGGAAGGACAGCTCCAAGGGCAGCCTCGCCGCGAGCGGAGGCGGAGGCCCCTCGAAGGCGATGAAGAGGCCCTCGGTCGTGACGTCACTGGCCTGGACGAGGCGCGGCGTGAGACTGCCCAGGTCCCCCACGCGCACCTGCAGGCCCGCGGGCTCCTGGGTGCGCGGGGCAACAGCCTGCAGCGTCAACGTCGGCTTGGGCGTGTGGCGCTGGGCCTGGATGAGCGCGAGCTGGAAGTCGCGCGCGCTGGGAAAGCGCTCCTCCGGGCGCCGGGCAATGGCCTGCATCACCACCAGGGAGAGGACCTGCGAGATGCGCGCGTCCAGGGTGTGCGGCGGCGGTGGGCGGATCTCCTGCTGGTGGAGGCGCATCTCGCCCACGCGGCCGCGGCCAAAGGGCAGGCGACCGGTGAGGAGCCGGTAGCCGATGACACCCAGCGAGTACACGTCCATGCGGGTGTCCGCGGCAGGAGTCTCCCACTGCTCGGGAGCCATGTACGCAGGCGAGCCCAGGACGACGCCCGAGGCCAGCTCCTCCTGGGAGAACGAGGCGGCCAGGACGCTGGCCATGCCGAAGTCGAGCACCTTCACCTGCCGCTGGCCCTGCTTGTCGCGGGTGAGGATGAGGTTGTCCGGCTTGAGATCGCAGTGCACCACGCCGTGGGCGTGCGCGGCATCGAGCCCCTCGAGCACCTGGATGAGCAGCGAGATGGCCTCGGAGGGCGAGAACGGCACGGGCATGAACGACAGAGGCTCGCCCTCGACGTACTCCATGAGGAGCGTGGGCAGGCCGCCGGGGCCGGGCCGCACATCCAGCACGCGCGTGACGTTGCGGTGGAGGACGTGGCTGGCGGCCTGGGCCTCAGCGAAGAAGCGCGAGCGCACCAGCGGATGGGAGGCCAGGTGCGGATGGAGCATCTTCACGGCGAAGCGCACGCCCGTGGGCGGATGCATGGCGAGGTACACGGAGCCAATGGCCCCCACGCCCAGCATGCGCTCCAGGATGAGCGGTCCATGTTTTTCACCCACCATGGACGCAACCTCCCCTGCCTTGGCAACACCGGAAGGAACCGGGCAGGCACTCCCGGCCGGATGAACTGACTGGCATCGAACGCACCCCATCAACGCCACCCCCACGTGAGCCCCCTCCCCTGAACTGCCTGGGCGGAAGTGCTGCAACCTTCGTGCAGGGCAGGGCCGTGGCTTACCGGACGCTCGAACCCCGCGAAGCAGCGCGCAGGGCATGAACCCCGCAGCGGAACGGCTGTCATTCTTACCGGCGCACCCAGAAGAGAAGGTCCAGGATTTACGGCTTTTCCAAGGTGGGCCGGAGCAGGGGAAATGACGTGCAGGGAGCACCCGCCCCGCCTCTCCCCTCTCCCAGCGCGCGAGGTGCGCTACCGCTTCCGGGCGCTCGCGGCGCGCTGGAGGGCGGTCTGCTTCCGCGTGCCCTCCTCACCGCGCATCCACTCCTTCATGGCGGGGACGACCTGCTTGCTCCAGGTGCGGCCCGCGCGCACGGCGATGAAGGCCTCCACCAGCGTGGTGATCATGGCGGAGAGCTGCTCGGCCAGGTAGAGCCGCTCGCCGGTGCGGGAGTCATCCTCCTCGCTCATGAGGGCCGGGAGCTTGGCGGCGCGGATGTCGAGGAACTCCGCGTCGAGCGTCACCTCGTAGGCCTTCTCTCCGTGGGTGAGCATGAGACGCGCCTGGTGGACGAGCAGCCCGCGGTCCATCCCCTGGCGCACCTGCTCCGAGTAGGGGGCCATGGCGCCCCGGGCGGACAGCTCGGTCACGTCCCCGCTGATGCCCTTGAGCACCACGCGCCCAAGGAAGAGGACGGAGAGGCCGGTCTTCTCGAACGCGGCCACCGGCTCGCCGGACTCCGAGCGCCACAGCAGCCAGGTGAGGAACTCCCGCCCCAGGTACGCCTTGCCGCGGAGCAGGGCCTCGCGGGCCTTGCCACGCTCCACTTCGGCCGCGTCCTGCTTCTCCTCGGTGGCGGCCCCATCGACGCCCACGTCTCCGCGCATGAATGCCGCTTCTTCGCGGGCCTGCTCACGCTTCCCCATGGCTCACCTCCGCCTGCAGCTCCATGCCAATCAGCTCCGCGGTCGGCCCCAGGGCCGAGTCCTCAATCCCGGTGCGCGCCGCCACGGAGGCGGGGATGAGCGGGATGAGCTTGATCTTGAAGGCTGTCTCCAGGCCGCCGAGCACCTCCTCCACGGCCTTGCGCGAGGCGGCCCAGATCTGGAGCTGCTGGGACTTCAGGTTCCAGCTCACGTCATGCACCTTGGTGATGGGCACGGCGCGGTTGCGGAGCAGCTGTCTCACCGAGGAGCGGTTCTCGCCCTTCTCTCCGCGGCTGGGGGGGCGGCCCTTCTCTTTCTCGAAGGCGGCGGCCCACTTGTCCACCTCGGCGCGGAGCACGGGGCCGGGCACCTTGATCTGGTCGATGCGGTACGCGAAGAGGGCGTACTCCCCATAGAAGAGATCGCCGGTGGCGAAGTCGGTGGCGTCGTGGTTCTCCAGCTCCACGAAGCCAGCGGCCCGCTCCTCCTCGGAGCGGCGCTCGATGGGGGCAAAGGCACGGGCCTTGAGCGCACGGGAGAGCGAGCGCTTGAGGTCCGCAGGGGCTCCCTCGGCGGGCTCGACGAGGAAGCGCGAGAAGGTAACGGCACCACGCAGGACGGGCATGAGGCGCGGCACAATGAGGAGCGCGAATGCCTCCGTCAAGGCACCTGGAGTACGACACCCGGCAGAAGCTTCAAGGAACCCGTGAAGCCCGTGCTGAATCTGCCTAGATTGCGCAGCCCTCAAGCCTGTTATTGGAGAAGACGTCCCCATGCGCCAGAAGGTCTTCGCTCTCATCGATGAAACGCTCGCGGCGCTGAAGGCAGCCGGCACACTCAAGCTGGAGCAGGCGCCGAGCTACACCGTGGAGCCTCCGAAGAACCCGGCCCATGGGGACTGGGCCGTGAACGTGGCCATGCTGCTCACGAAGTCCGAGGGCAAGCCGCCCCGGGAGATCGCGAACGCCATCGTGAAGGGGCTGGTGGACAAGGCGGGCCTCGTCTCCAAGGTGGAGGTGGCGGGCCCGGGCTTCCTGAACTTCACGCTGAAGCAGCAGGTGATTCAGGAGGTGGCGCGCGAGGTGCTGCGGGCCGGGGACACGTTCGGGCGGCAGGCGCCCAAGTCGACGGGCAAGCGGGTGATGGTGGAGTTCGTCTCCGCGAACCCGACGGGGCCGGTGCACATCGGCCACGCGCGCGGGGCGTTCATGGGGGACGCGGTGGCGCGGCTGCTGGATGCGGCCGGGCACGACGTGACGCGTGAGTTCTACATCAACGACTACGGCAAGCAGGTGGAGACGCTGGGCCGGACAGTGCACAAGCGCTACCGGCAGCTCTTCGGGGAGCAGGTGGAGCTGGGCGAGGGCGAGTACCCGGGTGAGTACGTCATCGGCATCGCGAAGACGTGGAGGGAGGAGGTGGGCGACCGGTACCTGAAGGCACCGGAGTCCGAGTGGCTGTCCGCGGCGATCGCGGTGGCGGTCCGGGAGAACCTGAGGTCCATCAAGGTGAGCCTGGAGAAGGCGAACATCCGGCACGACGTGTTCTTCAGCGAGGCCTCGCTGCACACGGCGGGCAAGGTGACGGCGGTGGCGGAGGAGTACAAGAAGCGCGGGGCGACATACGAGGCCGCGGAGGCCCGGCGCGAGGAGGAGAAGGTCCGCAGCGAGGACAGCAAGGCGGCCCAGTACGCGGAGCGGCAGCGGGGCGGCCTGTTCCTGATGACAAGCCAGCACGGGGATGACGAGGACCGGGTCATCCTCCGGCATGACGGGACGCCGGTGTACCTGACGGCGGATCTGGCGTACCACCGGGAGAAGTACGAGCGCGGCTTCGACCGGATGATCGACGTGTTCGGAGCGGACCATGCCGGGCACACGCCGCGCATCAAGGCGGGGATGGCGCTGCTGGGGCTGGATCCGAAGAAGCTCGAGTTCCTGCTGGTGCAGATCGTCCGCATCACCCGGGGCGGCGAGGAGGTGAAGGTCAGCAAGCGCAGGGGCACGGTGTTCGAGCTGGAGGACCTCATTGATGAGGCCGGGCCGGACGTGTGCCGGTTCCTGTTCTTGATAAAGACGGCGAACTCGCGCTTCGACTTCGACCTGGACAAGGTGAAGGAGCAGTCGAAGGAGAACCCGGTCTTCTATTTCCAGTATGGGCACGCGCGGTGCGCGAACATCCTGAAGAAGGCGGTGGAGAAGGGTCAGCCGTTCGTCGGGCTGGAGAAGGTGACGGAGGCGCACCTCGCGCGGCTGACGCTTCCCGAGGAGCTGGTGATGCTGAAGAAGATGAGCCAGCTGCCGGACGTGGTGGCGAGCGCGGCGGACCGGCTGGAGCCGCACCACGTGCTGTACTTCTGCCAGGAGCTGATCACCGACTTCCACAGCTACTACACGCGCTACAAGGCAGACCCGATCATCGGCAGCGACCTGGAGAAGACGCAGGGCCGGCTGGCGCTGGTGGCGGCGCTGAAGCAGACGCTGAAGAGCGCGTTCGCGCTGCTGGGCATCAACGCTCCCGACTACATGGAGGCCCCTCCCGAGGAGGAGTGACCCACTCCGAGAACCACAGGGTGCCATGCTCGAAGAGGACTCGCAGGAACGTTACTCCGACGACCAGACCTTGTTGAACTCCAGTCCGACCAGCCCGGCCGCGTTGACGCGGTCGACGAACCGTTCGCTCACGTACGTTGAACTCGCCCGGTGCGGCAACCGGAAGATGTCGAGGCCGCGCACCGCCGAATCGATGAATGCGGCTTGCTTGATGTGCATGATCCGGTTTGTCCCCGGGAACTTCACGACCGACGACCGCGCTTCGTCCAGAGCATCGACGGTACGAGCATTGAAAACGAACAGTTCGATATCGTCGTCGGTCGCTAGGGGAAGAACCTCTCCATGCGCATCTAGAATGTCCCGCAGAGCATCAACCGCCCTCTTGCGCATCACGAGCGCATCCGCACCCAGCCACGGGAAGTCTGAGGGATTGAACTCCTGCTTTTCATCGGCACGAACACGTCGAACTTTCACTGGTCGCCATTGCTCAGCTCGCGAGGAACCATCAAAGCCATCGAAGACTTCGTAGTCACTGCCGTCGTAGCAGTTGACCCATTCATACCCCTTCGCAACCAGGGGTTCGTAGAACGTCATTCTAAAGCCCTCCGGACAGCAGCTCCTGCCTGATGGCGTTCAGTGCGGCTTGGGCTTCAGCTCGCGTTGTGGCCGCTCTGAGCATTCGGTTCACCTTCTGGTAGTACTCGTTCGTGTGCAGCGTCGAGTGTACCGCAGCACCCGCAGGCTTCGGAGCCGCTCGGGTGGCCGGAAGGAACACTCCATTCGCGGCATCATCGATGCCGATGCCGAACCGTTGCAGAACCTCACGTGCTCGGGCGGCCGCAGGGGCGCTACCCGAAACGATGTGATGCGCCGCAGAGCCTGGCGGACGCACGTGCCCCGCTGCTTCGAGCGCCCGTCCGAGCGCTCTCGACGATGGAGCGACCGCCATTGCGGCCTTGGCTCCGGCGTCACTCTTGCCGGGGCTTGGGCCGCCTCCCCCTGATGCAGTGGACAGGACGTAGACGCCGCCGACTCCCGTGCCGACTGCGGTTGCCACTGCCCCCACCGGCACCGCGACGCGCTCCATCACCAGCACGCCCTCAACTGTGAGGGACAACACCGGCACAGTGGCCTCCGCACCGCCCAGGGCCGCCGTCAACGTGCGCGTGGTACCACCGGCTGCGCCGCAGGTGACAATGAGGGTGGTTGCCAGCTTGGAGAGCGCTTTCACCTGCTCTCCGCGCGTCATGTATCTGAAGCGCTCCAGGTACTCCGGCGAGGAGGCGATGAGGGCAGCCAGTCCCGCCGGCAGGTGTTGCAGCGCCGCGAGGCTGTCCGACGGGTACGTCAGCAGCTTCCCAATGGCGAGGGCCAGCTCGAAGAACGCCTCCTCGGCACCGTCCAGCGTGCGGCTGAGGTAGTCCGCATCGTCGTACACCTCGGCCAACAGGGGGCCTGCCTGGCGCATCTGCGCGTCCGCAAGCCGGAAGGCTCCTCCCTGGCCGGTGTAGAAGCGGCCCACCTCGAAGCCGCGCGCACGGAAGGCTCCGTCCTGCCATTCCACCGGGGCCACCTTCTGCAGCGTGCGTCCATTGATGACCCAGGCCAGGTAGCCGTCCGGCCGCAGCACCGCCACCCAGCTGAAGCGCTCCACCCGGCGAAGCAGTTCCTCCCGGGACACCTCGCCGCCCTCCAACACCTCACGCAGCAAGTGGCTGGCCCCCATGCGCGGCGGGAAGTTGGCCAGCGTCACCGGCTTTTGCAGCAAGACGGCCAGCAACCGGGCCGCTTCGTCCGGTGTGAGAGGACGGCCGCTTGAGGGCAAGTCACCCTCATGGTCGATGCCGGCGTACACCAGCAGCGCCTCGAAGACATCCACCCGCACGGCGCCGCTGGCCACGGTGCGCACGGCCATTTCGGCCACACTCACCATGGCCACCTCGGTGCCCACCGGGCGCCCGGATCGGCGATGGTGCAGACGTCCTGGCTCGCTAGGGCCAGCACGGGAGGAGGGCTGGGAGGCCCCGCTCTGAAGCGTGCCACCCGCGGTGTTTCGCAGCGCAGGCCCAGAGGCAGCATGCGAGCACCCCACTAGGATGTGCCCCAGCAACAGCCATACCTCCCAACGCCATCTCATGGTGTCCTCCCTGCCTCCTACGTGGGAAGTCTGAGGATAGGCGCTACCCCGCAGTGCCGACAGTCTCGACTGCGGAAGGCGGGAGCCACCGCCCATGAGGCCATGGCGCGAGCCGCGCCTGCACTACCTCCAGGGCTTCACCATGGACCAGCTCTCGAGGATGTATGGCGAGTCCCGCTCCGGCGTGGCGCGCCCGGTCGCCCAGGCCCACGAGCGGCTGATGAAACTCGTCCGCGCGCAGGTCTTCCTTGGACGAGTTGCCTCCCTTGAGTGTCAGAAAATCACGGGCCCAAGGACAGGAGTGCCAGTGAGCTCCTCGCCTCAGTCCCTCAGGAGCGCCTCGGCCTCGCTCCCGGGCGCGCGGGTGGCACAGCCCCTGCTACCACGACGGGGATGCCCTCGAGACAACGCGCCCCTGCCCTTCGCATGCTGTGCCTCGCAGCCCTGCTCGCCGCTTCGTCCGCCTCCGCGACCTCCCCGCCCCCCATCACGAGCGTCTACCCGAATTGGCAGGAACAAGGCCTGCCCTCCAACCCCCTCCTCACCGTTCACGCCGCCTATGGCCACCGGCTCGACCCGGACAAGGTCTTGCTGTTCGACGGCCTGGACAACGAGCTCCCCGTCACGCTGACTCCGGAGGCCGACGCGAGGGGCAGCATCGAGGTAAAGCCCTCCGCACCGCTCTCCCCGGGCGTCTACCGACTCAAGACGGGGTTCGAGGAATACTCGCTGAATGTGAACCAGGAGGCCGACACGGCGGCGCCGTCGGCCATCGTCGAGCCGAGCGTGGCCGTGGAGCGCGGCGGCAAGGATCGGCTCGGAGACATCACGATCGTGTTCGCGGCTCCGACGGACAATGACACTCCGAGCAAGGAGCTCGGCTACGACATCTGGGTCAGCAAGGCTCCCGCGGAGCCTGATCTGGAGGGCAAGCCGACCCTGATGGCGACGACGGGGTCCGTCCTCGAGGACGGCAAGGTCCGCGTCTCCCTGGCTCCTGGAGGGCTGTGCATCACCTCGCTGCCTTCCGACGCCTCGGGACGCTTCATTGCCCGGCTGCGAGCGCGGGACGCGGCGGGGAACCTCGGCCCCGCCAGCGCGCCCATCCAGGTGGAGGTGGACGAAGTGCCGAAGTGCCGCTCCTTCTGGGATGACTCCGGCGAGGGCTGCACGGCGGCACCGATGCTCGCTCCGGCCGCGTGGGTGGCCCTGGCGCTCTGGCTGCGCCGCCGGCGGCGGTGAGCCTGGAGCACCGCTCATGGATCCGCGTGAGTTCTACCGTTCACTCCAGCACTCGCCCCTCTTGAGTGCCACCTGTGCCCACCTCCCCCTAGATGCGTCCCCTTGATGGCCGCGAGGCTCGTGGCGAACTTCGGCGCCTGCACAGAGCCGTGGGGCGAGGGGGTCAGCATGATGGGGCGAAGGATCGGCAGGCGCAGCCTGGGCGGTACATGCGGAGCGCTCACGTGGTTTCTGCTGAGCGCCTGTGAGCCGGCGACGCTGACGGAGCAGCGGTTCACCGCAGAACCGTCCTTGCCAGGAGAACCACCTTCCGAGGGGGTACAGCCTCCGCTGGAGGGACAGCCTCCCCTGGGGGAACAACCTTCTCAGGAGGAACAGCCTCCCCTGGCCGGACAACCTCCGCAGGAGGGACCGCCTCCCCCGACGGAGACAGCGCCTCCTCCGACAGAGACACCTCCTCAGCCCACGGGTCGGAGCTGGTACGTGGGCATGAAGGGCTCGGATGTTGGGAAGGGCACGGTCGCGTCACCGCTGCGTACCCTGGGCCGAGCGGCATCGCTCGCGCGTCCTGGCGATGTCATCCGGGTGCTTCCGGGCACGTACTCGGAGCAGCTGGTGCTGGAGTCCCACGGTGAAGGAGCCGCGGCCATCACCCTGCGGGGCGAGGGGCCGTCGCGTCCCACCCTCATGCCGAGCAGCAACAGGGCTCCGGGCGCGATCATCTTCGTGCGGGGGCGCTGGAACCTGGAGAACCTGCATGTGGACGTGGACGGCGCTCCGATGGCCGCTGTCGTCTTCCTCCCAGGCGGCGACAAGTCCCGTCTGACCGGGAGCGAGCTGCGCGATGGGACGGCGGGCGCGGGGGTGATTGTTCAAGGCGCCCGGCACATCCGGATCCAGGACAACGTCATCCACCACTTCATCAAGGCCGGACACGACTCGCATGGCGTGGTGGTGGTGGGCCCGTCACGAGACGTCGCCATCCGGAGTAACAACATCCATCACAACTCGGGAGACTCGATTCAGTGCCAGGGGGGTGTGGGTCCCGCGGAAGTGCTCCTCATCGAGAACAACCAGCTGCACGACAGCGGCGAGAACGGGGTGGACATCAAGGAGTGCAATGAGGTGGTCATCCGCAACAACCAGATCTCGGGGTTCCCGAATGCGACCATCCGCCCTGTAGGCTCCTCGGCTGGGGATGGGGTGCTCGTCTCGCTGGGCGCCCGCGGCGTCGTCATCCAGGGCAACACCATCTCCAAGGCCGGCCGCGGGGTCTCCATCTTGAGCCAGGTCGCTCCCCCCGAGGACATCTGGGTGGAGCGCAACACCATCCAGAACATCCGCAACTTCCCGCCGCACAATGGCCAGGGGATCCGCATCGCGGGTGGCAGGAACGTGCACGTAGTAGAGAACACCATCGAGGGAACGGCCAGCTACGGGCTGATGCTGGCGGCCGATGGCGTGGTGGTCACCGGGCTCACGGTGAGGAACAACCGCGTGAAGGGAGGCCCGCAGCGCATGCTCGTTCGGCTCGGGCGCGAGTCATTCCGCCCGGGGTTCTCCATGAGAGGGAACCACTATGCCCGGGGCGGCGCGCTGTGCATGGACGGCGTGCAGGAGAAGTTCAGGGGCGCCTATGCGGGCTACCGACAGGTGTTCCTGGGAGAGCACCTCCCCCTCTCCTCCCCAGAGAGGCTCGACGTCTGGCGGCTGCTCGTCGGGGCGGATCAGGGCTCTGCGCTGCTGGAGTAAGCTCTGACGGCTCGCCCAATGGCCCAGAGGCCTACAGGAACTTCTGGGCCTTGCGGGCCCTGAGGGCCTCGACGACCTTGCGCACGTCCTGGCTCTTGTCCTTGGGAATGACGAGCACCGCGTCTCCCGCGTCCACCACCACCACATCCGTCAGGCCCACCACGGCCAGCGGGCGCTTGTCGCCCACCACCACGCAGCCATCGCAGTCCACGACGATGGACTCGGGGCCGGAGACGACGTTGCCTCGCTCATCCGCGGGGCGCACCTCGGGGATGGCGGCGAAGGAGCCCACGTCCGACCAGCCAAAGTCCCCGGGCAGCACGGCGATGTTCTCGGCCTTCTCCATGACGCCGTAGTCGATGGAGATGGAGGGCAGCTTGGGGAAGACGCGCTTGAGGACCGCGGGAAAGGTGCGCTTGCCCACCGCGGCGCGCAGGGACTCCAGCCCCTTCTTCAGCTCGGGCATGTGCCGGGCGAAGGCCTCCAGCATCACATCCGCGCGGAAGATGAAGATGCCGCCGTTCCAGAGAAACTCCCCGGACTCCACGTAGCCCCGGGCCGTCTCCAGGTCCGGCTTCTCCTTGAAGGCCTTCACCTTCCGGCCGCCGCCCTCCAGGGGCTCGCCGAGCTGGATGTAGCCATAGCCCGTCTCGGGGCGGTGGGGCTTGATGCCCAGGGTGACGATGTGGCCGGCCTCGGCCACTCGGGCCGCCTCGGCGAGCGTCTGCCGGAACGCCTCCGGGTTGGCCACGTGGTGGTCGGACGGAAGGACGATGAGGATGCCCTTCGGGTCCCTGGCGGCCACCTGCAGCGTGGCGAGCGCGATGGCCGGGGCGGTGTTGCGCGCCACGGGCTCCACCAAGAGGTTCTGCTTTGGCAGTCCCTTGACGAGCTTCGCGGCGGCCTTGGCATGGAGGGGGCCACAGACGATGAAGGTGTTCTTCATCGAGGCCAGCCCCTTGAGCCGGGCGGCGGTGTCGGTGATGAGGGGGTTCTTCGAGGCCAGGGGGAGGAACTGCTTGGGGCGCGCCTGACGGGACAGGGGCCAGAAGCGAGTGCCGGATCCACCGGCCATGATGACGGGGTAGAGGGCCATGCGGTACGAGGACTCCTGAGGGGCGCCAGGGGGCCGGCGCGGACGGCGGCGCACCATAGCGCCTCTCG
>NZ_DASPHO010000108.1:0-7193 GCF_035629615.1 Hyalangium sp. | reverse complement strand
TCACCGGCACCGGCGAGGACCTGCGGGTGCTCTCGCTGGACCTGGAGGCCTACGCCGAGCGCGAAGGCAAGCATGACGAGCAGCAGACCCCCGCCGCCGACTATGACGTGTTCCTCTCGGTCCGACTGGAGTCCGCCTCCGAGGCCGTGGTCACCCTGCCGCCCTACCGCATCCCGCGCTACCCCATCCACGTCGAGGGCCTGGTGCACAGCCCAGGCGGAGGAGCCGAGGACCGGCGCTGGCTCATCACCGACGACGAGAAGACCTCCCTCTCCTCCTTCCAGATGACGGTGCCGCTGTGGAACAAGACGGTGAGCGTGCCCGCCGAGCCCATCCACTTCCCGGGGCACTTCTTCTTCCCCCCGTACAAGAACACGCGGGTGCTGGTGGAGCTCCACTTCGACCGCGCCGAGCTGATCCGCTTCATCGACTGGAAGGAGGGCGTGCGCACGCCCCAGGGCGGCCAGGGCGATCAGACGCTGGTGGGCTGGAACAAGACGAGCCAGACGGGCATCACCCACGACTTCCAGGACGACAAGCCGGTGATGCGCATCCATCGCACCTCCGGGGGGGACACGCAGATCGTCCGCATGGGCGAGGGCCACCTCTTCATCCAGGTGAAGGAGTCCCCCAGCGGTGCGGCACCTACTCCCACCTATGACGTGTCGCCCCAGGTGGATGCCGCCAAGGGAGACCTCACGGCGGCCGTGGGGGGCGCCATCGGGCAGACCTCCGGCGCCTACATGAGCGCGATGGGCTCCGTGCGTGCGAAGATAAAGGGCGCTCAGGCGGAGGCGAAGGCGAAGCTCAGTGGTGCCCGTGCGGAGCTGGGCGCCAAAGTGAAGGAGGCCAAGAGCGGACTCCAGGGAGCGGCCTCGCGGCTGTCCGGAGGAGTCAACCAGCTCTCGGGCGTCGTGGCGGAGGCCAAGGCGGCGCTCAAGAAGCTGCAGTGAGGAACGGACCTAGGGACGGAGTGCACCCATGAAGGAACTGCGCGGCAAGGTAGCGGAGCTTCGCGGAGAGCTGGAGTCCTTCAGCGCGGGAGTGAAGGCCAGCGTGAAGCCTCTGCGGACAGGGATCGACTCGCTGACGGGCAAACTCGAGGGGGCCCTGGCCTCCATCCGCCCAGAGGTGGAGACCGTGGCCGGAGGGCTCTCCAAGAAGATCGATGCGCTGGACGCCGAGCTGGCGGAGCTGGAGCCCTGAGTGAAGGCGCTGTGGTCCAGGTTCGACAAGGCCGGGGACGAGGTGCTCGCCCTTCGGGGGAAGCTCGACTCCTCCGCGGGCCGCATCCGAAAGACGGTGCAGGCCCTGGAGCCCGCGGTCTCCTCCCGCTGCAAGGTGTTAGAGGACGCGGCGAAGAGCAAGCAGAAGTCCTTCGGGCAGCAGCTCGAGTCGCTGGCGAAGGAGATCGGGGAGCGCTGTGAGGCGCTAGCCGGCGAGGTGCTCGCCCAGATCAAGAAGCGCAAGGACGAGCTGAAGGCGAAGATCCAGGAGGCAGAGAAGAAGCTCCAGCAGGAGGTCCAGAAGGTCCGCGACCAGGTGGAGCAGCAGCTCAAGAAGGTGGAGGAGCAGCTGGACGCCGCCGAGAAGCGTGTCCAGGAGCAGCTCCGAGGGATCCGCGACCAGGCGAAGCAGGCGCTGAAGAAGGGAGAGGAGCAGCTCGAGGCTGGCGAGAAGCAGCTCGAAAACAACCGGGCCGAGTTGCAGAAGGAGCTCAAGAAGGCGGAGGCGGAGCTCCAGGCCCGCGAGCAGCAGCTCGAGGATGAGCTCCACAAGCTCCGCGCCGCGGCGGACCAGGAGCTGAAGAAGGTCCGCGAGGGTGGGCAGAAGGTCGAGGACGAGCTCAAGAAGGCCCACGCCGAGGTGGAGAAGGGGATAAAGAAGGTCGAGGCGGAGCTCGAGGCCCGCGAGCAGCAGGTCAAGAAGGAGATCCAGAAGCTCCGCGGCCAGGCCGAGCAGACGGTGGGGGCCGCTGTCACCCAGCTCGCAGCCGTGACGGAGAATCTGATCGCTCCCATGGCCAAGAGCCGCGACACCTTGAAGCAGGAGGCCGAGCGGCTGAACAAGGCCGTCGACTCCGTGCTCTCCCCTCCCTCCACCGCCCTGGAGCAGGTCCACGGGCAGATCCAGACCACGAGTGAGACGTCGAAGGCCGAGGTGAAGCGGCTGGTGGCCCAGCTGCGCGCGGGCCTGGATCCGGTCCGCTCCCAGGTGAAGACCGCCACCCAGGCGGCTACCCAGATCCTCCAGACGCTGGAGACCACCGTCGGCGGAACCCTCGAGACGGGGCGCAACGCGGTCACCGGCCTGCTCGACACGCTCGAGCAGACCCTGGCGGGACAGGTGGAGCAGCTGGCCAACGCCCTGAAGACGGTGGAGCAGCTCATCGAGCAGGTGCAGCAGCAGATCGACGCGCTCATCACCCAGGGGATGGAGGCCATCGACACCCTGATGAAGACGGCGATCGCCACCTTCGAGTCCATCCGGGCCCCCGTGCAGCAGACGATCGACTCCGCCTTCGCGGTGCTCGACGGCCTGATGGACACCCTCGCCCAGCTCGAGAAGCAGATCCTGGCGCTCTTCGCTGTCCTCCCCGAGAAGCTCGAGCAACTCCAGACGCTGTTCAAGACGCTGGTCGGCACCCTGGAGTCCCTGCTGGCCAAGGCCGTGCAACTGCTGGAAGCCATCCCCGCCAAGGATCTGCCCAAGCCGCTGGTGGACCCGGCCATGCAGGCCATCACCAAGGTGGTGAGCCAGATCTCCACCCAGCTCGACACCCTCGCTGGCCAGGTGACCCAGCAGATGACATCACTGTCGGATCAGCTCATCACCCAGGTGGAGCAGGTCCAGACGCAGGCCCTGACGCAGGTCCAGACACTGCAGGAGCAGCTCCTGGCGCAGATCCAGACGCTGCAGGAGACGGTGCAGACCGGCATCGATCAGGCCGTCACCCAGGTGGAGCAGCTGGTGGCGCAGATCGCCGCGCAGGTGGCAAATGCCCGCGACCAGGTGGTGAAGCAGATCGAGGCGATGGAGAAGCAGGTGGCCGCCCGCGTGGACGCCCTCAAGGAGCAGGTGAAGACCCAGCTCGACGCGCTCCAGAAGAGCCTCAGCGATGGGCTGCAGACCGCCGCCGACAAGGTGACCGAGGTGGGCACGACCATTGAGAAGCAGGTGGACGCGGCCCGCGAGCGGATGAAGGCCGGGCTCGACACGGTGAGCACGGGGGTGGACACGGCGCTCGAGGAGGCCCGCAAGGCCCGGCAGCGCATCGAAGACGAGGCCGGCCGCCGCGTGGATCAGGTGCTCGACACCTTCTCGAAGCAGGCCAACGGGCTGATGGACACGGCGGCCCAGCAGATCGACGGAGTCGCGGGCCGGGTGGACGCGACGCGGGATCAGCTCCTCGCGCCGCTGGACACGCTCGCCACCACCATCAACGAGTCCACCCTCTTCTCCCAGGTGGTCGAGCAGGTGCGCACCCAGGTCATGAGCATGATGGACGCCATGGACGCCCAGGTGCGCGCGCTGGGCCGCTGACTCAGGCGCCGGGCGCCTTCGGGACTTCCAGCTTGGGGGCCTCGGGCGCCTTGGGAGCCTCGGGGACCTCCGAGGGGAGCGCCGGCGGAATCGAGTCGCTCAGGATGCGGCTCACCGTCAGCTCGACATCCACCGCGCCAGGCACAGGTGGGCTGAGCAGCAGCTGCCAGTTCCCATCCGGAGCGGTGAAGAGGAAGGAGACGGCGACGGCCCCCTCCTGCGGCACCTTCACCTGGAAGCGCTGGATGGTGCCCGGATAGATGACCGCCGTCTGCAGCACGGTCTGGTCAGGCGCGCCCACCTTCGCGGCCACCTCGGAGTACGCCTCGTTGGCGTACTGCTTGGGCTCCACCTGGCGGACAAGCATGTACATGGGCCGGCCCAGGTTCGTCCCAGGCGGCGACTTGATGCTGAGGTTGACCTTGCTCGACGAGCAGCCGCTGGCCAGCAACAGCAGTGCCGCCAGGGCCGTCAGCCGAGACGCACGTGCGCTCATCGCGGCACCTCTCGGAAGGGGACCCAGGGATCGCCCTTGAGTCCGAAGCTGATGTCCACGCCCCGCTTGCTCACACCGTTGCCCTGCAGCGCCAGGCTCCACTGCCGGCGCTGATCGGCGGTGACGGCCGCCTCCTCGAAGAGGCGGAAGCAGCTCCAGGCCGAGCGGTTCCACGGCAGCGACAGGTACTGGGGCGCATCTCGAGCGGGCGAGCGAAGCTCCAGCACGATGGAGGACACCTGCTGATCCCACCAGTTGACGGGGAACTCCTGCCACGTGGGGCTCTGGTTGAAGCCGTACGCGGTCGTCTTTCCGCACTTGAGCGAGGACATGGTGACGAAGACGCCGGGCATCGGCGGCGCGGGCAGAGGCTGCGGCTGCACCTTCAGCATCAGCGGCCGGGGCTTGCCCTCGTCATCCCACAGCAGCTTCGCCAACCGCGCCAGCCGGCTCAAGGACATGAGCATCTGATCCGGCAGCACCAGCTTGTCCCGCAGCGGGCCGCGCAGCGACCACTCGGTGCCGCGCTCCACGCAGATGCGGGAGAACATCTGGCTCACGAAGTTCCAGAACGCCCCATCCTTGCGCCGCAGCACCTCCAGCTCGCCCGGATCCACGTCCTCCGGCGACTCGGGGTTGAAGGGGTAGCGCTCCAGCATGGGCCCCAGCATGCGCCCCGTGGCCTCTTCCCACTGCTTCCTCAGGGTCTTCTCCAGCTCCTCTTTGCCCAGCGTCTGCACCTGGAGGAAGGGCTCGAGGAAGGGCTGCCGCAGCTCGCCGGTGATGCCCTGCTGGTCCAGCCACTCCTGGGCCTTGCGCAGGTAGGAGCCCTCCTCCTCGAGCAGCATGGACAAGGCCACTCGCTCCAGCGGAGTCACCATGTCCACGAGCTCCGGGGGCCCGCCTTGTGCGTCGGCCTCGGCACCCTCCTCCTTGGCCTTGCCCTTGGCGGCCGGTGGGGCCTTGTCCTTGTCCGAACCCTCCGCGCCCTTGTCCGCGCCGGCCTTGTCCGCGCCACTCTTGGACGCGGCGTCCAACTCGTCATGCATCTGGGCCACCAGCGCATGGTAGGGCGCAAGCGCGGCATAGAAGCCGTTCTTGTCCGCCGTCATGAGCGTGACGATGGGCCGGAAGGGCGCGACGGCGTTGCGCAGCGGCTCGTAGTAGGGGCCCTCCAGCGGATCCAGGCTGGCCCGGCTGGCCACGTCGCGCAGCATGTCCACCTGATCCGAGGAGGGCTGGGTGAGCCGGGCCAGCTCGTCGAGCAGCACCCGTCGAGACACGACGAAGCGATAGCCGCGGATGCTGTTGAAGAGGCCCTCGCGGTAGCCGTGAGAGAAGGAGTTCACCCGCTTCTGCACGTAGGCCTCGCGCTTCGCGGACTCCTCCGTGGGGAGCTGGGCACTCTTCAGCCGCTCGGTGAAGTCGTCCACCAGCGGCTTGAGGTCCGTCTCGAAGGGCGTCCGGCTGGTGATGGGCTGCCCCGCGCGAGTCACTGCCTGGGGCCCCATGGTCAGCCGGCCGCTCTTCTCGTAGAGATCCAGCAGCGACTGCAGCAGCTCGCGCGACAGCTGGGGCGGCCGGAAATCGAAGGACTGCTGCATCAGCTCGATCCGGTACGGGCCCTTGTTGTTGCCCGTCAGCCAGAGGCCATCTCTCGTGAGCAGCTCGGAGGGGCCCATCTTCTCCACCGCGAGCAAGCCCGAATAGGCCTCCTCCTCCATGTTCAGCACCGCGGCGAGCGTGTCCCGGTTCGCCCGCAGCCAGTCGAGCACCGTGACGGTGGTCTCGATGCCCTGGAAGTGGGTCGTGTTGACCTGGATCGAGGAGGCATCGATCAGCTTGAGCACCGTCGGCAGGGAGGCGTACACATCGAGGTCGGCCAGCTGCGCCTTCAACCGATCGCGCTCCTCCCGGCGGAGATCGAGCTCTGCCACCGACTTCGGCCCCGCCTCGAACGTCTGCCGCAGGAACAGGAGATGATCGAACCAGGGCTTGAGCTGGCTCTCGAACGTCAGCCGATCCTCATAGGGCCAGCAGGACCAGTCATCCTCCGTCTTCCCGGAGACCTGCACGGCCCCACGGCGGCAGGGAGGATTGCGCTCCCAGGGCTTGTCGGTGGCGAGCACGTAGGTGGCCACCAGCGGCTCGCGCAGATCGAGCGCGGTGATCCAGGTACGGCTCCTGTCGGTCTGGGTAGCCGCCTCCGTCCCGTCCTCGCTGGAGTCCTCGCCGCGCCACCGGCGCGAGTGCTGGGGCTGGATGCTGGAGCTCACGAAGGTCCCCAGCCCGTCCCCGTTCGAGGCATGGAGCGTGGTCAGCAGGTAGACCACCTGCTCGGGGCGGCAGGACTCGGGCCGCTTGCGGCAGGCGTCGAGCGCGGGCTTGAGGTGGCTCTCCCGGATGCCCTGAGCCAGCCGCTGGCGGAGATCCAACATCTCGTCCGGGAAGCTGGTGCTCAGCGGCGGCCACCAGCGGGCGGCTCGCCACAGGTGGCTGATCGCGTCCGCCGCTTCGTTCACCTGCTCCTCGACGACCTCGCCCCTGCCCTCCAGCCCCTGCTCCCGCATCTGCGACACGGTGAGCTCGAAGTGCCGCACCCGGGCCTGCGCCTCGCGCAGCAGCACGTAGAAGTTGGCGTAGGCGGCCAGCACGGGCAGGCAGCAGACCGCGGCGAACCCCACGGCCCGCATCAGGTGGGTGCGCAGGTAGAGGCGGCGCAGGGCCTCGGTGCTGCTCTCCTCGGTCACCACGGAGAGCGTGCCGCTGGCGCGCGCCTCCGCGTTGAGCGAGGACAGGTACACGCGCGTGAGCCGAGGCTTGAAGGAGAGGGTGTTGCCCTCCAGCAGCGCGGACACGAAGCGGCCGAGCGCCGAGAACGAGCGCCCGCCCTGCGAATAGAAGCGCTCCAGACGCTCGAAGGCGTCCACCGGGAGCGAGGTGAGCCCCAGGGCCAGGTACTGCTCCTGCCCCTCCAGCAGCGAGGCCAGCTGGCCCTCCTCGCCCTGCTTGGGAATCTCGAAGGAGCACGGCACGCCGTGCTGCCTCAGCATGCGGGCGAAGTCCTCGAAGCCCTCCAGCCCATCCATGTGCGTCAGGCACAGGCGCGTCTCCACCGGCGCCTGGCAGGCCTCGGACATGAGGTTGAGCTTGC
>NZ_DASPHO010000107.1:0-8598 GCF_035629615.1 Hyalangium sp. | reverse complement strand
GGCGTGGGAGGAGAGGCCTCGACGATGGGCTTCGGGGCGGGGCGGGGCGGGCGCGAGGGCTCCGGCTTGGGAGGCGGAGCCGGTGGCGGTTTGGGTGGCTTCGGGGCGGGCGGTGTGACTTCCACCTCGACGAGCTCGAGCGTGATCGGAGGTGAGGACGGGGGTTTCTCGGAAGGATCGCGCGCTCTGGCCGCCAGCACGAGCCACACGAGCGCATGCACGCCGAGACTGAGGGCGAGAGCGAACAGGAGGCGGTGGGAGGATTGGGTGCTCAGATCCACTGGGAGTGAGGTTAGCACCCCAGGCAACGGGAGCGCGCGCCCGGCTCCCCTGCTACGCTCCACCCCCAGGAGGCAGACACCAGGATGGGGACCTCGCTGCTCGCAACGGACGGCTACAAGTTCAGCATGGCGGAGGCGGGGTGGCCTCTTCGCAAGGAGACCTTCTATTACGCCCACCGCAAGGGAGGGCTCCAGATCGTCCCGCTGGACATCCCGTCCTTCATCCGCGCGCTGCTGCCCGAGCCGAAGCCCGAGGACTACGACTTCCTCTCCCGCAACGACTACGAGATGGGCGTCGGCTTCAAGGCGGCCATCCAGTACAAGGACCGGCTCGTCATCCACGCCCTCCCGCGCGGGGCGCTCTTCCACCCGAGGGAGCCCATCCTCTCGCTCACCGGGCCCTCGGCCCTGGTGTCCTGGCTGGAGCCGCTGCTGATCCAGCTCAACTTCCGCATCCAGGTGGCCACCCAGGCGCTCGCGGACCGGGAGGAGCTGGCCCGCGCCCTGGCCGTCGTCACCTGTGAGGAGCACAAGCGCATTGCCCTGGAGACGCTGGACGCGGTGGGCGTCAAGGCCGTCCCCATTCGTGTGGACGCCGAGGGCTACCACCGGCGCGTGCTGGCCCAGGTGCGCGAGCTGGTGGAGATCGTCGAGGATCCGAGCCGCATCTTCGAGGTGGGCTTGCGTGCCGCCATCTGCCTCGAGCAGCACGAGCTCGCCTTGCGCGCCTGCAAGGAGGCGGGCGTCGTGCGCACCAGCAACGTGGAGGGAGCGCGCAAGCTGGGGATGACCCCCGTGGGCACCATGGGACACGAGCACATCCAGCGCTACGGCTCGGACGATGCCGCCTTCCGCGCCATGCGCGAGCGCCGGCCCCAGCGCTCCAGCTACCTGCTGGACACCTATGACACGCTCGCCTCCGGCCTGCCTGCCGCCTACCGCCTCATGCGCGAGGAGCCGGGCCTCGGAGACTCCATCCGCTTCGACTCGGGCAACAAGAAGCTCCAGTACCTCTACGCCGTCACCCAGGCGCGCGAGCTGGGCGTCCGCCCCGTCCACATCCTCGAGGATGGGCTGGATGCGCAGGCCACCCGCGAGCTCGAGGAGCTGCGCCGCCAGGTGGGCTGGGAGCCCACGGCCCAGTTCTACGGCTACGGCGGCCACATCGTCGCGCGCACCATGGAGTGTCCCTTCACGCGGGATCGCGTGGCCGCGGTCTACAAGCTCTCCCTCTCGGGCCACACGCCGACCATGAAGTTCGGCAACGAGGCGGCCGAGGGCAAGCAGAGCGTTCCCGGCTCGCCCATCCTCTTCCGCCGCCGCCATGGCTCCGGGCCCATCGGGCTCATTGGCCAGGAGGGAGAGCCCGCGCCCAGCGGCTACTTCCAGCTCACGGACAGCGCCCCGGAGACACTCTCGCTCGTCGCGCAGGGTGTTGATCCCAAGGACCAGCGGGTCGCCTATACCCCCGCCACCCAGGCGCTCGTCGAGGAGCTGCGCCGCCGCCACTTTCCTCAGGCGCGATAGCGACGCCCGGCGCCAGGCCTGTCCACTCCTGGAGGGACGGGCTCAGGAGCCGCGAGCGGCTGGGAGAACGAGCACCATGCGGGTGCCGCCTCCGGGGTGGCTCTCCACCTGGATGTTGCCGCCCCAGGACTCGACGAGCTGCTTGACGACAGGCAGGCCCAGGCCCGTTCCGGAGCCAGGCCCTTTGGTGGTGAAGAAGGGCTCGAAGATCCGGGGGACCATGTCCGCGGGGATGCCCGGGCCGTTGTCCCGCACCCAGGCCTCGATCCGCCCATCGGGTCTGGGACGCACGCCGGCCTCGATGGAGGGCTCGCGCGCGTTCGACACCGCGTCGGCGGCATTGCTGAGCAGGTTGAGGAACACCTGCTGGGCGTGCACCGGGTTGCCGCGGATGAGGCAGGCCTCGGGGGGGAGGATCAGGGAGACGAGCGCGTGGCGCGTGCGCCCGGTGAGCCGCAGCATCTGATCCACCTCCTCCAGGATCCGGCCCAGGTTGGCCTCGGCCTCGGGCAGGGTGGCTTCCTCGGGGCGGGCGATGCGGAGGATGGCCCGCGACAGCTCCGTGACATGCTTGGCCACGTGGGTGAACAGCTCCCGGGGATCCAGATCTCCTCCCCGCATATCGCTGGGAGCTGCCGGATCCGAGAGATCGAGGGCGCTGCGCAGCACGTGGGCGATGTTGTTCAGCTCGTGGCTGACGCCGGCGGCGAAGGTCCCCAGGGTGGCCAGCCGATCCGCTCTCAGCACCTGCTGGCGAAGCTCTTCCACCGTGGCGAGCGCGTGATCACGCTCCGAGGCCAGGATCTGGTGGTAGGCCCGCACCTTGAGCAGGTTGGAGGCGCGGGCGCGCAGCTCGGCGCCATGCAGCGGCTTGCGCAGGAAGTCATCGGCACCTGCCTCCAGCCCCCGGAGGATGTCGTGCCGATCGTCCATCCCCGTGACGAGGATGATGGGGATGTAGTCCTCGCGCAGGCGCTCTCTCAGGCGGCGGCACACCTCGAAGCCATCCATCCCCGGCATCATCACGTCGAGCAGCACGAGATCCGGTGTCTCTGCCGCCACCGCTGCGAGGGCCTCCTCTCCGCTCGCGGTGGAGCGGAGGCGGTAGCCCATGGGGGACAAGAGGGCCTCGGCGGTGCTGCGGCTGACGGCGTCGTCGTCGACGATCAGCACTCGCAGGGAGGCGGGAGTGGGACGGGTTGAGAAAGGCACGGAGGAGAGCGGCTCTTGGGCCATCTCCCGGCATTGTATCATCTTCAGGTATCATCAAGGACTGTCGGGCTGAGAACCTCCACCCGCCCTTCATGGGAGAGACCTCCTTGCGTCTCACGCAACTTCACTGGGGATGCGTCCTCGCTCTGGGTCTGGGGCTGGCCGCTTGCAGTGACTCGGGGAAGCCGACGGTGTCGGGCGTCGCCAGCCCCGCGGCGGCTCCCAGTGGGAAGCCTGGTGAGGAGCCGGCGACCCGGAAGGTCGCGCTGGTGATGAAGACCCTCACCAACCCGTTCTTCGTCGAGATGGAGAAGGGCGCCCGGAGGGCTCAGAAGGAGCTGGGCATCGAGCTGCTGGTCAAGACGGCCTCCCAGGAGACCTCGATCGAGCAGCAGATCCAGATCGTCGAGGATCTGATCCGGATGAAGGTGGATGCCATCGTCATCGCTCCCGGAGATTCCCTGCGGATGGTGCCGGTGCTGAAGGCCGCTCAGGACGCTGGGATCCAGATCATCAACATCGACAACCGCCTGGACCCAGAGGCCATGAAGAAGCACGGCCTGAGCCGGGTCCCATTCATCAGCGTGGACAACGAGAAGGCCGCGTACGAATCGGCCCGGTTCATCGCCCAGCAGGTCCACAAGCCGGCCCAGGCGGCCATCCTCGAAGGCATCCGCAGCGCCGACAACGCGCGCCTGCGCAAGGAGGGTGCGGAGCGCGCCTTCAAGGAGAACCCTCATGTCCGCCTCGTCGCCCAGGAGACGGCGAACTGGAAGATCGACGAGGGGTATGCGGTGACTCGGAAGATCTTCATCGCCCACCCGGACATCGAGCTGGTGTTCTGTGCCAACGACATGATGGCGCTTGGGGCGCTCCAGTACCTCCAGGAGGCTGGCAAGCAGGGCGTGAAGGTTGCGGCCTATGACGCGCTCGACGAGGCCCGTGCTGCCATCAAGGCAGGGCGTCTGGCGGCCACGGTCGATCAGCAGGCGGCCGAGCAGGGCTACCAGGGCGTCCAGCTGGCCATCCGCGCGCTCAAGGGTGACTCACTGCCAGAGGTCATCCTCATCGACACTCGGCTCGTGACCGCGGAGAGCGCGAAGTAGTCCGACTCCGGCTCTCCCGTGGCGATCCACTCCTCCATCACGTTCAAGCTGATCGGCTACCTGCTGGCCGTCAGCGTGGCACCCCTGCTCGTGTTTGGGGTGACGTCCTACGAGCTGGCGCGGCGGGCCATCGTCCAGCTGGCCAGCGACTCCAACGCGCGGCTGCTGGTGGATCAGCGCGCCTACCTGATGCTCCAGTCCGAGCAGGTGGCGAGCCTGGCCACCAACATCGCCGGCGTGGAGGACATCGGCCGTGCGCTCGCCTCGGCGGCGGTTCATGACAGCTACTCGGCCTTGGTCACCCAGGCCAAGGTGGGCTACATCCTGAGCGGCTACAGCAGCCTCAAGGGGCTGGCGTCCATCGACCTGTTCACTCCCCAGGGGCAGCACTTCCACGTGGGAGACACCCTGGACACCTCCACGGTTCGGACGGAGCTGCGGCGGCGGCTCTACCTCACCACCCTGGTCTCCCGGCAGTCCATCATCTGGCATGGGGTGGAGGACAACGTCAACGCGGCCTCGGCTCACCGCAAGGCGCTCGTGGCTACCAAGCTGATCCGCCGTGTCGATCCCGACCACCTGGAGCCCGAGCCGGTGGGCATCGTCGTGATCAACTACTCGACCGACCACCTGTACGAGCACTTCCGCAGCCTCGATCTGGGGGAGGGCGGCTACTTGATGGTCGCCGACAGCCAGGGGCGCCTGATCTTCCACCCTGACAAGGCGCTGATCGGCCAGCCCATGCTGCCGGAGTTCAAGGCGCTCCTGAATGGAGAGAGTGGCACGGTGGCCGTGAAGCTGGGCGGGCACGAGGTGCTGCTCAACTACCTGCGGCTGGCGGAGATGGACTGGCAGGTGATCAGCATCGTTCCGCAGGCGACGCTGACGGCGCCCATGGCGACGATCGGCAGCGCGGCGCTGGCGGTGCTGCTGGGGTGCTTCGCCACGATTGGCGTGGTGGCCGTGAGCTACTCCCGGCGGGTGGTGGCGCCGATCCGGGCCATCTCCGGCGGCTTCCAGCACATCCAGCAGGATCGGCTGGACCAGGTCCGGCCGCTGCCCGCGCCGCGGACGCAGGACGAGATCTCGGAGATGGCGAGCTGGTTCAACGCGTTCCTGGACAACCTGCACGCGCGGCGCCGCTCGGGGGAGGAGCTGAGGCAGGCCAAGGAGGCGGCCGAGCAGGCCAACCGCTCCAAGGGAGAGTTCCTGGCGAACATGAGCCATGAGATCCGCACGCCGATGAATGCCATCCTCGGCATGACGCAGCTTGCGCTCACCACGCGCTCCCCAGAGGAGCGGCGCGACTTCATCCTCAAGGCGAGCCGCGCGGCCCAGTCGCTGCTGGGCATCATCAATGACATCCTCGACGTCTCGAAGATCGAGGCCGGTAAGCTCGAGCTCGAGAGTGTGCCCTTCTCCTTGAAGGAGCTCAGCTCGGAGCTGACGGACGTCTTCGAGAGCACGGCGCAGGACAAGGGGCTCGAGCTGCGCTTTGAGCTGTCGTCCGCGCTGCCGAGCGGGCTGCGCGGAGATCCCCTGCGGCTGCGCCAGGTGCTCCAGAACCTGATCGGCAATGCCCTCAAGTTCACCTCGGCGGGACAGGTGTCCGTGAGGGTGGAGCCGGTGTCCGAGGAGGAAGGCGGGGTGGTCTGTCGATTTACCGTGCGGGACTCTGGCATCGGCATCGCACCGGAGCACCTGCCGCGCCTCTTCCAGTCCTTCTTCCAGACGGACAGCTCCGTGACGCGCAAGTTCGGTGGCACCGGTCTGGGCCTGGCGATCAGCAAGCGGCTCGTCGAGCTGATGGGCGGCCGCATCGGGGTGGAGAGCGAGCCCGGAGAGGGCAGCTGCTTCTGGTTCGAGCTGCCGCTGGCCCGGAGTGCCGCCAGCGGGGCCAGCACGGGCGAGTCCGCGCCCTTGCTCCCCCGTGGCCGGCGGGTGCTGCTGGTCGAGGACAACCGTTTGAACCAGGAGGTGGCGCTCCACTTCCTGCGGCGGGGGGGCCTGGAGGTGGAGGTGGCGGCCCACGGCGCCGAGGCGCTCGAGCGCCTGTCCCAGGGGGACTATGACGCGGTGCTGATGGACTGTCAGATGCCAGTCATGGACGGCTATGAGGCCACCCGGCGCATCCGCGCCATGCCCCGGTTCTCCCGGCTGCCCATCATCGCCATGACGGCCAACGCCTTGGAGGGGGATCGCGAGCGCAGCCTGGAGGCGGGCATGAACGATCACCTGAGCAAGCCGATCGACTCCACCCGCCTCTACCAGACCCTGGCGCGGTGGCTTGCGCAGCCCTCCGGCGGTGAGGAGAGGCTGGAGGAGCGCTCCGCCACGGGGGAGGGCGGCACCGCGGAGCGTCCCGATCCACGGCATGTGAACCTGGAGGATGCGTTGCTGCTCCTGGATGGGAATGTCGGCCTGTACCGGAAGGTGGCGGAGATGTTCATGGGGGATGCGCAGTCCTGTTGGAAGCAGTTCCAGGCGGCTCGGGCCGGAGGAGACCTGGAGGGCGCCACCCGGGCCGTCCACACCTTGAAGAGCCTGGCGGCCAGCGTGGGGGCCGAGGCGCTGAGGGACTGCGCGCGCGCCCTGGAGGCGGCAGCCAGGAGCGGCGACGATCCCGCCATCATGGCCGGTGCGCCCGCCGCTGAGCAGGAGCTGACGCGGGTGCTGGCGGCCCTCCAGGCCTTCCTCGGGGCTCGCGCGGAGTAGTATCAGCCAGGCTCGGAAGTCACCCCCGGAGATCGTCATGCCATTACCCACCCCCCGCTTTCATGAGGACGCTCGCGCGGGACAGCTCTACCTGGAGCGCGCGGCCGAGGTTGCCCAGGAGGCCCGCCGCTACGCCGAGGCGAACCGCGTCCGCCCCGCCCGCGAGGACCGCACCCGCATCGCCGCCTTTGGCATCGACGTGCAAGTGGCCTTCTGTGCTCCCAGCGCCAGCCTCTTCGTCCCCGGGGCCGTCGAGGACACCCAGCGCGCCCTGCGCTGGCTCTACACGAACCTGGATCGCGTCACCGAGCTCGTCTTCTCGCTCGATACCCACCGCGCCTTCCAGATCTTCCACCCCTCGTGGTGGCAGGACGCTGGGGGGCTGCCACCCCCGCCGCTCACGGTCATCACCGCCGATGACATCCGCGAGGGACGCTGGCGGCCCACCCGCCACCCGGAGGAGAGCCTCGCCTACTGCGAGCGGCTCGAGTCCAGCGGCAAGTATGTCCTCACCGTCTGGCCGTACCACGCGCTGCTCGGCGGTCTGAGCCACGCGCTCGTCCCTGCCGTGTACGAGGCCAGCCTCTTTCACGCGCTCGTGCGGGACACGCCCACCTGGTTCGAGCTCAAGGGCGAGCACCCGCTCACGGAGAACTACTCCGTCCTCTCTCCCGAGGTCACCGAGGTGCGCGGCCAGAAGGTCGGCGAGTTCAACACGAAGCTCTTCGAGCGCCTCATGTCTTTCGATCGCGTCTATGTCTTCGGGCAGGCCAAGTCCCACTGCGTGCTGTCCACGCTCATGGACCTGCGCCAGCACATCGAGAAGACGGATCGCTCCAAGATGGACCGCATCGTCATCCTCGAGGACGCCATGAGCCCGGTGCCTGCGCCGCCGCTGGAGCCGCTGCCGCCCGGGCTCGACTTCCCGCGCGTGGCGGACGAGGCCATCCGCGAGCTCCAGAAAGCGGGGATGCGCGTGGGACGCACCACCGATCCCATCGACGTGTGAGCCGGGCGCGATCTCCCTGACATGGCCCCGCCCAGCTCCCATGCGGCGCAGGAGCCTGCCTTGCCGCCGACGGCAGGTGGAGGGGCTTCCTCTTCCACCGTGGGGCTCTTCGCGGGGACCCCCCTGGCCCGGGTGCCGCTCTGGGGGCTGATCCTGGCCGTGGCGCTCTGCGTGCGTCTGGCGTACCTGCTCACCGCCCGGGGCCCGGCCTTCGATGCGCCGCTGATCGACGCGGACTATTACGACGCTCTCGGCGGGCAGCTGGCGCGCGGCGAGGGCTTCCCCGAGGGGCCCTTCTGGCAACCTCCGCTCTACCCCGTGGTGCTCGGAGCCCTGTACTGGCTGGGTGGGCACAGCCTGTGGTGGCCGCGGTTGCTTCAGATCGTGCTCGGATCGCTCACGGCCGTGCTGGCCTCGAGGGTGGCGCGGCGCATCTCCGGCCGCCCGGAGGTGGAGCTGATCGCCGGTGTCCTGGTGGCGCTGCACGGGCCGCTCGTCTTCTATGACGGGGAGCTGCTCTCCACCTCGCTGGGCACCTTCCTCGGCGCCGCGGCGCTCTGGCTGGCCGTGCGCGAGGCTCCCTCCGTGTGGACGGCGCTGGCGTGTGGGGTGTGCATCGGCTTGGGGGCGCTCGCTGTGGCGCAGTTGCTGTTGCTCCTCCTTCCGCTGGCCTGGGCCCTCGCGCGTGGCCGCCCGGTTCGTGCCGCGCTCTGTGTGGCCGCCTGTGCCGCCCTGGTGCTCTGCGCCA
>NZ_DASPHO010000106.1:0-26597 GCF_035629615.1 Hyalangium sp. | reverse complement strand
ACCGGCACCCTCCAGCTTCGCCTCGAAGAAGGGGAGACTCTCTCCGTCACCGCCAACGGCCCCTACACCTTCCAGACGCGGCTGCCCAAGGGCGGCACCTACTCCGTGAGCATCGCGGCCCAGCCCCGCGGCTACCGCTGCACCCTCACCCAGGGCAGTGGGACGGTGGCCGTCAATGTCACCGGCATCGCCGTCCAGTGCACACCCTGGTTCAGCCTCACCCCCTTCCAGACCGCCACCGTCGTCATCGGCCAGAGCACCTTCACCGGCCGGAGCACGAACCAGGGAGAGACTCCGGGCCCCACCACCCTGGATGCCCCCTGGGGTAACCCCGTGCTCGCGGGCGGCAAGCTCTACGTCTCGGATCTCGGCTCCAACCGCGTCCTCGGCTTCGAGAGCCTGCCCTCGCAGAATGGCGCGAGCGCCAGCTTCGCCCTCGGCCAGCCCGACCTGACAGGCAGCACCTCCAACACCGGGCGGGGTGGCCTCGCCAGCCCAGAGGGCCTCTCCAGCGATGGCACCCAGCTGGCCGTGGCGGACAAGTCCAACAACCGCGTCCTGCTCTACACCTCGCTCCCCAGCACCACCGGAGCCCAGCCCACCCTCGTCCTCGGCCAGCCGGACTTCGACGCCACCACCACCGGGTGCGCCGCGAGCTCGCTCCGAGTCCCCGAGGCCGTGTTCCTCAGCCAGGGCAAGCTGGTCGTCGCGGACACCTTCAACCACCGCGTCCTCATCTGGAACGCGATCCCCTCCTCGAATGGCGCCCCGGCCCACCTGGTCCTCGGGCAGACATCCTTCACCTCCTGCGTCCGCAACGACGCCAATGGTGACGGCACCGCGGACAGCACACCCTCCGCCTCCACGCTCTTCTTCCCCGCCGGCGTCTGGACGGATGGGACGCGCCTCCTGGTCGCCGACACCGACAACCACCGCGTCCTCATCTGGAACGAGTTCCCCACGACGAACGGTCAGCCCGCGGACGTCGTCCTCGGGCAGCCCGACTTCACCACCCGCGCTGAGGCCACTACCGCAGTGGGCATGTTCTCGCCCTACAACGTCAACTCCACCGGCCAGCAGCTCTTCGTCTCCGAGTATGGGAACTCCCGCATCACGGTGTGGAACCAGCTCCCCACCGCGAACGGCCAGGCCGCGGAGCTCGTCCTCGGGCAGCCGGACTTCACCTCCCGAAACCGCGGCGATCCCTCCTCGGGGACGATCCCCAGCGCCCGAAGCCTCTACCAGCCAAGCGGTGTGCTCCTCGCCCCACCTGCCCTGGTGGTGACGGACTACGGCAACAACCGCCTCCTCGTCTTCGAGAGCCCGTGAGTCCGGGCGCTGCTTCGCTAACCTGTGCCCCTCACGGGGCTGACCCGCTCGGTGCAACCGCTCCCGCTCACGAACAGGCCGTCTGCTTTCCCGTCCCAGCCATACGTGGCATGGTCGCCCCGCTCGCCTCGATGCCGGGCGTGAGGCACCATGGGAAGCGCGGGCAGCGTACACGGCCAGGGGATCTCGGCATGCGCATTGGATGGCTCGGACTCGTAGCAGTGGCAGTACTCGCAGCCTCGTGTGGGGAGGACTCACCACTCCCCCCGGATCCGCCGAAGTTCCGTGTGGGAGGCACCATCACCGGCCTGGCCGGCAGCCTCACGCTCCAGCTCAACGGGGCAGAAAACCTCACCCGAGGCGACAACGGTGCCTTCACCTTCCAGACGGAGCTCGCGGACCAGAGCCCGTTCACGGTGGCCGTCACCGCCTCGCCCGCGGACCAGGACTGTAGCCTCCAGGGCGCCACAGGCCAGGTGAGTGGCGCGGACGTGGGCTCGATCCAGGTCACCTGCGCACAGCGGACCTACTCGCTCGGGGGCACGGTGACGGGACTCACCGGCACCCTCCAGCTTCGCCTCGAAGAAGGGGAGACTCTCTCCGTCACCGCCAACGGCCCCTACACCTTCCAGACGCGGCTGCCCAAGGGCGGCACCTACTCCGTGAGCATCGCGACCCAGCCCCGTGGCCACCAATGCACCCTCACCCTGGGCAGTGGGACGGTGACTGGCAACGTCACCGGCATCACCGCACAATGTACGCCTTGGTTCAGCTTCGCCGCCTTCCCGGCCGCCACCGTCGTCCTGGGCCAGAGCGACTTCACCTCCAGCGCTCGCAACCAGGGAGAGTTCACCCCAAGCGCCACCACCCTGGACGGCCCCGGGGGCAACCCCGTGTTCCAGGGCGGCAAGCTCTACATCCCGGATCTCGGCTCCAACCGCATCCTCGGCTTCGACGGCCTGCCCTCGCAGAACGGGGCGAGCGCCAGCTTCGTCCTCGGCCAGCCTGACCTGACGAGTGCCACCGCCACCACCGAGCGGGGCGGGTTCTCCGGCCCGGATGGCCTCTTCAGCGATGGAACCCGCATGGCGGCCGCGGACCAGTCCAACCACCGCATCCTGCTCTACAACGCGCTCCCCACCGGCACCACCTCCCTGCCGGATCTCATCGTCGGGCAGGAGGGCTTCGACACGGCCATCAGCCAGTGCAGCGCGAGCGGGCTCAACGCCCCTCGGGCTGTGTCCTTCACTCAGGGCAAGCTGGTGGTAGCGGATACCTTCAACCACCGCGTCCTCATCTGGAGCACCCTGCCCACCACGAACGGAGCCCCGGCCAATCTGGTCCTCGGTCAGACCTCCTTCACCTCGTGTGCCGGCAACGACGCCAACGGAGATGGCACCGTGGACAGCGCGCCCACCGCCTCCACCCTCTTCTTCCCCGCGGGCGTCTGGACCGACGGCACCCGCCTCCTGGTGTCCGACAGCTCCAACAACCGCGTCCTCCTCTGGAACCAGTTCCCCACCTCGAATGGCCAGCCTGCGGACGTCGTCCTCGGGCAGTCGGACTTCACCTCCCGCACCGCGGCCATCTCGCAAGCGCGCTTGAGCTCGCCCTCCGGCGTCACCTCCACCGGCCAGCAGCTCTTCGTGGCCGACATCGAGAACTCCCGCGTCCTGGTGTGGAACGAGCTGCCCACGGCCAACGGCCAGGCCGCGAACCTCGTGCTCGGGCAGCCGGACTTCACCTCTCGCAACCGCGGCGATCCCACCCCCGGGACGCGCCCGAGCGCCCGCAGCCTCTACCAGCCAAGTGGGGTGCTCCTCACCGCGCCTTTCCTGGTGGTGACGGACTCCGGCAACAACCGAGTGCTCGTCTTCGAGAGCCAGTGAGTCTGGGCGCAGGCAGGGCGAGCGACCTGCCCCGTTTTTTAGTCTGGCCGACTACTTGTGGATTTGACCAGTGCTGAACGAAAATGGCTGGCCTGTAGGTCAAAGTGGCGCCGGCCTCTCCTCAGGCTTGGAGGTGTGGCCGGGCTTTGGCCTGGCGTGTCACTGCCGCCGAAGGGAAGTCACTAGCGATGAACAAGAGTGAAGCCGGAGCCAGGAGCGGGTTTCCCCAGGCCGGTGCGGGCTCGGCCCGAAACGCGCCCAACAGCGTGGATGAGCACACCCAGGCGGCCGACATGGACGCCCTCTTCGCGCCGGACACCGCCAACCCCTCGCAGCGGCTTCAGGCCGAGCACTCCCGCCCATCGACGGGGGATGGCCACCCCTCGAACCCGACGAACGAGGACACCCAGCACTCGGGGCCGGGCAGCCTGCCCGCCATCGGCACCCGCGTCCAACACTACGAGCTGATCCGCCAGCTGGGCAGCGGCGGCATGGGCACCGTCTACCTCGCGCGCGACACCCGGCTGGGCCGCCGCGTGGCCATCAAGTTCCTCCACTCGGCCAACCCTGAAGTCACCAAGCGCTTCATCCTCGAGGCCCGCACCACCGCGCGCTGCAGCCACGAGAACATCGTCATCATCTACGAGGTGGGCGAGTTCCGCGGCAACCCGTTCATGGTGCTGGAGTACCTGCAGGGCCAGCCGCTCAACAAGCTCATCGTCGGCCAGCGCCTGCCGCCCGCGCGCGCCGTGGAGATCATGGTGCCAGTGGTGCGCGCCCTGGCGGCCGCCCATGCCCAGGGCATCGTCCACAGAGATCTCAAGCCGGACAACATCATCGTCACCGAGTCCGGCACCATCAAGGTGCTGGACTTCGGCATCGCCAAGGTGCTGCAGGATCCCGAGCACCCGCCCGAGGTCGAGCACGAGGTGCCCGCGCACGTGGCCGCCGCTGCCGCCGCCCTCCCCCCTGCGGTGGCTGGCCTGAATCTGAGCGAGGACATCTCCAACCTCACCCGGCGCGGCGCCATCATGGGCACGCTGCCGTACATGTCCCCGGAGCAGTGGCGCGGCGGCAACAAGGTGGACCACCGGACCGACGTCTGGGCCGCGGGCATCATGCTGTTCCGGATGATCGCCGGGAAGCATCCGCTGGATCCGCTGCGGGGTCCCCAGCTCTCGGTCACCGCGCACCTCGCGGAGCCCATGCCGCGCCTGCGCGACATGTCCTCGGACGTCGATCCCGCGCTGGCGGACGTCATCGATCGCTGCCTCATCAAGCCCAAGGATCAGCGCACCCCGGACGCGGCCACGCTGCTGCGCGCCCTGGAGCCCTTCCTCCCGGGCCGCTACACCCGCGAGCTGCGCATGGACGAGAGCCCGTACGCGGGCCTCTCCTCCTTCCAGGAAGCGGACGCGGATCGCTTCTTCGGGCGCTCGCGAGAGATCGCCGCCCTGGTGAACCGCATCGGCGTCCAGCCGCTGGTGGCGGTGGTGGGCACCTCGGGCGCCGGCAAGTCCTCGTTCGTGCGCGCCGGCCTGGTGCCGGTGCTCAAGCGCTCGGGCGAGGCCTGGGAGGCGCTCGTCATCCGCCCCGGCCGCAGCCCGCTGGCCGCGCTGGCCAGCATCGTCGCGCCCATGGTGGGCTCCTCCACCACCATCAATGAGGACGTCCAGGCGCAGCAGCAGTTGGTGGAGCGCCTGCGCAACGAGCCCGGCTACATCGGCTCGGTGCTGCGCAGCCGCGCCCGCCGCGAGCGCCGGAAGATCCTCGTCTTCATCGATCAGTTCGAGGAGCTCTACACGCTGGTGCCGGACGCCAGCGAGCGCAGGGCCTTCACCGCGTGCCTGTCCGGCATCGCCGACGACGCGACCTCGCCCATCCGCGTGGTGCTCTCCATCCGCTCGGACTTCCTGGACCGGGTGCCGGAGGACGAGCGCTTCATGTCCGAGCTGAGCCAGGGCCTCTTCTTCCTCAACGCGCCCGGCCGCGAGGGCCTGCGGGACGCGCTGGTGCAGCCCGCGGAGATGGCCGGCTACCGCTTCGAGGCGCCGGACATGGTGGAGAGCATGCTCCAGCACCTGGAGTCCACCCAGGGCGCGCTCCCGCTGCTCCAGTTCGCCGCCACGCAGCTCTGGGAGCACCGCGACACCGCGCGCCGGCTGCTCACCGCGGAGAGCTACGAGGCCATGGGCGGCATCGCTGGCGCGCTGGCCAGCCACGCCGACAGCATCCTCGCCGAGCTGCCCTTCCAGGCGCGGGCGTTGGCACGCTCCCTCTTCCTGCGCCTGGTGACTCCGGAGCGCACGCGCGCCATCGTCTCCCTGGAGGAGCTGCGCGAGCTGACGAAGGACGCCACGGAGATCCAGCTGCTCACGGATCACCTCGTCCAGGCGCGCCTGCTGGTGGTGCAGACGGGCGGTGGCGCCACCGGGGCCACGGTGGAGATCGTCCACGAGTCGCTCATCCACAGCTGGCCCACGCTGAAGCGCTGGCTGGACGAGGGCCAGGAGGACTCCGGCTTCCTGGAGCAGCTGCGCAATGCGGCCCGGCAGTGGCAGGCCAAGGGCCGGGACAGCGGCCTGCTGTGGCGCGGCGAGGTGGTGGAGGAGGCGCAGCGCTTCCAGCGGCGCTACCACGGCGAGCTGCCCCAGGTGCAGCGCGACTTCCTGGATGCCGTCTTCGCGCAGTCCGCCAAGGCGACGCGCTTCAAGCGGGCGGCGGTGGTGGGCTCCACGGTGCTCATGGTGCTGCTGGTGGCCGCCTCCGCGGTGGCCCTCGTGGTCATCCGCAAGGCGCAGCAGGAGGCCGAGCGGCAGGCGGTGGCGGCCAAGGTGGCCGAGGGCCAGGCGCGCGAGTCCGAGGCGACGGCGCTCAAGGCCGAGGCGGAGGCCAAGCAGCGTCTGGCCGAGGTGCAGGCCAAGGAGCTGGAGCGGCAGCGGGCGCAGGAGGAGGCCGAGGCCGCCAACGCCCAGGTCGCCGTGGCCAACAACGAGCTGCAGGAGAAGAACTCCGAGCTGCTGGACGCGCTGAAGAAGGCGAAGTGGGCGCAGTGGCGCGCCAAGCATGCCAAGAAGAACGCCGAGGAGAACGCGACGGCGGCGCTCAAGGCCAAGCAGGACGCCATCCGCGCCGCGGAGCAATTGCAGAACCTGCTGCGCCGCGAGCAGGAGCGCGTCCAGCGCCTGCAGACGCAGCTCGGCAGCCCCGTGATCGACGACCTGAAGTGAGGGCCCTTGTGACGAAGGTGAAGAGCAGATTCACAGTTCCCCTGGCCGCGGCGCTGGCGCTCCTGGTGCTGGGCGCGCTGCCCGCGTCCGCGCAGCAGGCCAGTCCCGCCGAGGAGCGCCCCTGGGCGCGAGGCATCCCCGCGGACAAGCAGAAGAAGGCGCTCGAGCTGTTCCGCGCCGGCAACACCCTTCTGAAGGAGTCCGTCTTCGTGAAGGCCGTGGAGAAGTACCGCGAGGCGCTCGCCCTGTGGGACCACCCGGCCATCCACTACAACCTGGCGCTGGCGCTGCTGAACCTGGACCAGCCGCTCGAGGTCCACGAGCACCTGGTGGCGGCCATGAAGTACGGTGTGGCGCCGCTGGACACCGAGAAGCTCGAGCACGCCCGCACCTACAAGGCGCTGGTGGAGAAGCAGCTGGCCCGGGTGGAGCTCACCTGCGAGGAGGCGGGCGCCACGGTGTCTCTGGATGGCCAGGTCGTCTTCGTCGCCCCCGGGCGCTACGAGGGGCTGGTGCGCCCCGGCGCGCACACCTTCGTCGCCGCCAAGGAGGGCCATGCCCCCACCAACCTGAGCCGCAACCTGCCCGCCGGTGAGAAGACGACCCTGGCCCTCCGGCTGTACACCGCCGAGGATCTCACCCGCTACCAGCGGCGCTGGTCCGCCTGGAAGCCCTGGGCGCTGGTGGGTGCGGGGGCCGCCGTGGCGCTGGCTGGAGGCGCCATCCACATGCAGGCCCGTGGGAGCTACGACGACTTCGACACCCGGATCGCCGAGTGTGGCGGCTGTGTCCCAACTCCGGACGTCACCGACATGCGCGTCCAGGGTGACAACCAGCAGCGGCTGGCGCTCGGCGCCTATGCCTTGGGTGGGGCCGCTGCCATCACCGGCGCGGTGCTCGCATATATCAACCGGCCGCAGGCCTACCGCATCAGCCCGGATCAAGCCGAGAGCCCAGAGGGGGTGAGCGTCGCTCCCCTCGTCGGTGGCGCTGAGCGCGGCATCCTGGCGACCTTCCGCTTCTGAGGTGCCCGATGAGACGAGCTACCCTTGTTCCTGTTCGCCTTGCCCCCCTGGGCCTGCTCGCGCTGGCGCTCCTGAGCCTGCCCCTGAGCGCGTGCTTCGAGCCCGCGAGCAGGGTGTGCCCCTCCGGCCTGGTCTGCCCCGAAGGACAGACGTGCGCCGCCAACCAGGCGGTCTGTCTCAAGACGCCCTGCGGCAACGGCCTCGTCGACGCGGAGGAGGCCTGTGACGACGGCAACATCCTCGACGGGGACGGCTGTAGCAAGGACTGCTCCTCGGACGAGCGCTGCGGGAACAGGAAGGTGGACCTCGACGTGGGTGAGGTCTGCGACGACGGGAACACGGCCGACAGGGACGGCTGCAGCGCCAACTGCCAGTCCACCGAGCTGTGCGGCAACGGCACCGTCGACACCGCGGTGGGCGAGGTGTGCGACGACAGGAACATCCAGTCCGGCGACGGCTGCAGCGCCAACTGCCGCTCCAATGAGACGTGCGGCAACAACACCATCGACGATGTGAAGGGCGAGATCTGCGACGACGGGAACACCGTGAGCGGCGACGGCTGCAGCTCGGACTGCATGTCGGGCGAGGGCTGCGGCAACGGCACGCGCGATCCCGAGGAGGAGTGCGACGACGGCAACTCCAATGACGGAGACAACTGCGTCTCCGTGGGCAACCAGTGCCTGCTGGCGCGGTGCGGGGACGGGTTCAAGGACACGCAGGAGCCCCGCGTGGAGGAGTGCGACTACGGAGATACCTCGCAGCCGTGCGATCTGGACTGCACGCTGCCCGTCTGTGGTGACAGCATCGTCAACGCCAGCGCGGGGGAGGAGTGTGAGGTCCCCAGCGTCGGCGCCAGCACCGTCACCTGCAACAGCGACTGCAGCCTCTCCGACTGCGGAGACGGCAAGCGCAACACCGTCGCTGGCGAGGCCTGTGATGACGGCAACAGCACCGACACGGATGACTGCCTCACCGCGTGCCGGCTCAACCGCTGCGGGGATGGCTTCACCGATGCGCAGGGCCCGGTGGTCGAGGCCTGTGATGACGGCAACACCACCTCGGAGAGCGCGTGCGCCTACGGCACCCGGAACTGCACCCAGTGCAACTCGGACTGCTCGGCGGTGCTGCCCCTCGTCGGCGCGTACTGCGGGGACGGCACCTCCGACGGCCCGGAGACATGCGATGACGGCAACAACACCACGGAGACAGCCTGTGACTACGGCGTGAGGACCTGCACCCGCTGCACCGCCGACTGCCTGACCCCGCTCAACCTCAACGGCCCGTACTGCGGTGACAACACGCAGAACGGCGACGAGACCTGTGACGACGGCAACAACACCACGGAGACCTCCTGCGCCTACGGCAGCCGCAACTGCACCCTGTGCGACGCGGCCTGCTCGGCCGAGCTGCCCCTCACCGGCGCCTACTGCGGAGATGGCTCGCAGAACGGCCCGGAGACCTGCGACGACGGCAACAACACCACGGAGACCTCTTGCGAGTACGGCACCCGCACCTGCAGCCGGTGTGACGCCTCGTGCTCTACCTCGCTCAACCTCACGGGCGCCTACTGCGGTGACAACACGCAGAACGGCGACGAGGTGTGCGACGACGGCAACAACACCACGGAGACCTCCTGTGGCTACGGCACACGGACCTGCACCCGGTGCGACGCCACCTGCGGGAGCGAGTTTCCCCTCACCGGCGAATACTGCGGAGATGGCTCGCAGAACGGCCCCGAGGCCTGTGACGACGGCAACAACACCACCGAGAGCAGCTGCCCCTACGGCACCCCCACCTGCAGCCGGTGCGACGCCTCGTGCTTCACCCCGCTGAACCTCACCGGTGCCTACTGCGGAGACGGCATCCAGAACGGGGCCGAGGCCTGCGACGATGGCAACAACACCACGGAGACCTCCTGCGGCTACGGCAGCGCCGCCTGTACCCTGTGCAGCGCCGACTGCTCGGCCCCTCTGCCCCTCACCGGCGCCTACTGTGGAGATGGCACTCGGAACGGCACCGAGGTCTGCGACGACGGCAACAACACCACCGAGAACTCCTGCCCCTACGGCACTCCCAACTGCACCCGGTGTGACGCCTCGTGCTCCACCTCGCTCAACCTCACCGGCGCCTACTGCGGCGATGGCACGCAGAACGGCGCCGAGGCCTGCGACGACGGCAACGCCCTCACCGAGACCTCCTGCCCCTACAACACGCCCACCTGTGCCCGGTGTGACGCGACTTGCGAGACCCCGCTCAGCCTCACCGGCCCCTACTGCGGTGACCGCACCCTGAACGGCACCGAGACGTGTGATGACGGCAACAACAACGCCTGCGGCGCCTGCAACGCCACGTGCACCCAGAACCGGCTCGCCCCCGCCACCGGGCGAATCACCATCGTCAACTACAACCAGATCGGGGCCAACACGTTCGCGCTCTCGGACGGCATCAATCCCGCGGTGATCTTCGAGTACGACACGAACGGGAGCGTCACGGGCGCTAACAGGCCCGTGGACGTCTCGTCGGCGAACTCCAACAACAGCTATGCAGTGGCGACCGCCGCCGCCATCAACGGCGCGGGCGCGGAGCTGCGCATCACCGCGGTGGTCTCGGGCGCCATCGTGGACCTGACCAATGATCTGTCCGGCTCTCGAGGCAACCAGAACATCTTAACCAATGCCACCAACACCAGGTTCACCGTCAGCGGCATGTCGGGCGGTGGCGGCATGGACTGCGCGGCGGGCACGGGCTGCACGCAGAACGCGGACTGCACCTCCAACACCTGCTCGTCCACGACCAACACCTGCCAGTAGCCCCTTCGGGTTCCCGGCGGTGACGCCCCCTCCCCTTTTATTCGTAAGGGGCGCGTAACCGCCGCCGGGCTCCTGCGTAGAGGAGGGCGAGTGGCCGCCATGCCGGTGGCCCTCCCTCTCTCCCTACAGGAGCCATGTCATGATCAAGCTTCACGCTGGACGTGTGTCCACTCTCCTCGCCTCCGCCCTCCTTGCCACCGCCTGCGGCGGTGAGGACGACTCTCAGCTGCCCGTGGAGCCCACCACCTTCAAGGTGCGGCTCGAGAACGTGGCTCCCTTCACGCAGCTGAAGTCGGGCGTCTTCAACACCCGCGTGGGCGGCACCACGCCGGGCCCGCTGGCGCCGGGCGAGGCCTACGAGTTCTCCTTCACCGCAGGCAAGGGCCAGAAGCTCTCGTTCGCCACCATGCTCGGCCAGTCCAATGACTGGATCTTCGCGCCCGGCGCGGGCGGAATCGAGCTGTACGAGAACGGCACCCCGATCTCCAAAGACGTCACCCTCAGCGTGTCCCTGTGGGACGTGGGCACCGAGCTGGACGAGGAGCCGGGCGTCGGCGCTCACACGGGCCCGAAGCAGTCCTCCTCGACGGACGGGCCGGGCGCCGCGGACACGAACGTCAACGTGCGCCGGGTCACCTCGCCCACCACCCTGGGCAATGGCAGCACGTTCAACGTGCCGGCCGTGGCCTCGATGATCCGCGTCACTGTCAGCTCCAACGCGGCCACGCGCCAGTTCACGGTCCGCCTCGAGAACGTCGCCAGCGACACCTCCACCCTGCAGACGACCGAGGGCGCCAAGCCCGTGCGCGTCTCGCCGGGAGTGTGGACGCTCACCGCGGGTGGCGAGCCCCTCTTCTCCGAGGGCCAGAAGGATCGCGGCCTGGGGCTCGAGGCGATCGCCGAGATGGGGCAGGTGACCGGGCTCGCGGCCGCGCTCGCCAACACCACGGGCACGGGCACCCCTGTGTCTCCCGGCGTCTTCCTGGTCACTGCGTCCGGGCACACGCTGTTCACGGTTGGCGCGGCGGACAGCGGCCAGGGCCTGGAGCGGGTCGCCGAGGAGGGCAACATCACCCCGCTGGTCGAGGCGATGAAGGGCCACGTCATGGCGCAGGACATGCTGGGCACCTTCAACACGCCCGAGGGTGCCGCCAGCCCTGGCGCGGCCCGTCCCGGCTCGGCTTACACCTTCGAGGTGAGCGCGCGGCCTGGTGACCGCCTCTCCTTCGTGACGATGTATGGCATGTCCAATGACTGGTTCTTCGGCACCACCTCGGAGGGGATCGCCCTGTTCGACGCGATGGAGCAGCCGGTGACGGGGGACGTCAGCTCGATGCTGCGCCTCTATGACGCGGGCACCGAGCTGTCCGAGGAGCTGGGCATCGGCGCCAACACCGGCCCGCAGCAGTCGGCGCCGAACTCCGGCATGGCGGACACGGACAACAAGGTCCGCGAGGTCGCCTCGTCCGTCTACAGCACGCCGGTCACGAGCCACCTCAAGCTGACCATCAGCCGCTAATCGCAGCACCTTCACGTTGAGCGTGGGAGGTCACCTCGGGTGGCCTCCCACATTCATTTCAGGAGCCTGGAGGAGTGAGCGCCGAGGAACGCTCACGGCGGCTGCGTCGTCGGCTGGCGCCGAGGAGGGTAGGAGGGCAGGTAACAGGCTCCATCCCAGTCGTACGCATCCTCCCTGCACGGCAACTTCGCGCGCGCCAGCTCGTACCAGCACCCTCCACGGATCGTCACTTCGCCATTCCGATTGCACGGGGGCGTGCGCTGGCCGGGAAAAGGTTTCTCGGGCATCGGCAAGCCAACCCCAGGCCTCGCGTTGTCGGTGTGCATGGGGGCGAGCATCGATGCGGGGATGGCGCGGTCGCCCACCGCCACGATGTCACTGGTGCGGGAAACCATGGCCGAGGCGTTCTGGGGGTCCATGAGCCCTGGGTGCAGCCAAGCCACGGCGAGCCCTGCGAGCAGCAGCCCCAGGACGGCCACCGCCATCTCCGATCCCCACACCCGTACGAGAACTCGGGGTGGAGCCAGCTCACTGGCAGCCTCTGCTCCCGCCCGCTCCTTTGCCTCGCGCAGCGCGAGCTGCTCCCTCACGGAGGCATCCCACTCCTCGAGCCGCTGCACACCCTCTCGAGAACGCCACCGGGTTCCGTCCTCGAGTCCCCAGGAGAACAGCGGCGTGTCCGCCTCGGTTCGCGCCCGCTCCGCCTGCTCCAGCGCCTCGACGGCTCCTCGAACCTTGCCCTTGAAGCGCACCTCAGGCGCAACGGCCAGCAGTCTCAGGAGGATCGAGTCCAGCGCCGGGCTCACCTGAGGGCTGAGCTCGCGCGGGGGACGAGGCCCCACCCCTCCCTCGCGCCACACCTCTGCCCCTGGCTCGTCGGGATCGGTGGACGGAGGGTACTCGTCCGTCACCAGCCGGTAGGCCATCACTCCCATGGCGAACAGGTCATCACACGCGCTGGCCGGGTAGACGATGGTGGGGTGGCGGCGCAACGCGTGGAGAAAGGCCCACGCCTCGGGGCTGCGGTAGGCGGGAGTGCTGGGGGGCAGCAGCTTCGAGGTGAGCGTGGCCGCGCCTCGGTAGTGCCCCGCTCCGAAGTCGGTAAGGAAGGCTCGGCTATCCGTGAGCCGTACCAGGACATTGCCGCCCTTCACGTCGCGGTGCACGCCACCGGCCGCATGTGTGGCCTCCAGGGCCCGAGCCACCTGGGCCAGGACCCTGAGCACCTGGCGCTCGGTGGGGTTGCGCTGGCCGGCCCACTCGTACAGCGACTCGCCGTCGATCCACTCCATCACGAGATAGGGAAAGGGGCCGCTGGGGTGCTCCCACACACCCTGCGCATAAAACCGGGGCACGTAGGGGCTCTGGATGCGAGAGAGCAGCCAGCCCTCTCGAGCGAAGCGCTCATCCCGGGGGTAGACGGCCAGCTTGAGCGCGAACGAGCCTTCCTCTTCACGGCCAACGCGCTCGACCCGGTAGAGGGAGCCATAGGAGCCCCGGCTCCGAAAGCCCTTCACGCGCCACGGCCCCACGAGCATTCCCAGAGGCAGGCAGAGCGGATCCACTTCCAGCAAGGGTCGCATCGTCCCCAAGAGCATCCTCCGACGAGAGGGCAGTCACCTCCGCCCGCTCGCCCTATCCTACCTCACAGGTTCTCTATGCGCCTCCCTCCTTCACTGCTCAGCCATGTCCCACCACTCGAGCCAACTCCCAGGCTCCCGACTTCCCCCAACCTGTCTACCTGTCATACAGGTTCGCGCCATCCGCCGCCGGGACGCGACTTCCCCCAACCTGTCTACCTTGGAGCTGGTTGGGTGGAAGGAGTTCACGCCCGGGGTCCGCCGATGCATGCTGGGGCCTGGCGTTCTTTCCTGGGGTCAACGTGGCGCGGCTTGGCTGGCTTCATTTTTCGGACCTTCTGGTGGGACCTCGGGGCTACCGGCTGCTCCAGCCTGAATACCGCGATGCCTTCGAGCAAGACCTCCGGAGGCTGCACGCGCTCTCGGGGCCCTGGGACCTGGTGCTCATCTCGGGCAACCTCACGCAGACGGGGAGCCCTCGCGAGTTCGACCTGCTGAGCTCCACGCTGGACTCGCTCTGGAGTTACCTGAAGAGCCTGGGCTCGGACCCCACCCTGCTCGTGGTACCGGGCCCTAGGGATTTCGGGACGCTCAAGCTCGCGGTGGGCACGAATCCAAGGCTCCGGTCACGGGCCAGCGCTGTGAGGAAGGCGTTCCTGAGCGACGGCACCGGCGGTCTCAAGCAGGGTGTGACGGACGCACTCACGCCCTTCTCCGAGTGGTTCGATGCCCGGCGGCATCCTCGGTCCCGCAGGCTCCAAAGCTTCCTCAGGGGCCTGCTCCCTGGGGACTTCGCCGCCACGGTCAGCGCGGATAAGCTGAAGGTGGGTGTGATCGGCCTCAACTCGCTCTTCCGAAACGTCCCCGCGGACATGCAGGGAAGTGCGCATGAGGCCGACCTGGAGCAACTCGAGGCAGCCACGGGGCAGAGAGCTCGGCATTGGGGACGAGAGCATGACTTCCTGCTGCTGCTGACGCATCACCCGGCGGCAGAGCTCCGACCCAAGCCCATGGAGCAGCTCCTCGATACGGTGGTGCCGACGACCGGCTTTGCTCTCCACCTGTGTAGCGCTTCGAGTGGCCCTCTGGTCAGACCTCTCCAGGTGGCAAAGCGGACCCTCCACTTTCCCGTGCGCTCTCTCTTCGGTGTGGGCGGCGATGGGGAGATTGCCTCGGGTCCTTGGGGCTACTCAGCGGGAGACGTGGAGCTCGAAGACTCCCGCCAGGAAGGACGGATCCGGCTCTTTCCTCGGCGTGCGTTCGTCTCGGATGATTCGGTCCGGTTGGCACCGGATGATTCACGGCCGCTGGATGAAGACGAGGCGTTCGCGATCCCGCTGGGCGCTCTCCTCGAGAAACCAGCAGGAGGTGACGAGCCCCTCGTCCCCATCGACCAGGCCTTCCTCTTCTCTGCCAGTACGGATATTCGAGTCGCCAAGAGCACGCCCAAGCAGCAGCAAGGTGTCCCCGCTGAAGTCAACCTCCAATGGATATTGCGCACCGGTCGTGATGCGGTCCGCGCGCTGGCCTGGAGCCCCACAGGAGACGCGCTCGCGGCGGGCTTGTCGAGTGGGCGCATTGTGTACTGGAGACCGGGAGAGGAGTCTCCCCGATGGACGCTCCAGGCCCATGGGTCGGGAGTCTTGGACCTCTGCTTCTCGCCTGGCGCTCAGGAGCTGGCTTCCGTCTCTCGCGATCAGATGGGCCTCTGGTCCACCCAGAAGGGTGAGCTGATCCGTTGGGATGGGCTGGCTGAAAAACAGGGGGGCGCTCTGACATGGGCCCCCAGCGACACTCTCACAGTAGGGGGCGTGAACGGGGTCATCCAGTTCATGGACTCCCCCACCCAAGAGTCGGGTGCCCACCAGCTCAAAACCCCCCTGAGCAGATTCTCTCGCCTGTCGTGGTCGCCGGATGGGCGCACTCTTGCGTTCTGTGGAGGAGAGGACCTCAGCCTGCTGCTCTGGGCAGGCAGGGCCGAGAATGATGGCACTGGCGATGTACGAAAGCTTCCTCTCGGCCAGAGACGGAGCATCCTCGACCTCGCCTGGATGCCGGGCTCTCCTGTTCTTGCCGCAGCTTGCCGGGACTGGACCGTGCGCGTCTGGGACACCCAGCAGTCCAGGGTGGTGGCGGTACTACAAGCCCACACGGATGTGGTCCTCGGCGTCTCGTTCTCCTTCGATGGGCGGCTGCTCGCCTCCAAGTCGCTGGATGGGACGGTCCGGCTCTTTCGCACGGATACCTGGGAGGAGGTCGCGCGTCTCGAAGAGCCGGTCTCACCCATGCTGCTCCAGAGAGGGGTGGCCTTCTCTCCCAAGAGCCATGTGCTGGCCACGATCGGGGGCGGGGGCCGCGCGGTGCGGCTCTGGGACATCGACGTCGAGGCGATGCTCAGCCACCGGACGAAATCCACCACGGTTCATGCCGTCAGCGCCAAGGTGGTGCTGGTGGGCGAAGGCCGTGCGGGCAAGAGCTGCCTGGCCCTGCGCATGGCCCAGGATCAGTACGAGGAGTTGGGCTCCACCCATGGGATGAGGTTCTGGACATTGCCCGCGGAGATCCCCGGCCCCGAGAGCGGCGCGGCGGAGGGAATGCAACGCGAGCTCATCCTCTGGGACATGGGCGGGCAGGAAGAGTACCGGCTCGTGCACCAGCTCTTCCTGCGGGACTCGACCGCGGCCCTGATGGTGATGGAGCCAGGGCGGGGCAGAGCCGCCCTCGAGGAGCTGGAGGGCTGGAACCAGCACCTGGAGAACCAGACCCGCGAGCGGACGGTCCGCAAGCTCCTGGTTGGCACCAAGGTGGACGACGACCACGCACCGGTGGACTCACAGGCCCTCCAGCACTTCGTGAAGCAGCACCAGCTCGAGGACTATGTGCTGACCAGCGCCCGAACGGGCCGGGGAATCCCCGAGCTGAAGGCCGCCCTGTCCCGGGCAATCCACTGGGAGGGAATCGAGAAGATCAGCCGTCCCGAGTTCTTCCAGCGCCTCCGGGAGCACATCCAGCGGCTGCGTGAGGCCCGGCGGGTGGTGCTCACGTTTACCGAGCTGGAGAACGAGCTGCGCCAGGATGCCGGGGCGGCGTTCGACCCGGAGGCGCTCCGAGCCGTGGTAGCCCAGCTCGCCCGGCAAGGGCTGGTGGCCGACACCCGGATGGCGGACGGCACGCGGGCGCTGATTCTCGAGGTCGAGCAGGTGGAGCGCTATGCGAGCTCCCTCATCCTCGCCGCGCGGGACAACCCGCACGGGGTGCCTGCCATCGACATGGCGAAGATGCAGTCTCCCACGGCGCACTTGCCGCGCATCAAGCCGGAGGAGCGGCTGCGGCGTGACCAGGAGCTCATCGTGCTCGACTGCGTCATCCAGCTTCTGCTCGAGCACGGGCTGTGTCTGCGGCACGAGGGGCTGCTCATCTTCCCGTCGCTCTTCCGGCCCACCCAGGCCGAGACGGGGACGGACTTCCCGCACTCCGTCTCGCTCCTGTACGACTTCTCCGGAGCCATCGACAACGTCTATGCCTCGCTGGTCACCTCGCTGGCCGTCAGCCAGCGCTTCGGCTCGCTGCGGCTGTGGGACAACCGCGCCGAGTTTGGCCGGGCCGACGAGAGCACCTCGGGCGTGCGACGGGTCCAACAGCCCGGTCAGGGAGCGCGGGGGCAGGCGCGGCTGGACGTCTATTTCGCGGCCAACACACCCCAGGCCACACGCGACCTCTTCGTGAGCTTCATCGAGGAGCACCTGCGTGAGCAGGGCGTGGACCTGGTGGAGAAGCTGGACATCACGTGTGTGTGCGGGCGGGTCTTCCCAGAAGACATCGTCCAGGCTCGCATCGATGCGAAGAAGACAGACGTCGCCTGCTCGGTCTGCGAGCACCGGACCCCGCTCACCCTGGGTGCGCAGCAGTCGCAGGCGCGCAACCCGGAGCTCGCCGGGCAGCTCCGAGCGCTGCGCACCCACATCCGAGAGCAACGCTCCCAGAGCATCACGGAGACAAAGGTGAGCATGACGGAGGCGCAGCGGGTGATCCGGAAGCAGGACACCCCCATCCGCATCCTCCATCTGAGCGACCTGCACGTGGGCGCGGGGGACGACCCCATGTCCCTGCTCCAGCCGCTGATCGCCGACCTGCGCGACAAGCAAGAAGGTCTCGGCGTGGAGCGCCTGGACTACCTGGTCATCTCCGGAGACATCACCAACAGGGCATCACCGCAGGAGTTCGAGCGGGCGCGCGAGCTGGTGTCCAAGCTCAACGAGGAGTTCGGAGTGACCTCCGAGCGGTGCATCATCGTCCCGGGCAATCACGACCTGGACTGGGAGGCCCCGGTCTACACCTTCAAGTTGAGGCGGCAGGTCGGCGCGAACGAGCTGAAAAAGGACCAGTACTACGAACAGGGGAACATGGTCCTCATCCGCGACAATGCCAGGTACCAGGAGCGCTTCCGAAACTTCTCCCAGCACTTCTATCACCCGCTGCTCCAGAAGGAGTACCCGCTGTCCGCTGAGCAGCAGTGCATGCCCATGCTCTTCAGCGAGACACGCCTGCAGTTTCTGGCCATGAACTCGGCCTGGGAGATCGATGAGCATTTCCAGGAGCGCTCCAGCATCAACGATGGAGCCCTGGTTCGTGGGCTCCAGGCCGCGAAGCAGCAGGTCGAGAGCGCGATCAAGACCGGAGCACTCACCCCGGAGAGCAAGCTCCTGCGCATCGCCGTCTGGCACCACCCCATCACGGGCAACGAGAAGATCCGGGATGAGGCCTTCATGGCGCAGCTGGCCAAGGCCGATGTACGAGCCTGCTTGCACGGCCACGTCCACGAGGACCGAGCGGACCTCATCAACCCCCTTCACCCGACGCGGAAGATCCACATCGTGGGGGCTGGCAGCTTTGGTGCTCCCATGAACCACAGGCCGGAGTCCACACCGCGCCTGTTCAACCTGCTGGAGGTGGAACGGGACCTCAGCTTGATGCGCGTCCGAACGCGGTGCATGCGAAAGCAGGGTGGGGCCTGGGAGGCCTGGGCGGTCCGGCCGGGAGCCACGCGAGATGAACGAAGCTCGTTCTACGAGCTGTCACTGCCCTGACCCGGACGCGGCCTTCTCCAACCTGTCTACCTGTCATACAGGTTCGCGCCATACGCCACCGGGGCGCGGCCTCCCAGAACCTGTCTACTTGTCTGACAGCTTCGCGCCAGGCGCCGCCGGCAGGGCGGCTGGGCCCGCGGCCACCGGTGCCTGCCCCGCGTCGGGCCGGGCCCCGCTGGCCTCTGGTGAGGAGTCCTCAGCGATCAGGAAGTCCAAGGAACGCCCCACTCCCCTGAAGTCCTGCTCCAGCTCCCGAATGCGCTGGGCCGCCTCGATCGCTCGCGTCAGCACGTCCTGGCCTTCGGAGGCGTGCTCGCCCGTGGACTCCGGGAGCTCGGACGGGAGGGTCTTCTTGAGAATTTCCAGGTAGCCAGTCGAGCCCGCAACCAGGTTCCTGAGAAGAAACGCCAGCTCCAGCACTCGCCCGCTCAAGAACTGGGTCTGTTGGCGCAGTCCCTTCTCCACCAAGGACCGCTCTTCCAGCTTGGCGCTCAGCTCCCGCAGCTCCCCGGCCACCTGCCGCAGGCTCTGCTGGGGGGCGTCGGAGCTCAAGCACACCCCTGGCCCCACCTCCTCGGCGAGCTGATCCAAGGTGGAGGCCGACTGATCGAGCCGCTTCCTCATGCTCCGCGGCTCCGAGTCTCCCCCCGAACCGTCCCTCTGACTGGCCTGCTCTGGCATGAGCGCTCCTGGGCTTTACCCGTCCTCGAGTGCACCCGCGAGGATCCACGTCTGGATGCTGTCGAGCTGGTCCGCGGGCAGCGCGCGGCTGCCGCTGTTGAGCGGATCCACTGGCATGCGGCGGCCTGAGATGCTGCCATCTCCCGCGAGCTTGAGCCACAGGTAGCTCTTCTCCGGCCGGCCCGCGTCGATGAACTTGAGCGTGCTGTTCTGCGTGGAGAGGCCTCGCAGCCGCCCCCAAGCCCCTTCAGACAGCAGATCCAGTCCCGCCTGTGGGCTGGCGCCACCGTGGCAGCCACCACAGCTGGACTTGAGGATGGGCCACACGCGCTCGCGCCACGTCACCCCTGCCCCCACCAGGCTCAAGGCCTGCGGGTTGGCGATGTAGGAGCACCCCGCGTAGTTGATGGGCGAGGAGAGGTTCCACGAGGCAGCGTTCGGATCCAGTCCCTCGAGCCAGCACATGAGCGCGAGCATGTCCGTCACGGACGGCGGCTGGTTGGCCAGCGGCATGCGCGTGCCAGGAACCGGCTCACCCTGCATGTGTCCCCGCAGGCGCCCCACCAGGTAGCTCTCCTCCGGCTTGCCCGGGTTGAGCAGCGGCACGCCTTGGTTCTCACGCGCTCCGAAGAGATCGTTGCGGTTCCAGTCGCCCTGGATGATGCCCACCGCCTGCAGTTCCTCCACGTCCTCGGCCTGGTAGTCGTGCACCTCGCCGTAGAGGTGGCGCCCGTCGTCCAGCACCCACCAGCGCGTGTTGTAGTTGGCGAAGGAGAGCTTCTCCCCGGTGCCGAAGTTGCGCAGGAAGGTGCCCGTCCCCCAGTGCGCCCGGCCCTGCGCCAGCGGCACCGGCTCCCTCATGTGCAGGTGCAGCCCCGGGGCGTCCGAGGGTGGCACCTCGTCGTCCTCGTACTCCACGAAGGCGCCGACAATCACCTCGTACCAGCCAAGCTCGATCGCCGGAAAGGACTTCTCGCCGAAGTTGAAGCTGTCCCCCACCCGCTCGCACCGGTCATACACGGAGGCGAAGGAGCCAGGCTGCAGGTTGCACGGCGCGTTGATGGCGGCCGCGAAGGTGCCCGTGGTGTGCAGGTCCGGGTACTCCTTCTGGTTGTGGCACACCCCGTTGGTCGGGCCGCACGTGCGCAGGATGACCTTGCGCTGCAGATCCACGCCGGTGGGCAGCTTCATCTGCGCCTCCAGCACGATGGGATCCGCGCCCGTGTACGGCGTCACTGCGCCGGGCGAGCCCAGCTCGGGGCGCGTCGGCTCGAAGGGGATGGTGCCCTCGGGCTCCTTGTACGAGGGAGCACCGCCGCACCCCAGCAGGAGCGCGGTGAGCACGGAGGCCATGGAGGCAATCGTCGAGCGCATCATAAGAAGAGATCCTCGATCGGGTTGTCCGCCGGGAAGACGGTGCTGTGGTCCGCGCCGAGCAAGTCCATCATCGTCTTGAGCACGGCGCGGTAGGAGTACACCTGGCCCATGGCCTTCAGGTCCGAGGCGCGCGTCTGGCCCAGGCTCCTGCCGCCCTTGCCCGCCCTGTCGATGACGCCGCCCATCATCGGCATGGACATCCAGCGCGTGGCCAGGTCGCTGGAGTGATCGCTGCCGCCGGCCGAGTTGAACTTGTTGCCGTTGGCCGTGCGGCCGAACTCGCTGCCGAGCACCACCAGCGTCTTGTCCCAGTAGGTGCCACCCTTGGGGTGCGCCATGAGCTTGAGGGCCGTGCGCAGGCCGCTGAGCAGCCGGTTGGCGCCGTCCAGCTCCTCCCGGAGCCCATCGTCCTCGTTGGAGTGGAAGTCGTAGAAGCCCTGGTTGAGGAAGACGGCGGGGCAGCCGAAGTGGAACAGGCGCAGGGCCAGGATCGCCGAGCGGCCGGCGCCCTGCTCTCCGAACATCGTCACCAGGTCCCGGTTGCTGATGCCGTCCACCTTCTCATCGGAGAAGGCGTCCACCCGGAGGATCGGGTCTCGGAAGATGCGGCCGTAGGCGCGCGTGGCCTCGCGCGTCTGCTGGTAGGCCTCCACGCTGGGGCGCACGCCCGTGTGGACCTTGTCGCGGAACCGCTTGTCCAGGTTGTTGGCGATGCCCACCGCCCACGCCGGCAGGTTCGAGTCCGGATCAAACCCGAACCGCTCGAAGCCGCCGCCGTCCAGCACGGGCGGCCGGTAGCCGGAGTAGATGCCGCCGCCCAGGGCCATGCCCGCCTCGCCCAGGCTGAAGGCCGGCAGCACCGTGCGGCCCTCGGCGCCCTCCTGGGCCACCTTCTCGCGCAGCCCGTAGTTCAGGTACGTGAGGAAGCTGGTGGTGCCGCCCACGTAGCCGGTGAGGAAGCGCTCCAGTCCCGTGCCGTGGTTGCCGTCCGCTCGCGCGGAGAAGGGCTCGTGGTCCACGCACGGCAGCACGGCGATCTCATTGGTGAAGGCCGTCACCGGCTGCATGCCCAGATCCACCCGGGCGGCGTTCTCTGCCCCCTCCAGCCAGCTGGCCATCTCCAGGAGGGAGCTCGGGCCCCACTCGGTGCCGGGGGCCTTCGCCGAGGCCCGACCAAAGGGGTTGAAGTCGTCCGACACCTCCCCGTTGAAGGCGGTGGTGAAGCGGAAGCCGCCGGAGAGGCGGATGTAGATGAGGTGCTCCACTTCGCCGCGCCCGGCCGTCTGGGCGTAGGCCTTGTTGGGCAGCCACAGCGTCGGGAAGGCGGCGGCGGTGGTGGCCGCCCCCAGGCCCTTGAGCAACCCGCGGCGGCCGAGCGTAACTTTCTTCTTCGTGTCGTCGGACATGAGCAGTGGCTCCGTGGCTCAGTAGAAGAGACGCTCTGCGCTGGAGAGCAGCGCGAAGCACAGCGGCCGGGCGAACTGCTCCGCGCCGCACGAGTCCTGGGCGCACTGCGCGCCCGCATCCCGCGCCTCGGTGAGCTCCTCGTCGGTGGGCGCCCGTCCCAGCAGCGTGCGGTACTGGTGCGTGGCGATCTCCGCGGCCAGGTCCCCGTTCACCGGGGCGCCAGCCTCCACGCCCCCCGGCAGCAGCCGCTCCAGGGGAGCGCCATTCACCTGGTCATCCAAGGTGGGGTTGCACAGGTCTCCCACGAAGGCCAGCTGCGTGCCGGTGGTGAGGATGCTCACCACGCGGAAGCGCCCGCCGACGATGTTCTCCGGGCAGCCGCCCAGGGTGCGCGCCAGGTTGGCGTAGCTCTCGTCAATCCGGCCCTCCTTGTCGATGTCCCACTTCGAGGACTGGAGCACCCGGTACGAGGCGAGGCTGCCGTTGCGCAGCAGGTTCTCCGGCTGGGCAATGCGGTGGTCGCACGAGGTGGTGGTGTAGCCGCTGTTGAGCGCCATGGAGTCGATCCACACCTCCGCGTCCATCTGCTTGAGCGGCCCGTACGTCCACCGGTACGAGGTGGGCGTGGTGCCATAGGCGGACTGGAGGTAGGCGGCCGAGGTGAGCACCGCGTAGTGCACGGAGCGGATGTCGCCGCGGTGATCCAGCAGCCAGCGCACCAGCTCGGCGCGCACCTCCGGCGCCTTCGGGGACAGCTCGTAGCCCAGGTAGCGCTCCAGCACCTCATCCACCGCGCGCTCCCAGAAGGGAATCTCCTGGGAGAGCACGCGGCCGGGCGTCTGGAGCTGCGCCCACTCGTCCGGGCCGAGCAGGCCGTTCCACATGGTCAGCTCGCGAATCTGCTGGTCAATGGCGGCGCGCACATCCGGAAGGAAGACGAGCTCGTGGTAGCCCCACACCACGCTGGTGCACTCGCCCTTCTTCACCGGATCCACCTCCTTGTTGTCCTCCGTCAGGCAGCGGTAGCGGATGAAGGCGTCCGGCATGCGCCCCAGCAGCGGGTGCTCGTAGTAGCCCGAGTGCCACAGCGAGTAGATGCGGGCCATGTCCGCGCGCTCGAACTCGAAGGGCGGCCGGCCCAGGAAGAGCTGGAAGAGCGCATCCACCTTGTCGCCCGCATCCGCGTGGCGGCGGGTGAGCACCGGGTGCGCGCTCACCACCGCTGCGAACTGATCGTACGGAACCTTGCCCTGGTAGAGCTTCTCCACCAGCCGATCCATGTCGTAGATGGCCTGGAGGTTCACCACCTCGTTGCTGTAGAGGAACTTGTCGGCGGCGCGGCGCTGGTTGATGAAGATGAACTCCGGCGTCTCCATCAGCCGCCGCACCGTGTCGCCCCAGCCGCCGGAACAGGTGGCCTCGGCCTCCTCCGCGCCAGGCACGCGGCCAATCATGTCCACGAAGAGCCGGCGACACGCCTCGGCCGGGTTGAGGGGCCGGTGGCTCAGGCCCACGCCCCACAGGCTGCGGCACAGCCCGCGGTTGACGGGGTTCTCCAAGTTTGCCGCGTCGCAGTACGCCACGCACGCCCCATCACAGTCCGGCGGGCGGGTGTCGTCCGGCAGCGTCTCCACCTGGCGGGGCGCCGGCAGCGCATCGTCTCCGCCTGCGAACTCGCCAGAGGAGACCGGCTCTCCGTTGCCCACGAGGCCGCCCGGGCCTACGGCGAGCTTCTCAGGATCAAAGGCCGGCTCGCCCCAACAGGCGGAGCCGAGGACGGCCAGGGTGGTCAGGACCAGGGTGAGGGAACGCTTCATCCGTGGCTCCCATGCGTGGTGGGGGGTGGAGCCCTCGACGAGAGGGCGAACTCAGAGGGAGAACTCGATGCCCAGGGTGAGGCCCAGGCGCAGACCGAAGGTGTTCCAGGACTTGTCGAAGTCGAGCCCCTTGATGTCCTGGCTCGTGGCGAACAGGAAGAGCCGCTCGAGCTGGCCGGAGAAGTCCCCGCGGAGCAGGAGGTGCTCGCCCATCCTCCTGCGCGCGCCCACGGAGATGCCCGCCAGCCAGCCCAGGCGCGGCACATGCCACGCGCTCACACCCTGGTCCCGGAGCCGGCTGATCTCCGCGCTGAACTCCTTGCCGGGCACCAGCAACGCCAGTCCGCCTCGGGCGCCGAACACCGCCTCCATCTTGTCCGCGACGGGCAGGCCGTACTCGCCGCTCACGAACCCCTCGGTGAGCATGCCGAAGCCGAAGTTCGGGTTGCCTTCTCCGCCCGAGCCGTAGTTGCCAAAGAAGCGCACCCCGGCACCCATGCGCGCCCGCTCCGGAGAGACGGGCGCGGGGATGCTCAGGCTCAGCGTGGCCGACAGGAAGCCGTTGCTGCGGTAGTCGAAGGACTCATCCTGCCTCGCGGTATTGATCGTCTGGTGGCCCGACAGCCGCGAGCTCTCCGTGAACAGATCCAACCCCAGGCCGATCCGCGTGTCCGCTCGAGCGGGCAGCGCGAAGACCAGGGGAGCGAGGGCAAGAAACGCCTTCCAAGAGACGAGGAGCGGGGGGAGAGAGCGCATGCGAGGCACGAGGAAATCAGTCCGGCCTGAGACTAGATCATAACGCCCACCCCTCGGTGCCTGCTTGCCTGCTCATGCGCGGCCCAATGCGCGCAGGACGGAAAAGTTCCACCACGCCGCAGCCACGGCTCAGGTAGGAGCGGGGCTGTTGGCGGATGGGGTGCGGGCCTCGTCTACAGCCGAGACACGCGCGCGGCGTGCCGGCGGCAGAGCTCCTCAGAAGTAGCCGCCGATCAGGGCGCTCACGTGGAGGGTGGCCGCGGTGTCATCCCCGATCTGGGTGATGAGCCCGGGGCCGCCACCAATGAAGAAGTGGGGCGCCACGTGGACGAGGAAGGGCGCGGAGAGGGCAACCTCCAGGTAGGTGTCATTCCCGAAGCCGAAGATCCCATCCGAGTGCACCAGGGAGAGCCCGAGCTTCGGCCACACGGACACCATCTCGTTCATGGGGATGTTGTAGCCAGCGCGGACGCCCAGCCCGACAGCCAGCGAGTCATCGCCGTTGCGGATGGTCGTCCCCAGGAGGACGGAGCCTCCCAGCGAGAGGTTCTCCTTGAGGAAGTAGTCCGCCGCGGGCCGCAGCAGGATGAAGAACTGATCTCCGGGGCCGCTGACGCTGGTGTAGCCGATCTGCCCCTGGAGATCCGAGGAGACGACGAACTGCCCGGTGACGCCGAAGTTTCCCGTCGACGTGCCCACCACCGAGTCCTGCGCTCGCGCCTCCGCCGAGACGACGAGCACCAGTCCCACCATCGGGGCCAGGACCTGCCACTTCATGTTGCGCTTCTTCACAGGCGCTCCCTCCGTTCATGTGTCCGGGGTCTCCCGGAACCCGGGGGCTTTGTAGCGGAGCAGCCCGCCAGTGCGAGGGTTTTCGCAGGCCCTCTTCACTTGGGGTCAAGGCGCGGACACGCGCAGTTCCACAAACAATGATTGCCTGCAAAACGTGGAAACCGTGTTAATAAGCGCCCGAGCCTTTCACCGGCGAGGTTTCCATGCGGAGAGAGAGTGCTGTCGCGGCGAGGGGCGTACTGGCGGCCCTGCTGGGCGTCATCCTGGCGGCCGGCGCCGGCCCTGCGGAGGGCAGCCCCGAGCGCGTCTCAGGGCAGGCCTCCCAGACGCTGGTGGCAACGACGGTGCAGCCGCTGACGGCCGCGGGCTACCGGCACTCCTTATATGTGGCCCCGACCGGGTACGTGTGGTCCTGGGGCGACAACAGCTCCGGCCAGCTCGGCGATGGGACGCTGTTCAGCCGCGCGGACCCGCTCCCCGTGGCCATGGTTCCGGACGTGGTGACGGTGGCCGCTGGGTACCGCCACACCCTGGCCGTCCGCGCGGACGGCACCGTCTGGGCCTGGGGCGACAACCGCTACGGCCAGCTCGGCGACGGCACCACGGCCCGCCGCACGGTGCCGGTGCCGGTGCCGTGGCTCTCGAATGTGATCGCCGTGGCGGCTGGCGACTACCACTCGCTGGCGCTGAGCTCGGACGGCACCCTCTGGGCCTGGGGCCACAACGGCGCGGGCCAACTCGGAGACGGGACGAACACCCACCGCCCCTTCCCCATCCAGGTGCTGGCCTGGGACGTGGTGAACATCGCGGCCGGGCGCTACCACTCCCTGGCGGTGACGAGCGACGGTTACGCAAGGTCCTGGGGCGAGAACGTCCACGGCCAGCTGGGGGACGGCTCCACGCTCAACCGCAACACGCCGGGCTGGGTCTGGTGGCTCCCGCCGGTGAAGATGATGGCTGCCGGGCATCGCCACAGTCTGGCGCTGGCCGAGGACGGCACCGTCTGGGGCTGGGGCGACAACACCCAGGGCCAGCTCGGCAACGGGTGGTCCGTGCGCTCGACCTACCCGGAGCAGGTGTACGGCCTCGGTGTGGCGAGCTTCGTGGCCGCGGGCGGCGCCCACTCACTGGCGGTGACCGATGACGGCGAGGTCTTCGGCTGGGGTGACAACCGCTTTGGCCAGCTCGGTGACTGGCCGAGTGAAGGCTTCTTCTACCCCGTGCATATCGCGGGCGCCTCGGGCACCGTGGCTGTGGCTGCTGGCTACTCCCACTCGCTTTCCGAGCTCCCCGATGGT
>NZ_DASPHO010000105.1:0-10869 GCF_035629615.1 Hyalangium sp. | reverse complement strand
CACGTCGGCCGTCTGGGGCACGCCCCACCCGGACTCGTAGACATCAAGGCTCGGGGTCAGCTTGCCAAAATGGATGAACAGGTTGGTCCCCGGCTGCAGGGAAACATAGGTAGCCGCAGGCGTTGCCGGCGGCGCGTAGGTGAAAGCGAAGCGGGTGGTGTACCCCGAGTTGGTCAGGGGGAAGACTGCCTCCTCCGCAGGAGTCCGGGTCTGAATGGGCTCAAGAGGCTCGGCCTCAACGAGCGGGAAGCCAACACCCGTGCTCCGGCCCGTAGCCGGATCGCGCTCGCCAGTGGCGTCGCCGACGCGGCCACTGTTGTTGAGGTCCAGTCCGACGTAGACATACGCATACTCGGTGTTGATCGTCGATCCCATCACCTGGTTGAAGTTCACGTACACGGTCTCCAACCTGTCGATGAGACCGTTGTTGGTCGACACCTCCTGGAACTTCACGTTCTCGACGGCGATGGCCGGCGGGCTGGCGGGGTTACCCCCGAAAAAGGAGATGGAGGGGAACGTGGAGAAGGCACTACCTCCCGCGGCCGGGACGGCACGGATGTAGAGGTTGTACTCGCGGCCATCCACCAGGGGCTGGCCCGGCTTGATCGTCAAGATGGTGCCACCACCCGCCACGTCCTTGCCGACGGAGAGGCTCTCCTTGCCGTACTCGTCGGTAAGCCCGACGACCACTGAGCTGGGCTGCACGGGCTGGTTGAAGACGATGTAGATGCTATCGCTCGACTTGACCATGTTGTGCTGCGGCTCAGAGGAGCCGTTCGAAGGGCTCAGGACCCCCAGGCTGCTGTACTTCACCGCGAGGTTCAAGCCCGGGCTGTAGGCAGGAGCCAGCTGCTCCGTCCTGACCGTGCCCTGTTGGACCAGGGTATTGGCAGCGTAGGCACTCACGAAGCCGCCAGACTCGAAGATCCCGTCACCGTTGGTGTCCAGCGCGGAGATCGACAGCAGGTAGGTCCCATTCAGACGGGCGAGCTCGATCGGCGTCGGAACCCGGTCGAACGAGATGACGCCCCCAGCGTCCGACGTCGCCTCGACCACCACCCGGCTCGTGGTCGACTCGGACAGGCCGAAGAGAACCCGGCCCGCGGGGTTCACATCGAGCGTGCCCCTGGCGCCCACCGCAGGGCGGCCATCCGGCCCGATCAAGTTGAACTTCACCGAGCCATTGAGCTCCGACAGCAGCACAGGGCCGAAGCTCGCGTTGCCGTTGTTGATCGGAACGTTGCCCGCGGAGTCCGGCACGATCGAGGAGGCGCGCAGCGAGGCAAAGCCGTCCTTGCTGAAGGTCAGGAGCACCTGGGCGCCGCCCGGCACATCCTTGAAGGAGAAGTTGCCGTTCTCGTCCGTGGTCGTCGGCTGCACCGTGGCGCTGCCGATCGTCATCGCGACAGAGGCCCCCGCAAGCGGCTTCTGCTGGGTCGTCAGCACCTGACCCGAGACCGTGCCCTTCGGCGTCGAAGGTACCACCACCGATACGTTGTTCGGCTCCTGGACGCCGTCCGCAATTCCGTCGCCGTTCGTGTCCTCGGGATCGCCACCGCAGCCGATCACCAGGAGCGGCACGAGGGCCATTAGCAACTTCTTCATCGTCCCCACCTTTAAAGTTTTTCTGAAAAGTCAGTACCGCGACACATCGCGGCGACGGGACACTCTCCGACTCGGGCCCATGGCGTCAAGGTGGTGCTCCGCCAATCAACCCAGGACGTCCCGTGGATCAGCTCCCGTCCGCGCCCATCTCCTCCTACCTCTCCCTCTACCCCTGCCCGGATCAAGATACCCGTGGCCACTTTTGGTAAGGGATTCCCCCCATGTCCGATGTGAATAGTCCATGCCTCGGCTGCGCCATCGTGAGCGGGGCCACCCGTCCGGTGGGCGGGATCATCGCCCGAGCCCCCGGGCTCGTACTCCATGGCGTCGCGGCGCCAAGCCCCGTGCCAGGCTGGGTGGTCATCTCCAGCGAGCGCCACGCCCGCGCCTTATATGACCTGGAGGAAGCCGAGGCCCGGGAGCTGGGCACCTTTGCCGCCCGGGTGATGCGCGCCCAGCGGCAGGCGCTCGGCGCCGAGCACGCCTACGCCTTCGCCATGGGAGATGTGCTGCGCCACTTCCACCTGCACCTCGTCCCCCGCTTCCCCGACACCCCCCGGCACCTGTGGGGCCGGGCCGTCTTCGACGCTCCCCCCTCGGACCACCGCCCCCCCGAGGAGCTGGAGGCCGCGGCGAAGACCCTCGCTGCCGCGCTGGCCACCGGCTCCTGAGCCCCCGCGCCCAGGCCCCGCCTGCCTGCCTGGCTGCACCCGATGCGTGGAATTTGAGGGGCAGCCCGTGGACCTCTCCCCTCGGGGTAGGGAGAATGCCGGCGCTCCCATGACATCGCTTCGTCCCGCCCTGCTCGCCCTGTCCCTGCTGCTAGCCCCCGGCCTCTCGGGGGCCAACAACACCGCAGACGAGGCGGATGTCGCCTTCGAGCTGGGCAACGAGGCCTATGCCAAGGGCAACTACAACGAGGCCCTCCGCTCCTACTTCACCAGCTATCGCCTCGTCCCCAACCGCAACGTCCTCTTCAACATCGCCCGCTGCTACGAGGCCCAGAACCGCTTCAACGAGGCCTACCGCTACTACAACGATCTGCTCGGTGAGTCCCTCCCGGACGATGACTCCGTCGAGATCCGCCGCTCTCTGGAGCGGCTCCGCCCCAAGGTCGCCCTCGTGCGCGTCGCCACCTCCCCCGAGGGCGCCGAGGTCTACATCGACCGCACGGACCTGGGCAGCCGAGGGCGCTCGCCGCAGACGCTCGCGCTCTCACCCGGCCGCCACAAGGTGATGGTGAAGAAGGAGGGCTACCGCCCCGCCGAGGCCACCATCTCCGTTGCCCGCGGCAAGTCCGTGCCCCAGAGCTTCGAGCTGACCCTCATCACCGGCACCGTGGAGCTCACCGGTACCCCTGCTGGCGCCGAGGTGCGCACGGCCTCCGAGGGAGACGTCGCCGCCCAGGTGCCCGGCAAGCTGGCCCTCCCGCCCGGCCAGCACGTGCTCTACGTGCGCGCCCCCGGCCACGCTCCCGCGCAGCTCGTGGTGGAGGTCCCCGCGGACGGCACCGTCAAGGTCCCGGTGGCGCTCGGCTCTCAGGCCAGCCCCACCGGACGTCTCGTCGTCACCGCCAACCGCGAGAGCGCCAGCGTGCGCGTGGATGGCAAGCCCGCCGGCTTCACCCCCACGGTCGTCACCCTCGCCGAGGGCGAGCACACCCTCGAGGTGGAGAGCCTGGAGGTGCGCCCCCTGCGGCAGGTGGTGAAGGTGGTGGCGGAGCAGGAGGTCAAGGTCCACGCCGAGCTGCGCTATGCCCCACCGCCCGTGCGCGCCGCCTCCAAGGGCCTCACCTCGGTGGACGAGGCCCCTGCCTCCACCACCGTGCTCACCCAGGAGGAGCTGCGCGCCTTCGGCTGGCGGACGCTGGCCGATGCGGTCGCGGGCGTGCGCGGCTTCTTCCTCTCCAACGACCGCACCTATAGTTACATCGGCGTGCGCGGCTTCTCCCCGCCGGGAGATCTCAATACCCGTATCCTCATCCTCTGGGATGGCCACGCGATGAATGACGTGTGGGCCGGCCAGGGCTACTCGGCGCATGACCTCTCGGTGAATCTGGAGGAGGTCGAGCGCATCGAGGTGGTCCGCGGCCCCGGCAGCGCGCTGTATGGCACCGGCGCCTTCTTCGCTGTCATCAACGTGGTGCCGCGCGAGTCGCTGGGGGTCCAGCGCCACGTGGAGGTCACGGGCACGGTGGGCGCGCTCGGGACGGTGGGCCTGCATGCCTCCGCGGGCTGGGAGGGCGGCGAGGGCCGCAGCGTGCTGGTGTCCGGCTCGATGATGCACGCCACGGGCGCCGAGACGACGCTGTTGGACTCCAGCACGCGCGTGGTGGGGCTCGACGGCGAGCGGGCCTTCAGCGGCGCCGTGCACGCACGCCTGGGCTACCTCACGCTGATGGGCAGGTTCAACAGCCGCGTGAAGGACATCCCCACCGGCCCCTTCGGCAGCGCGATCGGCGCCGAGGGCACCCAGTCGCTGGACGCGCGCGGCTTCCTCGAGGCGCGCTACGAGCGCCCCCTGAGCGACCGCATGAGCCTGTCCCTGCGTGGCGCCTTCGACCTGAGCCGCTATCGCGGCGACAGGATGTACACCGAGGACGACGGCCAGGGCCTGACCCGTGAGTCCGAAGGCGGGCGCGCCGACTGGATCTCCGCCGAGGCCCGCCTGCGCCTGTCCCTGTTCGACGGCAACCACCTCACCGTGGGTCTGGAGGGCCAGGGGCAGATCCGCGTGGAGCAGGAGACCTACGGCCCGGAGGGAGGCGAGCCGCTGCCGACCAAGACGCGCACGTTGCTGTCTCTCTATTTGATGGACGAGTGGCGCCTCCACCCACGGCTGAACCTGTCCGCGGGCCTGCGCGTGGACAAGTACCTGGATCTGGACTCGATCCCCATCACACCGCGCCTGGCCCTCATCTGGCGCCCCTACACCGCGGGCCTCACCAAGCTCGTCGCTGGCCTGGCCTTCCGCGCCCCCAACGTCTACGAGCTCTTCTACGAGGACAAGCTCGCCACCCAGCGGCCCGCCGAGGGGCTGGATCCGGAGACCATCTCCACCTTCGAGCTGGAGCACTCGCACGACCTGACGGACGAGCTGCGCCTCACCGTCGCGGGCTACCACAACCGCATCTCCAACCTCGTGACGCTGGAGGAGGACGAGCTGACGGTGCCTCGGTGTGGGACTCCCCCAGGGACCCTGCAGTGCCTCGTCTTCGCGAACAGCGACACCGAGACGTTCGCTTGGGGCGCGGAGGCCGGAGTGCACTGGCAGCCTGGCCGCTTCCTGCTGGTGGACCTGAGCTACTCCTATGTCACCCTGCGCCACGTCCTGGACGAGGTGAGGGACGCCAAGCCCACCCACGTCGTCTCCGGGCGCCTGATGCTGCCGCTGGGCACGGGAGAAGTCCGGCTGGCCACGCAGGCCACCTACCAGAGCGCGCGCAACAGCGACTCGGAGGGACCGAAGATCGGCGAGGCGATGCTGCTGGGGTTCGGCGTCTCCGGGGAGTTCTCTCGCTTCCGCTACTTCGCCGGCGTGCAGAACCTGCTGGACGAGCAGTACGCGCTGCCCGTGAACTCGGAGACCTCCGCGCGGCCCGTCGCCCAGTACGGCCGCACCTTCACCCTGCAGCTCACGGGCTCCTACTGAATGAGCTCCTGGACGGACGCCCGCGCAGCGGCGCGTGACTTGACCGATGCCGTCGTGCGCACGGCGTACCGCGGCGCCTACTCGCTGGCCATGGCCTACTGGTTCGTGCGCCGTCCCTCGATTGAAGGCGTCTTTGTCGGGGTATGGCACGGCCGGCGCGTGCTGCTCCTCCAGAACTCGTACAAGCGCTTCTTCAGCATGCCGGGGGGTGGCCCCCACGCGGGCGAGTCCCATCTCGAGACGGGGTTGCGCGAGCTGCGCGAGGAGGTGGGCCTCACCCTGGGCGCCTCCGAGCTGCGCGCGGCCTTCGATGTGGTGGACACGGTCGAGTACAAGCGCGACCACGTCTTCTTCCTGGAGCTGGAGGTGGCCACCGAGCCGCCGCTCACCATCGACCGCCGCGAGGTGGTATGGGCCGCGTTCCTCGACGTGGAGGCCGCGCTGCAGCTCCCCCTGGCCTCCCCTGTCCGCGCCTATCTCACCGAGGCTGCACGGCGGCGTGCGGCCCCGTCCCCACGCGAGGCCGCGCGCTGACGGATTCGCCCGACGTCATGTCCTCCGCCTCCCACACGCTCCCCATGGACACCCCCGAGCTGCTCTTCATCCACCCCGAGCATGCCCTCTACCCAGAGGAGCTCGAGCTGCGCTTCCGGGTGCTGCGCGAGCCGCTGGGCTTGCCTCGCTCCGCGGTGACCTTCCCCTTCGAGGCCCAGAGCCTCCACCTCGTCGCGCGCCAGGCTGGCGCGGTGGTCGGCTGCGTCCTCTTCCACCCCGAGGACGCGCACGGGGGCCGCCTCTTCCAGATGGCCGTCACCCCGCCGCTCCGGGGCCGCGGGCTGGGCGCGCGCCTCGTCATCGCGCTGGAGGAGGAGCTGCGGCGGCGAGGCTTCACGCACGTGCACCTCCATGCGCGCGCCCAGGTCGTCCCCTTCTACGAGCGCCTGGCCTATGAGGTATATGGCGAGCCCTTCACGGAGGTGAACGTCCCTCACCGCCATATGCGCAAGGCGCTGGCGTCATCTATCCTCGCGAGCCAGAGGAGCAAGGAGGCATGACGGCTACCCCCGACCGCACGCTGGCCCTGCGCGCGAGCGAGTTCTTCGAGCTGCACCAGCGCATCCACCTCGTCGACGACGAGCCTTCCCACGACGCGCTCCTCGAGGAGCTGCAGCACCCCTCGCGGCCCTACATCGTCTCGTTCGTCAACGCGCACGCGGCCAACCTGGGGTGGAACACACCCGCCATGCTGGAGAGCCTGCTGCGCTCGGACCTGCTGCTGCGCGACGGCATCGGCGTGAAGCTGGGGCTCAAGGCCTTCGGGCGCCCGCCCGGGCTGAACATGAACGGCACGGACTTCATCCCGAAGATCGCCCGCGCGTACAAGGGCCGCCGCGCCGCGTTGTTCGGGACACGCTCGCCCTGGCTGGACACGGCGCGTCAGAGGCTGGAGGCCGAGGGGCTGGTGGTCGTCTCCTGCCATGACGGCTTCTCCTCGCCGGAGACGTACCTGGAGCTGGCTGCTGAGACGAAGCCGGAGCTCATCATCCTGGCCATGGGCATGCCCAAGCAGGAGGACATCGCGGTGCGGATGCGCGAGCGGCTCTCCCACCCCGTCCTCATCGTCAACGGCGGCGCCATCCTGGACTTCCTGGGGGGAAAGGTGACGCGGGCCCCGGAGGTGATGCGCAGCACGGGCCTGGAGTGGGTCTACCGCCTCTACCTGGAGCCCAAGCGACTGGCCCGGCGCTACCTCCTGGGCATCCCCATCTTCTTCTCGCACGTGGCGGTCACCCGCCTGGTCGGTCCTCAGGCACCCGAGGGTGGAGAGAGGTCCCCGTGACCCCCCCTTGTGGCCGGACGGAAATTGCGCGTTCCTAGCCCCCCGTACGCATGGATACCGCCCGCGCCCACGAGGAGTTCCTGCGCACCCGCATCTTCCCGGGGCTGGACGGACTGCGCTGCCTGAGCATCGTCCTGGTGATGGCCCACCATGTCTCCGGCCTGCACTCGGGCTTCCTGGGCCGCGGCTACCTGGGCGTCTCCCTCTTCTTCGCCATCAGCGGCTTCCTCATCACCTCGCTGCTGCTGCGCGAGCGGGACGCGCACGGGCACATCTCCCTGGCCCGCTTCTACGGCCGGCGCTCGCTGCGCATCTTCCCGCTCTACTACGCGGTGCTCGCCGTGTACGTGCTGCTGGTGCTCTTCGTCGAGAAGGGAGCCAAGGAGAAGGCCGACTTCTTCGCCAACCTCCCCTCCTTCCTCACCTACACGTCCAACTGGTTCGTCCCGCAGGAGCCGGACACCCGCATCATCTTCTACTTCGCCTGGTCCCTGGCCACCGAGGAGCAGTTCTACCTGCTGTGGCCCGGCGTCATGCGCCTGGCCCACCGGTGGGGCGCCGTGCTCTTCATGACGGGGCTGCTCGCCATCTCCCTCTGGGCGCCCTGGGCCGTCACGACGGGACAGCTGGACGGCACCCTGCTGCAGGTGCGCATCCTCGCCAGCTTCGCGGCGCCCATCTGCATGGGGTGCCTGGCGGCCTATGCCCTGCACTCGCCCCGGGGCTTCGCGTGGATGTACCGGGTGCTCGGCTACACCTGGGCACCGCCGCTGCTGCTCGTCCTCGTCCTGGCCGCCGTGGCGACGGACGGCACGCCCTACGGGCTCACCTCGCTGGTGATGACGGCGTTGGTGGTCTCCTCCTGCATCCGCACGCGCCACCTCCTCATGCCCGTGCTCACGCTCCCGCCCCTGCGCTACGTGGGAATGATCAGCTACGGCGTCTACCTGCTGCACATGCTCACCTTCAACCTGGTGCGCCGCGCGGTCCCAGAGCAGGGCTTTGCCGTATACTTCCTGCTGACGTTCGGCCTGAGCGTGGTGCTGGCCGGCCTGAGCTACCGCTACTTCGAGACCCGCTTCCTGCGCCTCAAGGAGCGTCTCGCCGCCGGCCCTTTACCTGCGCAGGCCTCTCCGGCACCTTCGACGGCTCCAGCGTCAAGTCCAGCACCGTGATGGAGTAGGGCGGCAGCTGCGCCCCCAGCACCCCCGCGCCCAGGGCGGTGGGCTGCTGCTCGGAGAAGCCGCTGGCCTCTCCCACGTACGTCATCACCCGCGCGTTCCTCAGCGCCCCGCAGCCCTTGAGCTCTACCCGCGCATCCCGCGCCGTGTCCGGCTCCACGTTGAGGGCGATGGCCACCACGCGCCGCCCATCGTCGCTGCGCGAGGCGAAGAGCGAGGTGCCCTCCTCGGCGCGCGAGGGCAGGTACGTGTCCAGGAAGCGCCCACCCTGACCGTCGAAGTCCCGGTAGGCCCGGAAGGCCCACCACGCGGGGCTGCGCGCCGACGGATAGGTGAAGTAGAAGGCCGCGGTGAGGCCCCCCTCCGCGAAGCGGCCCAGCGCCTCGGCTTGCGCCAGCCCGCCGCTCATGTGCCGCGCGGCGCCGAAGTTGTACTCGCCAATGGCGATGCCCCGCCCCGGGTAGTTCTCCTCCACCAGCTTCTTGAGCCGGGGAATGAGCCTCACCGGCTCGCCGATCCAGGACTCGTCCTTGTAGTTCGGGTCCCACAGCGCGCGCGTGGAGCGGATGCGCAGCGCCGACGTCTCCGGATCCGTCAGCTCACCCTTGTCGGGGGAGACTCCCTCGGCCTGCGGGTAGAAGTGCACATCCACCACGTCCAGGATGCGCATGCCCGTCTTCTTCTCGTGCTCGCGCAGCTTCTTCAGGTACCAGGGAAGCAGCGGCACGTTGCCGTGGGCCTTGCGATCCGCGTCCGGCGAGGCGCCCTTCGCCACGTCCGCCGCCGAGCGGAAGTACCCCGTCCAGCCCCACTCCGTGGGCCCGGCGATGAGAGCCTCCGGATCCGCCTGCCGCACGGCCGTGCCGTAGGACACGGTCCGCTCCAGCAGCTCGTCATACGTGGTCGGCTCCGGGTGCACGTCCCGGTGCGTCGAGTTCCACAGCATCGGCTCGTTGTCGAGGAAGTACATGTGCACGCTGCGCCCGCGTGTCATGTCCTGCCTGCGAAGGGTGCGCACCCACTCGCCGATGAATTCCGGCGGGGCCGGCACGCTCGTCCGTGAGGGCATGGGCGGCGCCAGCTCGACGCCCGAGCTCCGCTTGCCGTTGCCGGCCTCCGGGACTTCCGGATCCACCTTCTCCTGCGGGCCGAGCTTCGACACCGGGAAGCTCACGGAGCTCGTGTCCTTGGCTACCCAGCCAATCATCGGCACGGTGAGCGCGGACTGGACGCGATGCTCGCGGTTCGCCATGAGGAACGACTCATAGTTGAAGTCCGGGTTGTCCCCAGGCGCCGTGTTGCGGAAGTACCAGTCGTTGGCCGTGTTCCAGGCGTTGAGCTTCCAGTTGTAGCGGCTCGTGGGGTTGCCGCCCCAGCGGCGCACCGTGGTCCCCAGCTCCCACTGGTGCGAGCTCTTCTGCTCGTTCAGCGCATCGAAGGCGATGCCGTAGATCTGCGGGCTGATGACGTGGCCGGGCCCCGTGCAGTCCACGGAGAGGCTCGCCGGCCGCGGAGGCCCCACCGCCACGCGCACCATGCCGGCTGCCGGCGTGTTCAGCTCGGCGACCCGCATGCTGGTGAAGCCGATCCGATCGAGCTGCACCCACTCAGTGCCCACACGCTTGTGCGCCCGCATGATGATGCGATCGAAGGGCTCACCCTTCGGATCGAGCTGCGCCATGGGCACCAGCACCTCGACCCAGCCGTCCTGCTGCTTCACCACGTGCTGAGTCCCGACACGTACCCGCGGGAACACGGACTCGTCCCCGGAGTCCACCCGCACCTCCAGGAAGTCGCCATAGTCGGCGGGCGCCTTGTACCGGAACGCGAGCGCGCCGAAGCGGCCCTCCAGCGGCTGCTTCCGGCGGAGCATCCACCCGCCCAGCTCCGCCATCATCACCTTCGCCGGCGCCGCCCCCTCCACCTGGCGCTCGGTCCAGCCGCCCACCTCCCAGCCCGTCTTGGTGCCGCGGTCATAGGCCACCTCCACCATCTCCATCGAGGTGCCCTGCGGCGTCTCCTGGGACGTCATCATCGCGCCCGGCACCGTCAGCCCGAGCCGATCCAGCTCCACCCACTCGGAGCCCACGCGCTTGTGCGCCCGGAGAATGAAGCGATCGAAGGCCTTCATGTCCGGGTTGAGCTCCGCCATGGGGATGAGGAGCTGCATCCACTCGCCGTCCTGCCCCACCACATGCCGCGCGCTCACCTGCACCCGGGGGAAGGTGCTCTCATCCCCAGAGTCCAGCCGGACCTCCAGGAAGTCACCGAAGTCGCCGGGCGCCTTGTACCGGAACGCCAGGCCGCCGAAGGAGCCTCGCACGGGCGCCGCGCGACGCAGCGCCCACCCGCCCAGGTCGGCCATCATCACCTTCGCCGGCCCCGGGCCCTTCACCTCGCGCTCGCCCCAGCCAGCGTCCACCCAGCCCGTCTTCAAGCCGCCCTGGTACACCACCTCCGCCAGCACCACCGTGAGGCCTGACATCGAGGTGGAAGCGCCAGCCCCCGACTCAGCGCCAGAGCCCGCCGGCATCGCCGCACGCTCGTCGTCGTCCTCACAGGCCACCAGCAGGAGGGCACACACCACCAGCA
>NZ_DASPHO010000104.1:0-2375 GCF_035629615.1 Hyalangium sp. | reverse complement strand
GTGGGCGCGCTGGTGGTGGTGATGGCCTCTCTCCTCGCCCGGCTGCGGCCTTCGGCGGAGGTCAAGCGAGGGGCGATGCTGCTCGGCGTCCTCTACGCGGTCCAGCTCGCCGTGGGAGTCATCAACCTGGTGCTGCTGGCGCCGGTGGGGATGCAGCTCATCCACCTGCTGCTCGCAGACCTGGTGTGGATCTCCCTGGTGCGGCTGAGCGCGGCGGGGCTCGCGGAGGACGCGCCCAGGGCCGAGCCGAGATCGACCCCCGTGGACTCTGCCTCCGCCTCGGGATCACGCGCCGGGTGAGGCGGCTGTCATGCCCCACGCCCCTGTGACACCCGCAGTCCGCGAGGCACCACGACTCGCTCGAGGAGCTCGAACAGCCCGCTCACGGCGAGCGCCAGCAGCGCCGCGGGGACAGCGCCCTCCAGGATGAGCCCCGTATCGTCCAGCCGGATGCCGGTGAGGATGGGCTGCCCGTAGCCGCCCGCGCCAATGAGCGCTCCCAGCGTCGCGGTGCCCACGTTGATGACGGCGGCTGTCTGGATGCCGGCGAGGATGGAGGGCGTGGCCAGCGGCAGCTCGATGCGCCAGAGCCGTGCACCCGGTGGCAGGCCCAGAGCCTCGGCGGACTCGCGGATGTCGCCCGGGATGCCGGTGAGCCCCGCGGCCGTGTTCCGGACGATGGGCAGCAGGCTGTAGAGGAACAGCGCCACGATGGCCGGCCGCGAGCCGATGCCCAGCAGCGGAATCATCACCACCAGCAGCGCCAGCGAGGGCACCGTCTGGATGATGCTCGCCAGCCCCAGCACTCCCTGCCCCACCCGCGCCCGCTTCGCCGCGAGCACTCCGAGCGGCACGGCCACCGCCACGGCCGCGAGCAGCGACACGAGCACGAGGAACAGGTGCTCGCGCGTCCGGTGCCACACCCGCGAGGCTAGGCTGTCCGATCGCAGCTCCGACTCGAGGCCCAGCTTGCGCGTGAGGAACTCCGAGGCCACCTGGCTCTCGGGGACGCGCTCCAGTCGGGCCCGGGCGTTGAGCTGGACCATCTCGGGCTCGGAGATGAGCCCCTCCAGCCGCAGGACGGCCGCGAGCACGCGCGGGTTCCTCTTCGCCCAGTCCTCGCGGTAGAGCAGCACGGCGTCGTAGGCGGGGAAGTGCTTCAGATCGTCCTCCAGCACGCGCAGGCCGTAGGCGGCGATCTCCGCGTCCGTGGAGTACAGGTCCGTCACCTGGAGGGCGCCGCTCTCCAGGCCTCGGTAGGCGAGATCATGATCCAGCCCGCGCACCTCCCGCTGGGGGAGCTGGTAGCGGTCTCTCAGGGAGGGCCAGCCGTCGCCGCGGTCCATGAACTCGTTGCTGAAGCCGAGCCGCAGCTCGGGGTGCGCGCGCAGGTCCGAGATGCGCCGGATGCCCAGGCGCTCGGCCTCCGCCTCCTTCATCCCCAGCGCATAGGTGTCGTTGAAGCCGAGCGAGGCGCTCATCCCCAGCCCCTCGGCGGCCAGGGCCTCGCGCAGCGCGGCGTCATCGCGCAGGCCCCGCGCGGCGAACAACTCCTGGCGCAGGGTGCCGGTGTACTCGGGATAGATGTCCAGCTCACCGCGCTTCAGGGCCTCCCAGAGCACGGTGGTGCCACCCAGCTCGCGCCGATGCACCGCGCTCGCCCCGGGGAGCCGCGCCAGCCGTGCCACCAGCTCGCCCAGGATGACGGACTCGGTGAACTTCTTGGAGCCCACGCGCATCTCAGGCGTGGTGCCCGGCGCCTTGGGAGCACAGCCCGGAACGCCCAGCAGCACCAGCAGCACACCCGCGAGCAGGCCCCTCACGCGCCTGGCTCCAGCGGCAATCGCTGTGCCTGGATGAAGCGGGTGACGAAGGGATCGGCTGGGTTCGACTCCAGCTCGGCGAGCGTCCCCTGCTGCACCACGCCCCCGTCGCGCAGCAGCACGACGTGCTGGCCCAGGAAGGCCGCCTCGCCCAGATCATGGGTGACGAGCACCACCGTCTTGCCAAGCCGCGCGAAGATGGCGCGCAGATCCACCTGCAGCTCGGAGCGGACCATTGCGTCCAGGGCCCCCAGCGGCTCGTCGAGCAGCAGCACGTCCGGCTCCAGCATCAGCGCGCGCATGAGCCCCACACGCTGGCGCTGGCCGCCGGAGAGCTGCCCGGGGAACCGTCCCAGCGCCTCGCTCGGGAAGCGGGTCAGCTCCACGAGCGCCTCCAGCCGGGCGCGGATGCGCTCCTCGGGCCACCGCAGGTAGCGGGCCATGAGCTCCACGTTCTGCGCGGCGGTGAGGTGCGGGAAGAGGCCGCCACCCTGGAGCGCATAGCCCATGCGCTGGCGCACCGCGAGCACCTCCTCCTCTTCCAACGGCAGC
>NZ_DASPHO010000103.1:0-5013 GCF_035629615.1 Hyalangium sp. | reverse complement strand
TGGCGGCGCTGCTCACCGGAGGCCAAGGCCTGCTGGACGTCGGTGGGCCCCAGGTAGGTGAAGCGCAGCTCGGCCACCGGTGCGCTGGAGGAGGGGACAACGGCGCGCACCTTGGGGGCTTCGACGAGCAGCCGCCCCTTCGAGCCGGGAGCGAGCGCTCCCTGTGTGGCGCGGAGCTGCTGGGGAGAAACCCGGGTGAGCTTGCTCGGCGGTGGCTCGCGCGCGCGGGCCGTGGGCCCTGGGCTGAGCAGGCCCAGCGCCAGGACGAGCAGCCGCGACTTCAAGGGGCTTCCCGTCCCAGGAAGGCGCCAAGAGACTCAAGGTGGGCTCGAAGCCAGGCCTGCTCCGCGCGGAGCCGTGCCAGCTCGAGCGTGAGGTAGTCATGGAACCGGCGCACCTTTCCCGTCTCCAGGGACTGGATGGACTGGAGCTGGCTCTCCAGATCGCCGACGAGCACCGTGACTTCGCGCAGCCGGACCTCCTCGGTGCTCTGAGAGGCGCGCAGCTGGTGGAGCAGCCTCTCCACGCGCTGCGGCAGTCCCTCCACGTCTTCCTCAAGGGCCCGCAGCCGGGCCTTGCGCGCCCGCTCATTGGCCGCGGCCTGGCTCAAGCCCCCGAGGTTGTAGGAGACGGTGATCATCCCAAAGAGGGGGAGCTCCTGAGGCACGTCGATCAGCTCGTCATAGCCGCCACGCAGGCGGACACTCCAGGCGGTGGAGCGGCGCACCTTGCCAGAGAGCCGCTCGAGCTCGTCGTCCGCGGTCCGCAGCTCCTGGAGCAGCGCTGAGAGGGAACGCTCCGGCCGGGGAGGGAGACGCGCGAGGCGCTCCTGATCGCGGGTGGTGTCGCTCGCCAGGGCGCGCAGGGCGTCCAGACGGAGCTGGAGCGCGTTGAGCTCGTCCAGGGTGGCCCGGCCCTCCCGGAGATCTGTCCGGAGTGCCTCGACGAGCCGCTCACCCTCGGGGATGGCCGCCTGGAGCACGGCGAGGCGGGCCTTCAGCGCGGGAGCGGCGCTGAGGTCTGGCCCGGACTGCAGCGCGGCCTGGAGTGCCGAGCTCGCACGGTGGCGTTGGCACTCGGCCTCTGCTCGGCGACGGAGCGTCATCCCCCGGTACGCGCCGACCAGCTCGTAGCCGAGCCCCGCGGTGATCCGCAGCTTTGGTGCGCCCAGGGGCGCCTCTCCGGCTCCACTCGCGGCCTCGCCCGGGTTCACGACACCAGCGCTCGCGAAGAGCTCGGGCGCCAGCAGCACCGCCGTCTCCGCGTCAGTCATTCCCCGGATGAAGTCACACCATGCGGGCTCGGGGCCCGCGCGCTGCTCCGAAGGAGCAGGGGGCGTGTGCGTGTCGGCCGACTGCGCTCCCGCCGGGTACAGCGCGGCGAGGCAGAGCAGCGTGGCCCATGTGATGGATGTCCTCATGCCCACCTCCTTGGCACTACAGCAGGAGCGGTGGCCGCCCCATGTGGAGCAGCTCCTCCTGGACGGAGGCGCCGTCCTGGAGCTGGAGTTCCACCATCACGCCTCGCAGGAAGTGCTGACGGATGGGGTGTTTCACCGACACCTCGCCTTCCAGCACTTCGCCCACCACGCCGACCTGCTTGCACCACACCAGCTTCGCCGCGCACGCGTAGAGCGGCGTGCCAGGGAGGGCATTCTCCAGGTTCTCGTACGGAACGAAGGCCACCGTGAGATGGCCCTCCAGGGCCCTCAGGTGCGGCGAGGCGCGGATGGTGGCGAGCAGCTTCTCGTACCGCGCGGCAGCCTCCTCGAGCGCTCGCAGATCCTCCTGGAGCGCGCCACGGCTCGCCTCGGCGCGGGCCTGCTCCAGCACGGATCGGGTGTGCTCGCGCTCCAGCAGGAGCACCTCCGCGGTCGCTCTGCCGGCCTTCGCTCCACTCCCGCCCTGTGCGGCATCAAAGCTCTGGAGCTCCCGGCGCAGCTCTGCCTGGCGTGTCTCCAGATTCACCGCATGCTCGGCCAGCGTGAGGTTGCTCTGAGCCATCTGCGCGAGCTGGTGGTTGGTGGTGAGGTGATCCTCCTGCTCCAGCAGGTGGGCTCCGTAGAGCGCCTCGGTCCGCACGCGGGCCAGGCGGGAGTAGGCGCGGTTGGACTCCTCGATCTCCTGGCGGGCGTTCTGGTACTCGCGCTGCAGGGAGGTCAGGAGCCGCAGGGCCTGCGCTCGAGAGGCGCGCTCGCTGCCGAGGGCCACCAGGAAGCGCTCCTGGAAGTCCCGCTCGGCGGCGAGCGTGCGATCGGCATCGGCGAGCCGCACCTGCACCTCCCGTCGATCGGCCAGCACCTGGTCGCGCGCCGAGGCCTGCTGGGCGATCTGCGCATTGAGCTGGAGGATCTGAGGATCCGTGGGCGAGAGCACGGTGGGAGCCACCCAGCGCCGGCTCAGCAGGAAGAAGGCCTGGAGGCTCAGGTAGGTGATGAACCCGAGCAGGATGAGACAGAGCAGCAGAGTGCCCAGGGCCTTGTAGGCGTTGACGGCGACGGCGTTCACTCTGTTGGCGACTTGCTGGTTCATGAGGCGCCCTCACGAGGTGGGAGGGAGACGCCCTCAGGGGGGGGCGCCTCGGCGTGGGTGGGGGCGGGGCTGCCGCGCGTCTCCCAGCTCCCCGAGTCCAGGGTCAACAGGGCCAGCGGCGTGAAGAGCGCGTAGGTGACGGGCATCATCAGCGCCATGGGCAGAAAGCACAGGGCGGGGATGCGGCGATCCTCGGGCAGGTGGCGGGTCTCCACCCGGTAGATGAAGCCCAGGAAGGCCACCACCAGCATGTGCATGGCGAGGATGTCCCAGAGCTCGTCGTTCAAGACATTGTGGACGATGACGACGGGGTAGGAGAGCAGCAGGGCGAGCTGCGAGACGTAGTGGATGGTGATGACCGGGTGCAGCCGCCACGCGTGGCTCAGCCCGCCGAGCATGTCCACCAGGTTGGAGCGCCGCCAGCGCAGCTGCTGCGCGAAGTAGGCGGCGAGGGTGGCGGGCGCGGCGGTAAAGCAGAACGCCTCCGTCGTGTAGACCGTCTCGTAGCCGGCCTTGACGATCTGGCGGGTGAGGAAGCGGTCCTCGCCATACTTGATGGGGACGCCCGCGATGGCACGGCCCTCGAGGATGGGCTCCAGCTCCATCAGCACCTGGCGGCGGTACGCGGTGAGGCAGCCGGACAAGCACAGCACCGTGCGGAAGCTCCGCTCCAGATCCTTGAGCCACTCCTGTGCGAAGTGGAACTTGATCTCGATCATGCGCGTGAGCCAGTTCTGGTGGCGGTTGACCACGTACGTGCGGCCTCCCACGGCGGCCACGCGTGGGTGGGTGAACCGGCGGATGAGCTGGCGCACGGCGCCGCGGTCCACGGTCACGTCCGAGTCCACCGAGACGATGATCTCCGCCTCCGTGGCGCGCACTCCGCGGTTGATGCCCTTGCGCTTGCCCATGTTCACCGGGTTGCGCATCACCCGGACGTTGGGGCGGCCCTCGGCGGCCTTCTGCGCCCAGGCGTAGCTGTCGTCCTTGGAGCAGTCGTCAACGACGAGGATCTGCAGCTTGTCCGGGGGGTAGTCCTGTTGGAGCAGGCTGAGGATGACGTGGTAGATGCCCTCACCCTCGTTGTAGAGCGGGATGATGATGGCCACGGTGGGCTCGTAGGCGTCATTCGTGACATCGAACTGCGGGCCCCGGAGCCGGCGCAGCAGCGGCCCGAGCAGGTAGCGGTTCATCAGCACGACGAGGAACAGGATCTGGATGGGAAATAGCTCCATCGACTGAGTGCTCCCCCTCGCCCCGGGCGACTTCAAGGCGCGCAAAAGGTCGAGCCCCTGACGCTGGGGATCAACCTGCCTCGGGGGGTGTGCCCGGCGTCCTCCAACGTCCAGGTGTCTCGGCGGAGAGGGACGGTTGGCCCCTGGAGGCTCGGACTTACGTTCACCACCCATTTCTGGGGTCAGGGGGCGTGATGAGAAGACGGGGGGCGGGGTGGGAGGGAGTGGTGGGGATGTGGATCCTCGGGGGCGCGCTGCTGGCCACCCCTGTGGCGGCGCAGAGCCCGGCTGAAGTCGGACAGTGGGGGCCCTTGATGAGCTGGCCCATCTCCGCCACCCACGCCCACCTGCTGCCCACAGGCAAGGTGTTCATCTTCGGCGAGTTCGAGGAAGGCGCGTTGCCGCCTCTCCTCTGGGATCCTGCGGCGGACACGCTCACCCAGGTGCCCGTGCCGCACTACAACATCTTCTGCGCGGGCCACTCGTACCTGGCGGATGGCCGGTTGCTGCTGACGGGGGGGCACATCGACTCCCATGAAGGCGAGCCCCACGCGCTCATCTTCAACCCATTCACGTCCTCGTGGGAGCACGCGCCGGACATGAACGACAAGCGCTGGTACCCCACCAACACCACGCTCCCCAATGGAGACATCGTGGTGCTGTCCGGCGAGACCGTCGGCGCAGGCACGAACAACTCGATGCCGCAGCGGTGGGACGCGGCCTCGGGCACCTGGCGGAACCTCGGCACGGCCTGGAAGGATCTGCCGTACTACCCGCGGATGTTCCTGGCGCCCAACGGCAAGCTCCTCTACGTGGGGCCTGGGCGTGCCAACCACTACCTGGATCCCGAGGGGACGGGGACGTGGTTCGAGTCGGCCAGGCGCCTCTTCGGGGGCCGGTCGTACGGCGGCGCGGTCATGTTCGATGACAAGGTGCTCGTCGCGGGCGGCGGGGATCCGCCCACGAGCACCGCCGAGCTCCTGGATCTCAACGCCGCCTCACCGGCCTGGCAATACACGGCGCCCATGAGCGTGGCTCGGCGGCAGCACAACACGACGCTGTTGCCCGATGGCACGGTGCTGGTGGTGGGGGGCAGCAGCGTGGAGGGGTTCAACAACGCCGCTGGAGCGGTCTACCACTCCGAGGTGTGGGACCCTGCCACGAACACCTGGACGTCGCTGGCTCCTGGCTCGGCCTACCGTGGCTATCACTCGACCGCGGTCCTGTTGCCGGATGGGCGGGTGCTG
>NZ_DASPHO010000102.1:0-4482 GCF_035629615.1 Hyalangium sp. | reverse complement strand
GAGCAAGCCCCGTCGATGATCGTGGCCACCATGCGGACCACGGCGTTGACGACGCTGCGCAGGTCAGCGCTTGCCTCGGCGAAGACGTGCGAGGCCTCGGCAAGGATGAAGAGCCGCTGAGCCGCTGCCTCCGCCTCTGCGCGTGCGTGGCGCTCTCGCTCCAGCAGCTCGTCACGCTGCTGCTCCGCGCGCCGCTGAGCGCGCAGATCCTCGACATAGATGCACGCGCCCAGGATCACGGAGCCGCTGAACACCGGGAAGTAGCTGGTGCGAGAGAAGCGAGGCTCACTCGGCGTCCCGGCCGACTCCCACTCCACCTCGATGTTCTCCAGGGGGTGGCCCGTCAACAGCACGTGCTCGACCCGGCGGATGATGGCCTTCGTGGCCTCCGAGTCCGCCGGGAGCACCTCGTAGATCTTCCTGCCCAGGTGACACTCGGCGGGCACGCCGTTCATCTCCGTCAACGCCTTGTTGACGCGCAGGTACCGCAGCTCGGGGTCTACGAAGGCGATGCCAATCGGGGCATGCCAGAGCGCTTCAAGCCCCGCAATGGCGGCACCCGCTGCCTGGTTCTGCCACGGAGGTGCTGAGGCGATTGAGAAGGCGCTCACGAGAGGGTTCCAGATGGGGAAGACTCTTAGCATCCAGCGGGCTTCTGCCTCCGGCCCCCAGGGCTGCGCGTCCGCTTTCCGACAGGCCTTCTGTTCAGCCTGCCATCTCCCCAGGCAGACACTCACTTCAAGTGTTCTGGACTCGCTGGATCAGACCGCACGCAGTCTCGAGCGGAGAGCGGGCAGTCGACCCTGTATCCGCGCTGACTACACGCCGCCCATGGCGGCGATGACCGTGTTGCGCATGAGCATGGCAATGGTCATGGGCCCCACGCCACCCGGAACCGGGGTGATGAAGGAGGCGCGCTGGGAGGCGGCCTGGAACTCCACGTCGCCCACGAGCTTCCCATCCGCCTTGCGGTTCATCCCCACGTCGATGACGACCGCGCCGGGCTTGATCCAGTCGCCCTTGACGAGCTCCTGCACTCCCACCGCGACGACGAGAATGTCCGCCATGCCCACCTCGCGCTGCAGATCGCTCTTGCGGTGGCAGATCGTCACCGTGGCATCCGCCTGGAGCAGCATCAGCGCCATCGGCTTGCCCACGATGTTGCTGCGCCCGACAATCACGGCCCGCTGGCCCGAGGGGTTGCAGCCCACCTCCTTCAGCAGCCGCATCACCCCGAAGGGCGTACACGGCCGCAGCCCCGGCCGCCCGAGCGACAGGTTGCCCGCGCTGATCGGGTGGAACCCGTCCACGTCCTTCTCGGGCTTCACCGCGGAGATGATCAGCTCCGCGTCGATGTGCTTCGGCAGCGGGAGCTGGACGAGGATGCCGTGGACCGCCGGATCGTCGTTGAGCTTGCGCACCAGGGCGAGCAGCTCGTCCTGGGAGATGCTCGCGTCCGGGTGGTGCTCCCAGGAGTTGAAGCCCACCTCCTCGGCGGCCTTCTTCTTCCCGGTGACGTAGACCTTCGAGGCGGGATCCTCTCCCACCCGAACCACCGCCAAGCCGGGGACGAGGCCCCGCTCCACCTTGAGACGGTCCACCTCCGCCTTCACCTCCGCCCGCACCCGCGCCGCAATCGCCTTGCCATCGATCAACTGAGCCATAGGCCGGCGGACTCTATGCCAAACTGCGTCCTGGCAAGGGGTGAACGCAGCCGTGGCGCCGGGAAAAGTTCTGGGTGCGATGCTTGGGTTGATTCTGGGGCTCTGGATCGGAGGGCCCTGGGCCATCGTCCTGTTCACGTTCATCGGAGGGGTGGTCGGCCACCTCTACGACAATGCCCACGCCCTCCCCCCCTCGAACCCGCTCGAGGGGCTCGAGGAAGGCCCCCTCTTGGAGCCTCCGCCGGCACCCGTGACACGAGAGCAGATCGACGAGCAGGCCCAGGAGCACTTCGCGCGCCACCTCTGCGCCCTCTTCATCGAGGTGGCCCGGGTGGATGGTGAGGTGTCGCGGGACGAGGTGCGCGTGGTGAAGGAGTACTTCCAGAACGAGCTGAAGTACGGCCCCGAGGCGCTGGACATCGTCCGCCTCCTCCTCAAGGAGTTCCTCCAGAAGCCCCCCTCCCTGGACGAGTCCATCGCGGCGTGCCGGGACGAGCTGCCCACCGGGGATCGGCTGCTCCTGGTGGACACGCTGTACCAGCTGGCGCTCGTGGATGGAGCCCTCCAGCGCTCCGAGCAGGAGAGCCTGCGGCAGATCGTCAAGGGGCTGGGGCTCACCGAGGAGGACCGGCGCTCCGTCACGGCGCGCTACCTGGGCACGGGCCACACCGATTATGCGCGGCTCGGCCTCACCCCGGGCGCCTCCGACGCCGAGGTGAAGCGCGCCTACCGGCAGCTCGCCGCCGCGCACCACCCCGATCGTGTCTCCCACCTGGGCTCCGGAGCGGTCGAGCAGGCCACCCGCCGCTTCCACGAGATCCAGAACGCCTACGAGATGATTCGACGCCTGCGCGGGCTGTAGCAGGCGGTTAAACCCTGGAACCCGGCCCTGCTCAGGAGAGACTGGCCCCATGAGCCATCGCAACGGTCCCCCCAAGAAGAAGGAAGAGGCCTTCAACAACAGCCCCTTCAAGAGCGCGCTCAAGGCCCTCCAGAAGAAGGCCCCGGAGCCCGCCAAGGCCAAGGCTCCCCCTCCTCCCCCGTCCAAGAAGAGGCCCGCTCCGGAGGAGGACGATGCCTCTCTCTTCTACGCGGCCATGGATGGGGTCCAGCAGATCACCCACCGCGGCGAGGCGCCCGTGCCCAACCCGCGCCTGCCCGAGCTCATCGACGAGAATGCCGAGGCGCTCGCCCAGCTCTCGGAGCTCGTCACGGGACAGGGCGTCTTCGACATCGCGGACTCGGACGAGTTCATCGAGGGCGCCAGCCCCGGCACGGACCGCAACCTGCTGCGCACGCTGCGCCGCGGGGACTTCTCCCTCCAGGGCCGCCTGGACCTGCACGGGATGACTCAGGCTCAGGCCAAGGAGGCCGTGGATCGTTTCCTGACAGACAGTCGCCGGACCGGCAAGCGGTGCGTCCTCATCGTCCATGGCCGAGGTTTGCACTCCAAGGATCAGGTCCCGGTGCTGAAGGGGCTGCTGAAGGTGTGGCTGGGCCAGAAGCACATCGGGAAGCTGGTGCTGGCGTTCGCCACCGCCCGGCCCCAGGACGGGGGAGCGGGCGCTGTCTACGTGCTGCTGCGCCGGTAGCTGGACGCCCGGGCGGCTCTGTGCATACATGCCGCCATGGCTCGCGACCTCATTGACCTGCACATCCATGTCGGTGGCGCTGTAGCGCCCCACATTCTCTGGTCCATCGCGCATCAGCAGGGCTTCAAGCTCCCCGTCAAGAACTACTTCGACTTCGTGGAGCTCATCACCTCTCGTCCCGGGAAGGTGGGAAGCCTGGAGGACTACCTGAAGATCCTCCACACCTGGACGGAGAAGATCCAATCCTCCCCCAGCGCCATCGAGCGCTCCGTGTACGAGGTGATCGGCAAGGAGTACCGCGGCAGCCGGGTGACGCAGATCGAGCTGCGCTTCAACCCCATGAAGCGCAACCTGAACTCCGAGCTGGATCTGGATCACATCATCCACGCGGCGCTGCGCGGCATGGATCGGGCGGTGCTGGAGTACGGCGTGAAGGCCGGCCTCATCTTCTGCCTGGCGCGCGAGTTCGAGCACCCGCTCAACACCATCATCGTGGAGAAGGCGATCAAGTACCGCACCCGCGGCGTGTACGGGATCGATCTGGCGGGGACCGAGAAGAACGCGCTGGAGCTGCGGCCCGAGGTGGTGGCCCAGTACGAGGATCTCTTCGAGAAGGCCCGGCGTGCCGGTCTCAAGTGCACCGTCCACACCGGCGAGACGAAGGGCACCGGCGCCGAGGGTGTGATGGCCGTCGTCGAGCGGCTCAAGCCGCACCGCATCGGCCACGGAATCCGCGCCGCCTACGACGAGGAGGCGATGAAGCTGCTGCGGGAGCGGGATGTGGTGCTGGAGCTGTGCCCCACCTCCAACCTGCACACCAAGGCCGTCGAGGGCCTGGACGAGATGCGGCACATCATCAAGACGTTCTGGGACCGGCGGGTGAAGTTCACCATCAACACGGACGGCCCCTACCTCCTGGAGACGGACATGCGCCGGGAGATCGAGCTGGTGGAGCGGAACTCCATCCTCACGCCGGAGCAGGTGGATCAGACACTGTCCTGGGCGAAGCAGCACTCGTTCATTCCGGGCTGACGCATGTACCGGCTCGTCCGTGCGCTCCTCTTCCTGTTCGCGCCGGAGCGGGCGCATCGCCTGGGAATGCTCGCGCTGAGGTTGCTCGGGGCGTGGCCTGCCCTGAGCCGGTGGCGCCGGGGCCGAGCCCTCCGGGGCGTGACGGCGGAGCTGGCGGTGGAGGTGGCCGGCCTGCGCTTCGAGCACCCGCTCGC
>NZ_DASPHO010000101.1:0-11661 GCF_035629615.1 Hyalangium sp. | reverse complement strand
AAGCCAGAGAACTCCAGGTACTCCGCATACATCTCCCGCGCGTCCTGGTAGTCGTCGACCACCAGCACCAGCGGCTTGGAGGTATCCGGCGCATTCGTCATGAGCGCCTCATACGCCACGGCAGGTGCAGCGTGAAGGTGGAACCCTCGCCAAGTGCACTCTGCACGGTGACCCGTCCCCCCATCATCGTCGCCAGACGTCGGCAGATGGACAGACCCAGGCCCGTGCCGCCGTAGGCCCGCGTGGGTGAGCTGTCTACCTGCTGGAAGTCCTCGAAGACCTTCTCCTGGTGCTCCGGGGCAATGCCAATGCCGGAGTCCTTCACGGAGACGCTCACCGTGGAGGTGGCGAAGTCGTACGCGGTGGAGAGCTGCACGGACCCCTCGTGCGTGAACTTCAGCGCGTTGGACAGCAGGTTGAGGACGATCTGCTTCACCTTCTGCCGGTCTCCCTGCAGCTCCGGCACCTCGGGCGCCAGGGCGGTGAGCACCGTCAGCTTCGTGCGGGCGATGATGGGGTCCATCTCCGCCACCACCTCCTGGATCAGCTCCGGGAGCATGAAGCCAGTGAGGTTGAGGGGCATGCGCCCCGCCTCGATGCGGGTGATGTCGAGGATCTCGTTGATGACCTGGAGCAGGTGCCGGCCGTTGGAGTCGATGCGCTGCAGGTTGCGCTTCTGCTGGGGCGTCATCTCCCCGTTGACGCCCTGGAGCAGCATGCTCGTGTAGCCGAGGATGGCGTTGAGCGGCGTGCGGAACTCGTGGGACATGTTGGCCAGGAACTGGGACTTGGCCGCGCTCGCCTGCTCGACCTGGAGCGCCTGCCGGCGCAGCTTCTCGTTCTGCTCGGCCAGCTCCGCGGTGGCGGTGTGGACCTTGGCCTCCAGCTCGGTGGAGGCCGACTTGAGCTGCTCCAGGAGCCGGGCCTTCTCGAGCGCCTCCGTCCGATCATGGAGCAGGGTGACGATGGAGGTGGGCTCCGCCTGGTCCGAGAGCACCTGGCTGGCCATCGCCTCCATGGGCAGGGGCGCGCCGGTTGCGGGATCCACCAGGTGCAGCACCGCGCGCCAGCGCCGCGCGCCGCTCGGGGCCAGCAGGTGGGAGAGGAACGAGGAGAAGTTCGCGTCGTTGGTGTGGGCGCGCCGCCGGGTGGCCTCGCCGCTGTCGGAGGGAGCGGAGAACAGCCGCTCGGCCGGATCGTTCATCAGCACCGTGCCGCCGGACGGATCGGTGACGACGATGGGGTCTGCCACCGAGTCGAGGATCAGATCCAGGCGCAGCCGCTCCGAGCGTGCCTCCTGCTCCGAGGCCCGCAGCCGCTGGTAGCTCTCCCCGAGCGCCTGTGTGGCGCGGCCCAGGGCCGTCACGTTGCGCAGCACGCTCACATGGCCGGGAGGGTGGCCCGGCTCCTGGGCCGGGGTGCAGACCAGCTCGAAGAGCAGATCCGTGCCCTCCACGGGGTCCACCAGGGCCAGGTCCCTGCGGCGCACCGGGGGCGCACCCCCCGTGGCACTGCTGAGGAGCGCGGTGTGAAAGAGGCGCTGGTTGAGCTCCACGGCGCGGCGGTGGCCCTCGCTGGCGCCCTCGTCCGCCACGAAGAGCTGGCGCGCACGGGCGTTGGCGATGAGGACCTGCCCCTCGAGGCTGGTGAAGAGGATGGGATCCGTCACCGCGTCCACGAGCTGGCGCAGCAGGCCACGCTCCTGGTCGGCGGCCTCGGTGCTCGACTCGGCTCGCGCCTCGTTCCCAGGCGCGGCAGGGGGCGTCAGGGGAGCGGTGGAGGACGGCACGGCACTAGGCTCCGGTTCCCGTTTTCTCAGGAGGCATTCCGGGCCGATCCAGGTACGTCTCCACGGCCTCGACGACGATGCGCCCCCCCTGCGCCGGTACGGGCGGCTTCGGCACCGCCGCGCCAGGCCCCTGCGCGAAGCGGATGCCCTGATCCAGGACCCGGTCCAGGATGTCGACGAGGCTGGTGCTTCCGGGATTTCGTGCGACCGGCATCCTGCGCTCCTGGCAGTGGGGGCCAATCCCTCGGCCTCCTTACATAGCGCGCCCTACCCGTGAGACCCCAGGGTTTCGGTAGAAGCCCGCGATTTGCCAACACCTTTCAGAACACTCTGTTGCCTCGGACACACCCTGTCCACCTTATGGCGGGAGGGCAGCCGGGCGTGCGAGCCGTGGCTGCTGGCTTACCAACCTCCAGGGGCGTCCCTAGCCTTGGTCCATGATCGACGAGCGGATCCATAAGTCGCTCTGGACGACGACGGCGCCTGGACGACGTTTCCCCACGCTCTCCGGGGAGCTGACGGTGGACGTGGCGGTGGTGGGGGGCGGTGTCGCGGGCCTCACCACGGCCTGGCTGCTGAGGCGGGCGGGCAAGAAGGTGGTGGTGCTGGAGATGAACCGGCTGCTCAGCGGGCAGACCGGGCAGACGACAGCGCACCTCACCGAGCTGCTGGACACGCCCTATGACAAGCTCCGCTCGGACTTCGGGGAGAAGGGGGCTCGGATGGCCGCCGCCTCCAGCCGAGCGTCCATCGAGCAGATCGCCGCGCTGGTGGAAGCGCTGGGCGTGGACTGTGGCTTCCAGCGCGTGCCGATGTTCCGCTACGCGGAGACGGACTCGCAGCTGCGCGAGCTGGAGAAGGAAGTCTCCGCGGCGCGCGAGGCGGGGCTGACGGCCAGCCTCACGCGGGACGTGCCGCTGCCGTACCCGGTGAAGGGGGCGCTCCGGCTGGAGAACCAGGCGCTCTTCCACCCGCGCGCGTACCTGCTGGCCATGGCCGAGCGCCTGGAGCAGGAGGGCTGCCTCATCTTCGAGGAGACGCGCGTGGTGGAGGTCCAGGACGGGACGCCCTGCACGGTTGTCACCGATCGCGGCACCGTCATCGCGACGGACGTGGTGGAGGCCACGACGACGCCGCTCAACCGCCTGTTCCTCCACACCAAGATCTACCCGTACCGCACCTACGCGGTGGCGGGCCCGCTGGAGGCGCCGCTGGAGGCGGGCCTCTATTACGACAGCCAGGAGCCGTACCACTACATCCGCCCGCAGCGCATTGACGGCGTGGACTACCTGATCGTCGGCGGCGAGGACCACAAGGTCGGCACGGAGGAGGACACGGAGAAGCACTACGCGGCGCTGGAGGCGTATACGCGGCGCCACTTCCCCGTCACCCGCCTCACCCACCGCTGGTCCGGCCAGGTCATCGAGCCGGCGGACGGCCTGGCGTACATCGGCCGCAACAGCGCCTCCCGGCACACGTATGTGGCGACGGGCTTCTCCGGCACGGGCATCACCTGGGGGACGCTGTCGGGGATGATCCTCTCGGATCTCATCCTGGGACGGGAGAACCCGTACGCCGCGCTCTATGACGCCACGCGCGTGAAGGTGAAGGCGGGCGCCAAGGACTTCATCCAGGAGAACGCGGAGGTGGCGTTCCACTTCGTCGCGGATCGGCTCGCGCGCCCGGAAGGGCACCGGCTGTCCGAGGTGGCTCCTGGCGAGGGGAAGATCCTCGAGGTGGACGGGAAGAAGGTGGCCGTCTACCGCGAGGAGAGCGGCGCCTGCCACGCCGTCTCGCCGGTGTGCACGCACCTGGGGTGCCACGTGCACTGGAACCGCGCGGAGCGCTCCTGGGACTGCCCCTGCCACGGCGCGCGCTACAGCCCCACCGGCAAGGTGCTCAACGGCCCGGCCGTGAAGGATCTCGCCTCCCAGAAGCTCCCGCCGGAGGCCTCTGCTGACTCACCCACCACCACGCATGGAGACGAACGATGAACGCGTTGGATCTGCTCAAGGAACAGCACGAAGAGGTCAACACGCTCTTCAAGAAGTTCGAGAAGCTCGAGGAGGAGGACACGGCGGAGCGCCGCGAGCTCTTCATCATGATCGCGGATCGACTCTCGGCCCACGCCACCATCGAGGAGCAGTACTTCTACCCCTCGATCAAGACGGACAAGACGGAGGACATTATCCGCGAGGCGGTGGAGGAGCACCTGGCCGTCAAGCGCATCCTCGCGGACCTGCTCGAGATGGAGCCCACGGACGAGAACTTCAGCGCCAAGATGAAGGTGATCCAGGAGAACGTCGAGCACCACGTCGAGGAGGAGGAGGAGGAGCTCTTCCCGATGGTGAGGAAGGTCCTCAACGAGGACCAGCTCCTGGCGCTCGGAGTCCAGATGAAGGCGGAGTTCGAAGAGCTGATGGAGACCGAGCCTCGCAACGAGGTGCCCATGCAGACGGACACCGCGGCGCCCATCTGAACTGACGTGCAGTCCAGGCGCGAGGGTGGCACCATGCTCTGGCCATGGCTGCCACCTCTCGTGCTCGCTCCGCGGTTCCCCTGCTCCCTGAAGGCTTCACCCCGGCGGCCCGCCGGGCGCTGGCTCGTACCGATCCCTCCCTGGCCGAGCTGATGCGGCGGGTGGGGCCCTTCCGGCTCGAGCTGCGGCCCTTGCACAGCCCCTTCGCGGCGCTGGCCGAGTCCATCGTCTACCAGCAGCTCCATGGCCGCGCGGCGGCGACCATCTTCGGCCGGCTGTGCGAGCGGGTGGGGAAGGGCGCCGGGTTCACTCCTGAGGCGCTGCTGGCCACGCCGGAGCCGGCGCTGCGCGAGGCGGGCCTGTCCGGCGCGAAGATGGCGGCGCTGAAGGACCTGGCGCAGAAGACGCGGGAGGGCGCGGTGCCCACGCTGGCCGAGGTGCGGCGGCTGAGCGACATGGAGCTCATCGAGCGCTTCACGCAGGTGCGCGGCATCGGCCAGTGGACGGTGGAGATGCTGCTCATCTTCCGGCTCGGGCGGCCGGACGTGCTGCCGGTGGACGACTACGCCATCCGCAAGGGCTTCATGCGGCTGCAGGGGCTGAAGGAGTCGCCGCGCCCGCGCGACGTCCTGGCCTACGGAGAGCGCTGGCGGCCGTGGCGCACGGTGGTGAGCTGGTACCTCTGGCGCTCCCTGGAGCTGCCGGAGGCTCAGGAGGTGCCGGGCCCGTCTGCCTCGGCGGCGCCCCAGTCGCCCCAGGCCCGGAGCAGCAAGCTGCGCACCTCATCCTCCGTCACGAGGCGGAAGTCGGCATAGAAGGACGCCAGCGTGTCGAAGGCGATGGGCTGCCAGGGGCAGACGACTTCATCAAACTCCCCGGTGAGCAACCGCAAGGCCTCGCGGGCGCCCACGGGCACCGCGGCCACCAGGGTGCGAGCGCCCGTGCGACGCACCAGCCCCGCCGCGTCCCGGAGCAGGAACCCCTGAGCCGCGCCCTCGTCCACGAGGATGACCGTGCGTCCGTTGAGGGAGGGTGGGGGCGCCGGGGGGCGAAGGGAGTGGATGCGCTGGCGGAGGCGGCGCCAGGCATGGGCGGTCGCCTGGCGGAGCGGCTCATCGTTCATCCCCAGCGCGTTGATGATGGGCTCGTGGAGCTGTTGCGAGGGCGGCCAGCCGAGCGACCCCACGGTGATGTCCCCGCGAGGAGAGGTGATGGCCTCGAGGAAGCAGAGGTCCAGGGGCACGGAGAGGTGCCGTGCGACCTCGAAGGCGACGAGTGCGCCCCCGCTGGGGACTCCCAGCACGGTGACATCGTGCCGTCCCGCATAGCGTGAGAGCGAATGGGCGAGCACCTCGCCCGCCTGGGAGCGGTGAGAGAAGGGCGTGTTCATCTGGACGGAACGTTGAGGAGCAGGCCAGGGGACTGCAAGCAGGGGAAACCCGCTCGGCTGCCCCCGTACCTAGAGGCGGGCGGACAGCCTTGGCTTGCCCCACGTCTCTGGCATCCGCACCCCTAAGGCAAAGGAGCTGACTGCCTATGCGTGCACTGACGTATCAGGGGCCTTATCGGGTCCGGGTGGAGAACAAGCCTGACCCGATCATCGAGCATCCGCAGGATGTGGTCTTGAAAGTCACCCACACGGCGATCTGCGGCTCGGATCTGCACCTGCTGCACGGGCTGATCGCGGACACCCGGGTGGGCTGCACCTTCGGACACGAGTTCATGGGCGTGGTGGAGGAGACAGGGCGCGAGGTGAAGAGCCTGCGCAAGGGAGACCGGGTGGTGGTGCCCTTCAACATCTCCTGTGGCACGTGCTTCTACTGCCAGCGGTCGCTCACGGCCCTCTGTGAGAACTCCAACCCCTCCAGCGATCTGGCCTCGGGGGTGTATGGCTACTCGCACACCACGGGCGGCTACGAGGGAGGCCAGGCCGAGTATGTGCGTGTGCCCTTCGCGGACGTGGGTCCCCTGAAGGTTCCAGAGGACATGGAGGACGAGGAGGTGCTCTTCCTCAGTGACATCCTGCCCACGGGCTACCAGGGCGCGGAGATGGGTGAGATCAAGGCCGGTGAGACGGTGGTGGTGTTCGGCTGTGGCCCGGTGGGCCTGTTCGCCATGAAGTCGGCCTGGCTGATGGGGGCCGGGCGGGTGATCGCGGTGGACCACCTGCCGTACCGGCTGGCCTTCGCCGAGCAGTTCGCGAAGGTGGAGACGGTGAACTTCAAGGAGGTGGGGGACGTGGTGCTGTACCTGCGCGAGCTGTGTGGTGGGCGCGGGGCGGACGTGTGCATCGACGCGGTGGGGATGGAGGCCGAGGGCTCGACGATGCACAAGATGCTGGGCCTGGCGAAGCTGGAGGCGGGCGCTCCCACGGCGATCAACTGGTGCATCGACACCGTGCGCAAGGGGGGCAACGTGTCGATCATCGGCGTGTACGGCCCCCCGTGGAACCTGATCAACATTGGCACGGCGATGAACAAGGGGCTGACGCTGCGGATGAACCAGTGCAACGTGCGCCGGTACATGCCGCACTTGCTGGAGCACATCCGCGCGGGGCGCATTGATGCCAAGGGCATCATCACCCACCGCTTCCCGCTGGAGGATGCGGCGCACGCCTACCACCTGTTCGCGCAGAAGCGGGACAACTGCATCAAGTGCGTCCTCACCCCCCACGGGCACGCCTGACGAGAGGAGACAGTCATGCAGAAGCAGGACATGAGGGGTATAGGAGTGGGCAAGGGAGTGGATGCGGATCCACGGCAGCGGCCGGGGTTCCCCATGGAGACGACACCAGAGCCGCGGCCCGGGGCGCAGCTGCCCATCGAGCAGCAGAGGTCGGACTACCCGGTCCTCATGCACGGGGGCCGGCAGGGGATGCCGCCGGTGTATGGGACGGCGGCTCCACCGAAGGGGCTGAGCGGCGTGCTGCGGAAGGTGGCCTACAAGTACCCGGACCACTGGGCGCGGCACTGGATGATGCTGCTCATGGCGGACCGGGTGGACTCGTGGGAGCACAACCTGCGGAGGGTGCTTCCCGTGGCCGCGGTTCTCGTCCTCGGAGGCCTGACGGCGAAGTGGATCCGGAGCTGAGCGCTCCCACGTGTCGAACTCCCGTCAGGGGGTGGGGTGTGGAGCGGCCTCCTTCTGCTGCCGCAGAGGCAGCAGGAGGAGAAGAAATGCCACGGAGAGCCCCACTCCCAGGAGGAAGGCCTGGTCGTAGCCCCAGTGGGCCTGGCCCACGAGCAGCCCGCCGAGAGGCCCTCCCGGGGACTTGCCCACCACCTCGACGCTCGCGAACAGGGTGAAGTGGGTGGCGCCGATGCGCCGATCGACCCGTGACATCATGAAGGCAAACATCGCCGTGGTCAGGGCTCCGCCGAAGAAGTCCTCGGCGACGATGACGCTGGCAATCGCCATGTCGGCAGGCGCTCCTTGTGCGAGCAGCCACCGGCCTATGAGGGGGAAGAGGCGGAGGGTGGCTGTCACGGCGACCGCGCCCAGCAGCGGCATTCGGGTGGCGAGCAGCCCTCCTGCCAGGGAGCCCAGGATCGAGGCGACGGCGCCGAACAGCACCCACGTCCCGATCTGTGCGGACGTCTTGCCCAGGTCAACGAGGAAGGGCTTGAAGAGCACGTCCGAGACCGTCTCTCCCAGTTTGTAGGTGCCGATGAAGAGCAGCAGCATCGGCGTCCCTGGCGACAGCACGGCCCCTTTGAGCCTTGCGGTGATCTCCCGCCACGTCATCCGTGCGGCACTGTCGCCGGTCTGGGCTGGCTCCCGCGCGGCGAGCGTCACTCCAAGGACCCCCAGGGAGAGCGCAGCCATGGTGAGGAAGACCCCCTGCCAGCCGATTCGATCGCTCAGCGAGAGGAGGAGACCGCCGCCCGTGGCCATTCCCAGCTTGTAGCCGACCACTTGCGCCGTGTTCCCCAGGCCCAACTCTTCAGGCCTCAACAGATCCACCGCCAGTCCGTCCACGGCGATGTCTTGCGTGGCCGCGAAGAGGTTCATCAGGAAGACGAGCCCTAGCAGCACCGGGAGCGCCCCCGGGATGGGGACGAAGGCTGCCAGGGTACAGGTCGCGGCGAGCGAGGCCTGCATGGGAACAATCCAGGACTTCCTTCGTCCCATCCGCCCGTTGCCGTAGCGGTCCACGATGGGAGCCCAGAACACCTTGAGCATCCACGGAAGCGAGAGCAGGCCGATGAAGCCGATGGCTGTCACCGAGACCCCTTGTTGCCGGAGGTACACACTCAGAGCCGCGGTCTGGAAGCCAAAGGGCATGCCCTGAACGAAGTAGAGCGCGCTGAGCAGGCCCAGCTTGGAGGGGGAGAGCTTCAAGGCAGGCCCAGGGACATGGACGGCATCACGGGGCAGACTATCGTGGAGCGCCCATGGAGAGGCCATCGCTGGAGCACCTGGAGACCCCCGCCGCGCTCGTCGACCTGGAGCGCGTGGATACCAACCTGCGGCGCGTGGATGCCTATGCCCGGCAGCACGGTCTCCGGTGGCGGCCGCACACGAAGACGCACAAGGTTCCGGAGCTCGCGGCGCTCCAACTCCGGGCAGGCGCCTCCGGCGTCACTGTCGCCACGCCGCACGAGGCGGAGGTGATGGCCTCAATCGCTCGAGATGTCTTCCTCGCCTATTCCCCCGTGGGGGCTGCGCGGCTCGAGCGGCTCATGAGGCTCCCTGCGACCGTCCAGCTCTCGGTGGGGCTCGACTCCCTCGAGGCGCTCGAGGGCCTGAGCGCCGCGGCGAAGAAGGCCGGGCGGACGGTCGGGGTGCTGGTGGAACTGGATCTGGGGATGCGGAGGGTGGGCGTGCAGCTCCCCGCGGACGCTGTCGCACTGGCCCGGGCCATCAGGGAGGCGGAGGCAGTCGAGTACTGCGGCATCACGTTCTACCCCGGGCACGTCCGCTCACCTGTGAAGGAGCAGGGCTCCTCCTTGCTCGAGCTGTCCACCCACCTGACGGGGTTCCTCGAGGCGCTATCCGGCGGCGGGCTCCTGCCCCAGGTGGTGAGCGGCGGCTCCACGCCCACGCTCTGGCGCTCGCACGAGGTGCCTGGGCTGACGGAGATCCGCCCCGGTATCAACATCTTCAACGATCGCAACACCGCGGCCGTGGGGGCTTGCACCTGGGAGGAGTGTGCCTATTCGGTGCTGGCCACAGTGGTGAGCACCAGCGTCCCAGGGCAGGCCGTCATCGACGCTGGCTCCAAGGCGCTGGCGAAGGAGGAGGGGTTCACGCCCAGTGGCGGGTACGGCGCGCTCTTGGAGCGGCCGGACGTGGTGATCCGGAGCATCTCGGAGGAGCATGGCCTGCTGGATCTCACGGGCACGGAGTGGCGGCCCCGGGTGGGAGATCGCGTGCGGGTAGTGCCGAACCATGTCTGCGCCTCGGTGAACCTGCACGAGCGGCTCTGGGCCGTGCGCGATGGCGCCGTAGAGGGAGCGTGGACCGTCGCGGGCCGGGGATGGGGAGCTCCGTGAGTGCAGACGCCGCCAGCAGACTCCCCGACCCACCTGTCTGCTTGTCTGACAGGTTCATTCCGGGCTCCGCCGTCAGCAGGCCCACCCCCGATCAACACCCTCTAAGTCCGGGAACCCTCGATCGCCCACGTGTGTCTCAGGAGGTCGCTCCAGGAGGATCCCCATGCTGCTCACCCTCGGACTGCTGAGCCTGCTCTCGGCGGCGCCCGCTAAAGTTGTGCAGATCGAGGTGTTCGTGCCGTTGTGCGACAACGCCCTGATCGCCTGTGGTCGCGGAGCCGCGGGCGATCCCCGCTCCCTGGAGGCGAACCTCTACTGGGGCGCGGCCTATGGGGCGGAGCGCTTCCTCTCCCGGGCTCCCGGGTTCCGGGTGCGCAGCCGACAGGACGGCGCCGCCGACTCCGCGGTGCTGCGCGAGCTCGTAATTGAGCGGACACCTGCTCAGGGGGAAAGGCTTGTCCGGCTCTCGCTCCACGCCTACGCGGGAGATCGGATCGACACCGCCTTGGAGGACTTCCTGCACGCGGCGGCAGGCGGGAGCTCGGCGGATCTCGTGGTCTGGGCCGGACATGATCGGCTCATGGACCGCGAACCGCCCGAGACCCGCATCAGCACAGGCACGCCTCCACGGCCCGTGGCGGTCCTGGCCTGCATGAGCGAGCAGTTCTTCGGGCCGGTGCTTCAGTCCCTGGGGGCACAGCCCATCGTGCTCACCCGGACCCTGATGGCTCCCGAGGCCTACCTCCTCGAGGCGCTGGCGACGACGGCCGCCCGGCATGGCCCCACGGAGTCAAAGGCCCTCCGCACCGCGCTGGTGGACGCCTATGCCCGCTACCAGCGCATCACGCCTCGCGCCGCCGGCACGGTCTTCTCGAAGGTGTCCCAGGCTCAGCAGGCTCAGGTCGTGGCGCCGCCGCAGCTCGAGCCCGCGCCCGCGGTGCAGCCGAAGCAGTGACGGTCCGTGACGATGGCCCGCGCCTGCAGCTTCGCCAGATCGAAGTCGCGGATGTGCCGCGGTGCGCCCGCCTCCACCGGCAGGTCCAGCATCTGGTTGAAGTCGCAGTCGTAGAGCTGGCCGTCCCAGCCCACCGAGAGCGTGTTGCGGCACATCACCCCTGTGGCCGCGGCCGGGTTGAACGCCGTCACCAGCCGCTCCAGGTACGCCGCCAGGTTCCCTGACTGCTCCAGCCACTCCAGGAACCGGCTGATGGGCATGTTGGTGATGGTGAAGAGCGCGTCGAAGCGGATGCCGTGGTTCTTCAGCAGCTCCCGCTTCCACTCCGCCTCCAGGGAGACCTGGCCCGCGGGCAGGAAGGCGCCCACGGGGTTGGTGACCAGCACGAGCCGCAGCCCGCTCTTCCCGTCCCCATAGCCCAGGGCGTTGAGCCGCTTCAGCGCGCGGATGGACTTCTCGTACACGCCCTCGCCGCGCTGCTTGTCCGTGTTCAGCGCCCGGTAGTGCGGCAGCGAGCACACCACCTCCACCCGGTGCCGCGCGAAGAACTCCGGCAGGTCCGCGTGGGGCGTCGTCTCGAGGATCGTCAGGTTGCATCGATCCATCACGTGCCGCCCCAGCTTCCGGACCTCCTCCACCAGCCAGCGGAAGTGCGGGTTCATCTCCGGCGCGCCCCCGGTGAGGTCCACCGTGGGGATGGCCGTCTTCGCCAGCGCCGCCAGACACTGCTCCATCGTCTCGCGACTCATCACCTCGCGCCGGTCCGGCCCCGCGTCCACGTGGCAGTGGCGGCACGTCTGGTTGCACATCTTCCCCAGGTTCAGCTGGAAGATGTCCAGGCGGGTGGGCCTCAGCGGGGGGAGCCCTGCCTCCTGCAGCGCGGCGTCGAACTCCCGCGGCAGCTTCAGCTGGTGCAGCGTCTCCAGCTGGGCAGCGGGGGAGG
>NZ_DASPHO010000100.1:0-16776 GCF_035629615.1 Hyalangium sp. | reverse complement strand
GCGTTCTCCACCGGATCCCACGCCCAGTAGCCGCCCCAGCCCAGCACCGCGTACGCCCACCACGAGCCCAGGATGATGCCGATGGAGAGGAACAGCCACGGGATGAGGATCCACCGCCGCAGGGGCGCCATCCACGCGTCGCCAATCTCTCCGCGCAGCAGCGCGGCCACGGCGATGCCGAAGGGCACCGTCATTCCCACGTAGCCCAGGTAGAGCATGGGCGGGTGGATGACCATGAGGATGTGGTTCTGCAGCAGCGGGTTGGGCCCTGGCCCGTCCGCCGGCACCTGCGCCAGGGTGTGCCAGGGGTTGGCAGGCCCCGCGATCAGGAAGGCGAAGAAGACGCCCACGCCCAGCATGGTGCCCAGCGCCAGCGACATGTACCGCCGGTGCTCGTCGCGGTGCACCAGCGCGAAGGCCAGCAAGAAGATGCCCAAGATGAGGCCCCAGAAGAGGATGGAGCCTTCCAGCGCGCTCCACAGGGCTACGATCTTGAAAGTCAGGGGCGTGGCGCGGCTTCCCACCTGCGCCACGTACTTGATGCTGAAGTCGTTGGTGACGAGCGCGTACACCATCGTCAGGTTGGAGCCCGTCATGCAGAGGAAGAAGCCCCACACTGCGCGCCGCACCCACTGCGAGCCCGCCTCGCTCTGGCGCAGGCCGCTCGTCAGTCCTACGACGGCCCCGAAGGCGGCGCACACCAGCGCCCCCAGCACGAGCCCGTATCCAATCGTTGCGTTCACTGCGCCCCCGTCGTGTTCGCCGCGGTGGTGGAGCCCTCGACGGTCTCCTGCCACTTGCGCGGCTCCTCACCCGGCTTGGGAGCGCGGTACTCGTTGGAGTGGTTCACCATGAGCCGGTTGGAGGCGAAGACCTGGGACTTGTCGAACGTCCCCTCCACCACCACGCCAATGCCATCCCGGAACATCTGCGGCGGCACCTCCACGGAGCGCACCGTCACGGCCACGGACTGCGGCGTGTGATCGGTGGCCACCTGGAAGTGCAGGGTGGTGTGCTCGGCGTTCCACTGGATGGAGCCGGGCTTCACCACGCCGCCCAGGCGGATGGTGGGGCCGTAGGCCTTCTCCCCCTGGGTCAGCATCTCCGCGGGGCTCCAGTAGTAGACGAGGTTCTCGCCAATGTTGCCGAAGGCCACGAAGGCCAGGCCGGCACCGGCCATCAGCAGGGCCCCTACGGCGATGAGTCGGTTACGAGCGACAGGTGACATGGCTCACTCCTTGGGTCCTACAGGCGAGTTCTTGGGCCGACGAATCCACAGCGATAACGAATAGAGGGCCAGCGCGCCCCAGGTAATGCCGTAGCTTACCCAGACAAAGCCCCAGCCGCCCTGAATGCGGCCGCTGCCCACCTCACCCGCGGCCGCCTGGGCCAGCACCACCAGCGAAGAGAGCGAGCTCATCACGCCGCCCCCGCAGTCCGGTTCGCCCCGGCGCCGTCGCCAGGGAGCGCCTCGGGGAGGGCCACCTCCAACTGCCGCTCGTACTGGGCGATTCGGTAGCGGTGGATGATGAAGAGGATCATGAAGGCCAGGAAGGCGAAGGCGCTGACACGCAGGGGCACCACCATCTCCGGGTCCACCGTCTTGGGCGAGGACTGGACCTGGTGCAGGCTGCGCCACCACTTCACCGAGAACCAGATGATGGGCAGGTTCACCGCGGAGATGATGCCCACCACGGAGCTCCACGTCGCGCGCTTCTCCGGGTCCTCCACGAAGCGGCGCAGCGCCATGTAGCCCATGTAGGTCACCAGCATGATGGCTGCAGTGGTCAGCCGGGGATCCCACGTCCAGTACACGCCCCACGTCGGCTTGCCCCAGATGGCGCCCAGCAGCACGCCCACCGCGCCGAACATCAGCCCCACCTCGGCGGAGGCCTCCGCCAGCGAGTCCGTCTTCCAGCTCTGCTTGAAGAGGTACGTCACCGAGCAGATGAAGTTGAGGGTGAGGCCGACCAGGGCGACCCAGACCGCGGGGACGTGGGCGTACATGATGCGCTGCACGTCCCCCATCTCGCGATCCGGCGGGGCCACGAACAGGCCGATGTAGTGCCCCACGGCCAGCAGCCCCAAGGCGATGGGTGGCAACGCCATTCGGAAGAACTTGCCCATAGAGTCAGTCCTCGATTACCCGCGGAAACAGCAAGAACCCCAGGCCCCAATAGATCAGGTTGAACCCGCCCAGCAGACCGAACCAAGAGCCGAGCTGATCCATTGGATCGCCCTGGAGCACCAGCGCCATGGCCTTGGTCGCGGCCAGCAGGGCCGGAACAATGAGCGGGAACAATAGCAGAGGTAGGAGCACGTCCCTCGCTCGGGCGTTGTTGGCGATGGCTGCATACACGCTCCCCGGGGCGGCGAGCGCCATACACCCGAGCACCAGGGTGGCCATGAGCTCTCCCACCCCCAGCACCACCTTCACCCCGTACAGGGCCACCATGACGGGGATGAGCAGGCTGCCCAGCAGGACGAGCAGCAGCGTGTTGCCCACCGCCTTGGACAGGAAGATGGCGCGCGCGTCCGCCGGAGCCAGCCGCAGGCCATCCATGCAGGCATTCTCGTACTCGATGCGGAAGGACTCGCCCAGGGACAGGGTGCTGGCGAAGAGGATGGCCAGCCAGAGGTAGCCCCCGGCGTTGCGCTCGAGCAGCTTGGTGTCCGGACCCAGCGCGAAGGAGAAGAGCAGCAGGGTGGAGAGCGCGAAGAAGACCAGGGCGTTGAGCCGGGCCCGCGTGCGCCACTCGATGAGCAGATCCTTGCCCAGCAGGACCAGGGCGGCGCGCAGGATGCCAATGGGACGGGGGCGGCTCATGCGGCGACCGCCCGGCCTTCTTGCAGGTGAAGGCGTTCCTCGCACAGCGTCAGACCTTGTTCGACGAGGTGGGTGGCGAGGATGACGGTGACGCCCGAGGCCTTCAGCTCGCGGATGATGGCCTCCATGGCCTGGATGCCGGCCGGATCCAGCTCTCCGAAGGGCTCGTCGAGCAGCGCCATGGACGGCTTCTTCAAGAGCAGCCGGGCGATGGCCAGGCGCTTGCGCATGCCGGCGCTGAACTGGCGCACGGGGCTGTCGGTGCGCCGCGTGAGGCCCACCCGCGTCAGCAACTGGCTGGCCGCGTCCCCCGGAGATGGCAGCCCGAGCAGCCGGGCGAGCACCGTGAGGTTCTGCACGGCCGTGAGATCCTCATAGAGGAAGCTGGCGTGGGACAGGAGGGCGACTTCTTGACGCAGGGCGTCACGATCCGTGAGGGTGTTGCGCCCAAGGACTTCGACCCGGCCGGCGGTGGGAGACAGGGCCGTGGCCACCAGGCGCAGCAGGGTGGTCTTCCCCGAGCCGTTGTGGCCCGTGAGGAGCAGGGAGCGGCCGGCGGGCAGCGAATAGGTGAGGCGCGCCAAGGCCCAATGACGCCCGTACCGCTTGCTCACGTCATGCAGGGCGATCGCCGGGGGCGAGGCAGTGGCGGGGGCGTCCATCAAGGGGAGCGTTCGTAACTGGAAATCGCGTCTTTCTCCAGCGAAAGCCGGTGGGGCGGGGGCGACGGCCTGGCCTGCGGGCGGCTGCCTTAGAAGCGCCCACCGAGCATGAGGCCCGCTGCCCCTCGTCCCAGGACGGTGGGAGCGAGTGTGATCTCCGGCGCTGGAGTCGAGGGTCCGTCGAAGTCGCGGGTGATCCAGGTGGTGACGCCCAGCCCCGAAAGCGTCCCGAGCGCCGCCGAGATCGCGATGGGCTCACCCTCCTTCACGCCGAGCAGGGCGGCAGTGGCCGCGCCCAGCAGGCCTCCGATGATGCCGCCCGAGTCGATGAGGAGCATCCGTCCGCGGGACACAGGGTAGGTCTTCGACAGGAGCGCGAACGAGGTGATGCCCACGCCGGTGACCACCGACTCGATGGCGAAGAAGTCCTTCGTCTCCCCGTCCATGGTGGAGAGGAGCAGCGCCGTCACCACGCCGGACCACAGGCCTCCCGAGTTAGCCATGGAGACCTGGCCCGCGCTCGGCGATGTGAGCAGGGCCACCGCGATCCCAGCGCCCGTCAGGCCCGCCATGCTGCCCATGATGGTCGCGAAGTTACCCGCGTCGCTGTTGATATCGAAGACCTCCATCGCCGCAATGCCGTACCCGACGCCCCAGGTCGTTCCGGAGTTGATCGCCGCGGCCTGGCCCGAGGTCACCCCTGCCTCGCGGGTCAGGAGCCACGAGGCGGCCGCGCCCGCGCCGGCTCCGAGCAGGGAGACACCCAGGAAGGCTCGGCCTTCGCAGTCGGCGATGCCGCAGAGCAGGGCACCTTGGGTCGCGCCATGGAGGGTCTGCCACACCACGAGGCTGCCGCGCGCAAAGCCCGTGGGCTTCTCGGCTCCGAAGAGGGCTGCCTCCGCCAGCTCCACCCCGGGTCCAAGCCGGATCTGCGCGAGCCGGGCGAGCTCGCCTGCATAGGGGTGCGTGGGGCAGGCGGCCAGGACGCGCTCGAAGGCTCCGAGCGCTGTCTCATCGTCTCCCGTCACCAGCGCGTCGAACCCCCGGAGGTAGTCGGACTCGGCGGAGGCGCAAGGATCCGAGGAGGAGGGCAGTGGAGGAGTGGACAGTGGCACGTCTGCCGAGGGCTGAGCGCTGGCGGGCTGAGCGCTGGCGGCAGTGGCGAGGAGGGAGAGCAGGGCGACGAGAAGGAGGGGCATGCACCGCCCATTGTGCACTGCTCTGCTTCCTGGGGCGCATGAGACGTTTTCTGGAGATCTGGAAACTTTTTCTACCCCTGGTGCCAAATGTTCCAGGGACGGCACAGGAGGACTCACCCCAGCATAGGGATTGTGCGCTGATGGCGGGTTCTGGCCCTGGCATCACTCCTGCAACGTTGCGCGGCAAGGGTTGGAGTGCGCATTGGGGGAGGTCATGGGCGCGGGTGGGTTGGTGCGGAGGGCGGTGAAGCTAGCAGCCGCCGGGGTGCTTCACTACAGCGGCCTGAGGAAGGCGATGGCGGTCTATCGCCGGAGTCAGTCGGGTGGGCGACGCATCCTGATCGTCAGCTACCACCGGGTTGTAGGGGACTTCACAGGCGAGGTGCAGCGGTCCATTCCAGGGCTGCTCATCTCTCAGGGGACATTTCGGCGGCATCTGGAGGAAGCCGCCCTGGCAGGCTACGAGTTCGCCTCCATTGGAGACGCAGTCGATGTGATGGCGGGGCGGAAGGTGGCGAAGCGGGATCTGTTCGTCATCACCTTTGATGATGGGTACCGGGATGTCTACCGGTACGCCTACCCGCTGCTCAAGCAGATGGGGGTGCCGGCGATCATCTATCTGCCGACCGACTTCATCGGCACGAACCGGCGCTTCCACCACGACCGGCTCTTCCACCTGGTGCAGGTGGCGAAGGCGCGGCGGCTGCGGCCTTACTTCAGCGCGCTTCCAGAACCGGCGCTGCAGCTGGTGACGCCTGTGCTGTCCGGGAGCAAGACGCCCTCGGAGTCGTTGGATGACTTCATCGGGGAGCATCCGTCGGGCGTGCTGCTGGACGTCATCGAGGCGCTGGAGAAGGAGCTGGGCGGAGGGCCGGAGCTGTTGCCCGAGCAGGGTGACGTCATGGACTGGGACGAGGTGCGGCGCATGGCGCGCGATGGCTTCGAGTTCGGCGCGCATACGCTGGGGCACACCGTGCTGACGATGGAGCCTCTCGAGCAGATGGAGCGGGAGATCCTCGAGTCCAAGCGTGCCATCGAGCGCGAGGTGGAGACCCAGGTCCAGCACTTCGCCTACTGCAACGGCTGGTACTCGGATGACGTCATCCGCTTACTGAGGACGCATGGGTTCCGCTCGGGGGTCACCACCGAGGATCTGCCCAACCAGGTGGGCGGGGATCCCTTCACGCTCAAGCGCAAGGTGCTGTGGGAGAACTTCAGCCTTGGGATGCTGGGGGACTACTCGACGGCGCTCACCGGGTGCCAGCTCGATGACTGCTTCATGATGCTGGGCATGAGCCGCTCGGTGCCGGGCCGGCGGACACACTTATCCGCCACACGGGTCGCCAACAGCCTGCTCGTGCGGAGTCCGCTGCCCCTGGAGGAACCGACGTGAGCTCACCCTCGGCACCTGCCTCGCCTGGATCCTTTCTGGGCAAGGCGGGTCCCCTGGTGTTGGCCCGGCTCTTTACTGCCGGGCTGACGCTGTCCATTCCCCTCGTCCTGGCCCGGGTGCTCAGCCTTGAGGAGTATGGGACGTACTACCAGCTCTTCCTGATCTCCACGACGCTCTACTTCGTGCTGCCCTTCGGCGTGACGCAGAGCCTCTACTACTTCCTGCCTCGCGCGGAGCAGAAGCGGCCGTACCTGGGCCAGACGCTGCTCTTCATGTCCGTGGCCGGGGTGGTGGGGGCAGCCCTGCTGGTGGCGCTGCTCGAGCCGGTGGCGGAGCTGTTCTCCAACCCTGGGCTGCTGGAGTACCGCTGGCCGCTGGCGATCTACACCGCGTTGATCATGGGCGCCCTCCCACTGGAGGTGGCCCTCACCAGCCAGGGGCGGACCCGTGAGTCGGCCGTGGTCTACCTGGCCTCGGACAGCGTGCGCGCGGCGGCCATGGTGCTGCCCTGCCTGCTGGGGGCCTCGCTGCATGGGATGATGGTGGCGGTGGCGGCGTTCGCCGGGCTGCGCTACGTGGCCACCTGGGTGATTGCGCTCCGAGGTACGACGGGGCCGCTGGTGAGCGGGAAGCTGCTGCGCGAGCAGCTGGTGTACGCGGCTCCATTCGGCGCGGCCATGGCGCTGTCCTTTCCCCAGCAGAACGCTCACTTCTACCTGGTAGCGAGCGCAGTCGCCCCGGCGCTGTACGCGTTCTACCGGGTGGGCTGCTTCCAGCTCCCGGTGGTGGAGCTCCTCTATACGCCCACGAGCGAGGTGCTGATGGTGCGCCTGGGCGAGCTGGAGAAGGCCGGGAGGTTGGAGGAGGGGGTGTTGGCCTTCCGTGAGGCCGCGGGGAAGCTGGCCTTCGTGTTCCTGCCGTTCGCCGCGTTCCTCTTCGCCGCGGCGCCCGAGTTCATCTCGGCGCTCTTCGGCGCGAAGTTCCTGCCCGCGGTGCCCATCTTCCGGGTGAGCGTGCTGGGCGTCGTGCTGTCCATCCTGCCCATGGACGGGGTGCTGCGCGCCCGGGGCTACACGCGCGCCATCCTCCTCTCGTACTTCATCAAGGCCGTGGTGACGGTGCCGCTCGTCTGGTGGGGGGTGCGCTCCTTCGGCATGAAGGGCGGCATCGTGTCCTGGGCGGTGGCGGAGCTGGTGGGGAAGGCGACCCTCCTGGTGCGAGTGCCCGCGGCGTTGTCCACGCCGGAGCGGCCACTGCGCATCGTCGACATCATCCCCTGGCCGGAGCTGAGCAAGGCGACCCTGGCGGCCTGTGCGGCGGCTGCGGGCGTCTTCGCGCTGCGCGCCGGGCTGGTGGGGGCGTGGGTGGGGTTGCCCGAGGGCTTCCTCTGGCGTGCGCTTCCGCTCGCCGTGGCCGGGCTGCTGTTCGTCGTTGGATATGTGGCCGTGCTGCATGTGACGGGCATTCGTCCGCTGCGCGTCCTGGCGGACATGAGAGCCCGCCGGGCAGCGTGATCCACTGAAATCCCACACCTGAGGAGGACTTCCCTCCTCAGGTGGGGCTACCTAGCTTCGGTGCCACGGTCTGGGATGGGGAGGGTGGGGTCATGGGGTTGGACGGGATGACGTGGTATCGGCTCGCGCGCAAGCTGCACCTGGGCGGCGTTCCTCTGTTGCCGGATCTCCTGCGCAAGGTCATCTACTACCTGCACAGCTCGCATGTTCCTTATCAGGCCGAGCTCGGGGAGGGCACGGAGCTTGGGTACGGCGGCATCGGGGTCGTCATCCACAGGGATGCGAAGGTAGGGCGGCACTGCCTCATCTCCCAGCAGGTGACCATCGGTGGGCGCTCGGGCATCGAGGGCGTGCCGGTGATTGGGGACTACGTCCGCATCGGCGCGGGAGCGAAGATCCTCGGCAACATCCGCATCGGTGACTTCGCGGTGATTGGCGCGAATGCGGTGGTCATCAAGGATGTGCCGCCGGCCACGGCTGTTGCGGGGGTGCCAGCCCGGGTGATCCGTCAGGATCGAGATCCGATCGGCATGTACCAGCGCGAGATGGGGAGGCTGCCTGATCCGCGGGACCAGGCGCGCTTCGCAGCGCCCCCGCTTCGGAGCCTCACGGAGACCACGTTTCAGAGTGGGGAGGCTTAGCTTCCATGCGCGTGCTGCTCATCGGTGATTACCCGCCGCCGCATGGCGGGGTGGCGATTCACGTTCAACAACTGCATCGATTTCTTCGCGAGCGTGGCGTCGAGGCGCAAGTGCTGGACATCGGAAAGGGCGGCCGGCCGGCTCCGGACGTCATCCCGGTCCGCTCCGTCGCGCCGTTCGGGCTGCGGCTCGCGGGATTCTTGAGCGCTGGGTGGACGGTGCACGTCCACACCGGTGGTGACAACCCGAAGTCCTGGATGCTGGCCGCCGTGGCGGGCGTCCCGGCGCCCCGATCGCCCCGGTTCATCACCCTGCACTCGGGGCTGCTGCCGGGGTTCCTGGCGGGCTCGGCGGCTCGGAGGGCCTTGGCCCGCGTCGCGCTTGCCGGTTACTCGCGCGTGGTGGCGGTGTCAGGAGCCGTGAAGGACGCGCTCGTCGGCTGTGGGGTACCCGCCGAGAAGATCCTCGTCCAGCCGGCGTTCTGCGCCGCTCAGGTGCGCCCTGGGCCGGTGACGCAGGCGGCGGAGCTGGCGAGGTCCCGGCGCTCGCCCTTGCTGGTGATGGCGCACCACCCGTCACCTGTCTATGGGCGGATGGTGATGTTCCGCGCACTCCGGGTACTGGCGGATGAGCTGCCGGGTGTGGGGCTCGCGGTGTTCGGGCCCGGGACGCGGACTCCGGAGTTCGCGCGTGACGCCCGCGAGGCGCGTGTGGCGCCATTCCTGGAGGACCTGGGCGAGCTGGATCACGAGGAGGCGCTCGGCCTCCTGGCGCGGTCCGATGTGTTCATCCGGCCCACGACGCATGATGGGGACTCCCTCTCCGTTCGCGAGGCGCTGGCGCTGGGCGTGCCCTGCGTGGCCAGCGACGTGTGCGTCCGGCCCGAGGGCACCTATCTGTTCCGGGGCGGCCATGCGCGGGACCTGGCGCTGAGGGTGCGGCAGGCGCTCGTCGAGGGGCCCGCCCAGGTGGCCCAGCCGGACGTGGGGCCCGTGCTGCTCGAGCTGTACGAGGATCTGGCGGCGTCGCGGTTCGAGGACTCCCGGACGGCCGTGGCGACTTGAACTTCCATAGAGGAGACATGACATGCGGCGCAGCGAAGACTTGGATCTGACACGCCGGGCCCTGCGAGGACGGGACCTGGTGGTGTTCTCCAACGACTGGGACGGGGATCCGCTCTCCAAGGTCCACATCATGCGGATCCTCTCGAGGGACAACCGCGTGCTGTGGGTGAACAGCATCGGCAACCGGGCTCCCAAGGCCAACGCGCACGACTTGCAGCGGATCTGGAGGAAGCTGTCCACCTTCACCGAGGGCATCCGCGAGGTGGAGCCGAACCTCTTCGTGCTGGCGCCGCTGGCCATCCCATTCTACGGCTCGGAGGCGGTGCGAGCGACGAACCGGGAGCTGCTGCGGCTCCAGGTGCGGCGGGCGATGCGGAAGCTGCACTTCCAGCGGCCCATCTCTTGGTCCTTCCTGCCGGCCTCGGCGCCGGTGTCGGGCACGCTGGGCGAGGAGTTCGTCGTCTACCACTGTGTGGACGAGTTCTCCGCGTTCAGCGACACCAATGGGCGCCACATCGCGGAGCTGGAGGAGCGGCTGCTGCGCAAGGCGAACCTGGTGATCACCTCCGCCGAGCGCCTGCGGGAGAACAAGGCGAAGGTGAACCCGAACACGGTGCTGGTGCGGCACGGGGTGGACTTCCAGCACTTCGTGAAGGCGTGTGATCCGGCCACGCCGATCCCGGAGGACATCGCGAAGCTGCCCGGGCCGATCATCGGCTTCTTCGGGCTGATGGCGGACTGGGTGGATCAGGAGGCGCTCATCGCCACGGCCAAGGCGCACCCCGAGGGCTCGGTGGTGGTGATCGGCAAGGTGGCGCCGGACTGCGACGTGTCCGAGCTGAAGAAGGTGCCCAACATCCACTTCCTGGGGCGCCAGCCGTACACGAGCCTGCCGGGCTACTGCCGCGCCTTCGACGTGGCGTTGATGCCCTTCAAGGTGAACGAGCTGACGCTCAACGCCAACCCGCTGAAGGTCCGCGAGTACCTGGCGGCGGGGCTCCCGGTGGTTTCCACGGACATCCCCGAGGTGCGCAAGGTGGGGCTGTGCAAGCTGGCGACCTCGACGGAGGACTTCGTGCGCAAGGTGGACGAGTGCCTCGCCGAGGGCCCGGGTCCGAGCCACGAGCGCGCCGAGCGGATCTTCCACGAGAGCTGGGACGCGCGTGTCGAGGAGATCCGCACCCACGTGGGCGCGGCCTTGCTCAAGGCGGGCCGGAGCCTGTAGGGCCCTGGCGTCCGGTGACAATGGCCTCGAGCCGGGCGTACCGGGCCGCGAGGCGGGCATAGTCCTTTGGGGAGATGTCTCGCTGGTCCAGGACCCGCGCCAGCTCCGCGCGGGCCTCCAGGTAATGGGCAGCTGGAATGCCACAGCGCTGCTCGAGCATCCGGGCGGTCTCCTCCTCGGAGAGCGCGAGGGGGATGCCCAGCCGCTCATGCGTGAGCTGGCGCAGGTGCCGGGCCAGCTCCGGAAGCAGCTCGCGCTCGACCTTCGAGCGGCGCGCGAGCCAGCCCATCGACTGCACGTACTCCAGCGCTGAGCGGTGCCGCTCTGGCAGCTGGGGCCTGGGAGCTCCCAAGCGCGTGCCTCTGGCGAACACGTAGAGCACGCCCACGGCCAGACACTGGAGGGCGAACACCCAGAGGCCCCGAGAGAGGGGCGGTGGGGGTGCCTCCGAGTGGTGGAACTCGTCGAACACCAGGGGGCCTCGGGCCGCCAGCGCATCCCAGAAGCGCAGGTTGTCGAGCTGCTCCAGCCGCCGGTTCTCCGCGAGGTCCGGCCCCGCGGCCACGTACACCTCGCCCTGGCCCAGCCCGAGCCGCCACAGCACCGCGGAGTCCTCCAGGCCGGCAATGGGCACGGCCTCCGCTAGGCCCAGGCGGACTCCCCGGTCGCGAGACACACGGAAGGCGCTCGAGCCGCGCGCGGCCCCTGCGGGGAGCCAGACGTCCACGCTGGTTCCCCCGAGGTCCTGATCGCCCTGGGGCAGCCCGCGGGAGCTCGCGCCCAGCCATGAGCTCTGCTCCAACTCCAACCACTGCTCCAGCGCTGGCTGCCCCTTGGCCTTCTCCCGCGAGGTGAGGAAGACGAGCGTTCCACCGGCCTGGACGAAGCGCTCCAGGGCCTCTACCTCTATAGAGGAGACGGAGCGAGCCTGAGGCGCTGCGAGGACGACGGTTCGAGCGGTGAAGGGGAGCGCTTCGAGCGAGTCTCGGTGTGCCTCCACCGAGGCACCGCCCTCGCGCAGATAGAGGTAGAGCGCGCGCAAGCCCAGTGGGCCTGGATTGTCCACGGAAGGGAGCGTGGACTCGGGAGCCGCCTGTCGTGTCGCCAGACCCATCGCCGCCGCCACGGTGATGAGGAGCCCGAAGAAGAGGAAAGTGCGCAGGTTCTTCATGTCGCTCCTCCCAGGGAAGAGACCTGCAGGCGCTCGACATCCGCCACGAAGGTTGCGGCCTCTTCTGGCGGCACGGGAGACAGCGAGTAGAAGGCACGGTCGTACCAGTGCACCAGCCGCTCCACCTCCTGGACGAGCGGGGGCGGGGCGCCTCGGCTGGGGAGCTCGGCGGCGAGCTCTCGGTTCGTCTTCACGCGGTCTGGCCGGGCCAGCTGCCGCTCCTCCAGGGTGGAGAGCAGGGCCAGCAGCCCTTGGCGGATGGCCTGACGCGGGTCGGCGGCGAGTGCCTCCCGGGCGCGCTTCAGGTGCTCGCGTGGGGAGTCGAGCTCGAGCGGGAGGGCGGAGCCCGCGTCGCGGTGAGACAAGGCCACGGAGGGGTGGCGCCAGCGGCGGAACCGCAACACTCCCCAGAGCACCACCGCCAGACCCAGCCCCAGGATCACCGCGCGCGTGGCGACGGCGAAGCTCTGGGCACCTTGGGATTGGAAGAAGCCGCTGAGCCAGGCGTCGGCCTGGCGGATGAGGCGCTGAAGGAAGTCGGTGTTGCGCTTGCGCGCCTGGGAGAACTCGGGTCGATCGAGGATGGCTCGGAGGCGATCCGGCGAGCTCACGGGCAAGGGAGCCTGTGAGCTCGCCGCCGCTTCCTGGAAGACACAGGCCTCACGGAGCCGGGCTACCACGTCCTGGGCGAGCTCTTCGGAAGAGAGGTCACCGTTCGGGCGCAGCGGAATTCCCCCTGCGCGTGACTCGAGGCCGTCCACGATGCTGGAGAGCTCGGCGGGGCGGAGCTTCGCGGTCTCTTCAAGGAGGCGGATGTCCACCTCCAGGTCCGCGCACGGCACCGAGGCGAGCAGCAAGGGGAGGACGAGGGTCAGCACGCGGCGCTCACGAGGAAGAGGAGCAGCTCATGGAGCGGGGCTTCGGTGGGTGAGGCGGCGCTCGAGGTCCAGCCCCTCCCGGCGCATCCGCATGTCCAGATAGAACATCGCGGAGAAGACCAGGGTGAGGGGGATGAAGATGGACTGTCCCAGGACTTGGAACAGCTCCACGGGGACGAGGAGGGCCTGAGGGATGGGGCGGGCCGTCGCGGCGGAGGGGTTGGACAGCTGTCCATAGGCTCCGCGGACGATCCAGGCCGGGAGGCTGAAGGTGAGGCTGACGGCGACGATGATTCCGGACACGGCGGTCAGGAGGATCATCGCCCGGACCTTCACACGGCCCAGGAAGCCGGGGGCGACACGCCCGGAGATCAGTGCCCCGGAGCGCCGGAAGGTATCGATGGCGGACAGATCCTCCATGGCGAACACCGGCCCGAGGAGGGAGAAGCGCAGGAAGTACCAGAGGAACGCGGCCAGCGCGCCCAGGCTGATCAAGATCGCCCCCACGATGGCGAGCACCATGCCCACGAGCGCGGCGCTCGAGCCAGGGGAGGTGCTGGCCAGGAGCGCTCCCGCACCGACGAGGAGCCCCCCCGGGAGCACCAGCAGCAGGCCGATGCCCAGTCCCCAGAGCAGGGACAGGAGGTAGGCCCCGGTGAAGGAACCCAGCCGACGCAAGGCGCGGCGCAGGCCATCTGCTGGCCGAGCGCTCTCGCCGAGCTGGACAGGCACCACATACCGGGAGACGACCAGGCTGGAGAGCCAGTAGGTCCAGGTGAGCACGAACAAGAGGAGGGTCAGGGCCAGCAGTGCGGAGCCAAGCTCTCCAGTGACGGCCGCGGGATCTTCGTCGACGCGGGCCTGGAGCTGCTGGTTGGGGAGGAAGAGGCCATTGGTGCTCTCGAGGGTGAGCGTGACGCTCTTCGCGAAGATGTAGTCCACCAGCTGGAAGGCCAGGCAGAGGACGAAGAGCGGCACGAGGTGCGCACGCCAGAAGATGGCGGAGCGGTCGATGAGCTCGCCGAGGGCGAGGGGACGCAGGTCCTTGATGCCGGCAGGGGGGCTCACGGGGGAGGCAGCATACCGCGACTCACTGCCTGGACTGGGAGGAGTGAGCGGATGCGCGCAGCAGGGCCCGCGCCACGGCGGCTGGCTCCTCTGCCTCCAGGACGGCGGAGATGACCGCGAACCCGTGCGCCACAGGGAGCCCGGCGGCCCGCTCCGGGGTTACTCCGCCGAGCGCGAAGGCCGGGCAAGGGAGGGACACTGCCAGCGCCTGGAAACCCTCCGGGCCCAGTGGGGGACGGGTGTCTGCAGGCTTCGACCCTGGGGCATATACGGGGCTCACCAGGGCCAGGTCCGCGCCTCGGGCGAGCCGGGCCTCCTGCGCGTCGTGGACGGCAACGCTGACCTGGCACCCGGCAGGCAGGTGCGGGCGGACCTCTTCCACCGTCAGGCCCCGGGCCGGCAGGTGCAGGTGCGCGCCCACCAGGAGCGCCACGTCCAGGCGTCCGTTGACGAAGAGCGGGTTGCCGCGCGCATGACACAGCGCCGCGAGCAGCCTGGCTTCTTCCAGGAAGGCACGTGCGGGGGCCTCCGGGTGGCGGTGCTGGACGGCCACCTCGGGTCCCGCCTCCAGCGCACGCTCCAGGGCCGTGAGCAGCCGGGCCCGGGGAATGCGCCAGTCGGTGATGACAATCAGCCGGGGGAGCGCGGGCACTACTCGACGAGCCCCTCGATGGGGCTGGAGGCGGAGGCGTACGCCTTGCGAGGGATGCGGCCGGCGAGGAAGGCGTCCCGGCCCGCTTCGATGGCCTTGCGCATGGCCACGGCCATCCTCACGGGATCCTTCGCGCCAGCGATGGCGGTGTTCATCAGGACCGCGTCCACACCCAGCTCCATGGCGATGGCGGCATCCGAGGCCGTCCCCACGCCCGCATCGACGATGACGGGGATCTTCACGAGCTCGCGGATGAGGCGGATGTTGTGGGGGTTGCGGATCCCGAGCCCCGAGCCAATGGGCGCCGCCAGGGGCATCACCGCCGCGCACCCCACCTCCTCCAGCTTGCGCGCGGTGATGGGATCGTCGGTGGTGTAGGGCAGGACGGTGAAGCCCTCCTTCACGAGGATTCGCGCTGCCTTCAACGTCTCCTCGACGTCCGGGTAGAGGGTCTTCTCATCGCCGAGCACCTCGAGCTTGACCCACTTGCTCATGCCCAGCTCCTCGGCGAGCCGGCAGGTGCGCACCGCGTCCTCGGCGGTGTAGCAGAGGGCGGTGTTGGGCAGGAGGCGGAGGCGGGAGGTGTCGATCCAGCTCATCAGCGACGCCTCGCCCCGTGCGGACAGGTCCAGGCGCCGGACAGCCACGGTGACCAACTGCGCTCCGGAGGCTTCATGGCAGCGCTTCATCACGTCGAAGCTGGGGTACTTGCCCGTGCCGATGATGAGCCGCGATTGAAAGGTGACGCCCGCGAGGGTGAAAGGGGTGTCCTGAGTGCTCATGTGCGCTCCTACCCGCCACCGACGAAGGTGACGATCTCCACGCGATCTTGTGGGTGCAGACGGTGCTCGGCGTGGCGGGCCCGCCGGACTACCTCCGCGTTCACCTCTACCGCTACGCCCGGTCCTCCTCCTACCCGTAGCAGCTCGAGAAGTGCTGACAGGGTCGTGCCGTCGGGCACCTCACGCGCTTCTCCGTTGACCCATATCGTCACGACCGACGCTCCTGGACTGGACGCACAGGCACTACAAGCGCGCCACTGCGCTGTCAACGCACACGGATCTGCTGCTGCGGGAGAAGGGGCCGCTATACTCGCCTCCATGCCCACCGCGACCCGCAGGCTTGCCGCTTCCGTTCTGGCGTTGACGATCGCCCTGCCAGCGGCGGCCGCCAAACCGAAGGCGCCCGCTCCCGCGCCGGCCTCGAAGCCGGAGAAGGCCTCGAAGGCCCAGCCGGCCTCAATCCCCGCCGCTGCGCTGGATGCGCCCACGCGCGAGCCCGAGCCCTTCATTCGAGGGCACCGCTATGCCTACGTCGCGGGCGGGGTCTTGCTGCTCGGAGGGGTAGGCTTCGGCTATTTCTCACGGGGAGAGGCCAGGCGAGCGGAGAGCCTCGAGACGGCCCGAGAGTCCAGCGCCGCGTTGAACCGGGCCCGCACCGCTGCGGCCACCTCGAACATGATGTATGGGGTTGCGGGCCTCACGCTCGCCTATGGGCTGTTGCTGGAGTTCCTTCCCGAGCCGGCCGCTGACGCGGCGAGCCTCACCTATCACTTCTGACGAGGACGCGTGGACGCAAGGTTGAAAGGTGGATCTCTCGTGTTCGCGGCCATGCTGGCGGCGGCGGGCTGCATCATCTCCCAGGACGAGCTGGCGGACCGCACGTGTCTGTCTGACGCGGACTGCCCCGAGGCCTACGCCTGTACAGGGCCGGAGGGGTTGCGCTTCTGCGAGGTCATCTACCCACCGCCCGGGTCCACCGTGGATGGGGGGACGCCCGATGCCGGCGGGGTCACGCCCACGTACTGCGCCAACGTCCAGCCAATCCTCGAGGCTACCTGTGTCTCGAGCTGTCACGGAGCCGTGACCACAGGCAGCGGCCGTACCGATTTCCGGCTGGACTACTACGAGGCGGAGGCGGGGCAGCCCAGGGGAGCCAAGGACATGGCTGCCCGTATCAAGGCCCGTGCATTCGATCTCCGGACCATGCCCCCACCGGGCAGCACCGCGCCCTCCGATGCCGAGCGTGCGGTGTTGGGCCGTTGGGCAGCAGCCGGAGCGCCTTTCTGTGATGGGGGCACTCCCTAGGAGCGGGGGCAACCGAGCCAACCATGAAAAGAGCCGTCGCCAGTCTGTACCTCTCCGCCGCCGTCGCCATCGTGGGCTGTGTCGTCTCGGTGAGTGACTTTGCCGGAAAGAGCTGTGAGAGCGCGGAGGATTGCCCGGATCCGTACGTCTGCATCGCGGTGCGCCCGGGTGCAGGTCGGACCTGTGAGCTGCTCGGCCTGCCCGACATTGCGGATGGGGGGGGGCCTGCGCCGGGCCCCGTGCCCACCTGGTGCGCGGACATCCAGCCCCTGCTCACGGCGTACTGCACCTCGAACTGCCACGGGACCGAGACCACCCGAAGCGGCCAGACCGGCTTCCGTCTGGACATCTATGAGGCCAGCGGGGACAAGCTGGGGGCCCTGGAGATGGCCCCT
>NZ_DASPHO010000099.1:0-8985 GCF_035629615.1 Hyalangium sp. | reverse complement strand
CCGGGCGACCCGCCTCCAGCGACGCATGCAGCGCGCACGAACCCTCGGGCTCAACGCCGACCACCCGGATGCCTCGCCCTGCCCACCCGCTCGCGATGCCCGCGATCAGCCCGCCGCCACCCACGGCCACGAGCACCGTGTCGAGCCCGGGGGCATCCTCCTCCCACTCGAGCGCCACTGTGCCCTGTCCCTGGATGGTGGAGAGGGCGTCATAGGCGTGGACGGACAGTGCGCCCGTCTCAGCGATGTACGTGCCACAGGCGCTCAGCGCATCGGCGTAGCGCTGGCCGCCGATGACCACCTCGGCGCCGAAGCGGCGGATCGCCTCCACCTTCGCGGGGCTCGAGATCTCCGGCACGAAGATGCGCGCCGGGATGCCCAGCTGTCGCGCCGCATAGGCGACCGCCGCGCCGTGATTGCCTCCCGAGGCCGCTGCCACGCCTGCCTTCGGGATCGGCTGCGTCAGCAGGGTGTTGAAGGCGCCTCGGGGCTTGAACGAGCCGGCGTGCTGGAGGAACTCGAGCTTCAGGCTCACCGGGCCGTCATGCCCCAGGGTTCCGCTCGGCAGGTTCCACACGGGCGTCCGGCGGATGTAAGGGCGGATGCGCTCGTGGGCGGCGCGGAGGTCGTCTCGGGAGATGGGCAGGGTCACGGCTTGCTCGCAGGTGGGGCGATCTGTCTACCCCTGGAGACAGAGCCGGCAAAGCCGTATCGATCAGGCGGCCTTGCTCTCGCTCTGCGTGGCGGGGAGCGCCTCCGGAACGGGGACAGGGGACAGCCGCTCTCCGATGCGCACCAACCCCTGGCCCTCGCGTGCCCGGGCGTGCACCAGCGTGTAGTCGTGGAACGCCGTGCCGAACCACCGGTCCAGCACCACGGTGAAGAGCCCGTAGTGCCCCTGGTAGCGGGCGTGGTGCAGCGCGTGGAACGTGGGCGTGAAGAAGACGCGCCCCACCCACGAGGACACGAAGCGCCGGGGCAGCCACTCGGTGTTGCTGTGCCCCACCACGTTGAGGAAGTAGTTGGTGAGGATGTACCCCATGACGCCGGCCTGCGTGACGGGCATCACCTGCATGGCCAGGACGACCATGCCCATGCCGCCCCCCATCAGCACCAGGCGCTCCACCAGCGAGAAGGACAGGGAGGTGAGCGGCTCCGTCACCTGCGCCACGTGGTGCTGCGAATGGAAGCGGTAGAGCCGCCGCGTGTGCAGCAGCCGATGCGTCACGTAGAACCACACCTCGAAGCCCACGAACATCCACGCGTACGACAGCAGCGCCACGGGCACGCTGAAGGGTGCCATGCGGGGGCCCGAGAAGTACCGGAACAGCCCCACCAGCAGCGCATCGCAGAGCACCACCCCGACCGCAGCCCACGCCTCGCTGCGAAGCTGCCCGGGTGCCAGCGCTCGCCGGTACACCCGCCACCGCTCCGCCAGCCGTGTGCGGGCCAGTCCCCATCCGACTCCCAGCGCCGAGAGCTTCACCAGCCCCGAGACCACCAGGCCTGTGAACAGCACCGTCACGAGCGTGGACTCCATGGGGCTCACCTCCCGCCGGCAGCATAGACCGTTGGCAAGCTTAGCGCGCCGCCGTCGCTCAGGACTGGCCACCGCTATCCCATGCCGCGCTGGAGATGGCGCTGCTCGGGACGGTGGTGGCTGCGCGATGCGCGGAGTGGCAGGCTGCTTGCGTGGACCCACTCTCCGAGCTTCTTTCGCAACTCCCAGATGTCCCCCGGTGGCTGGAGCTGAGAGGTGCGCTGCTCGAGCGCATTCCGGCTGCCCTCTACGGGACGATCCAAGCGGGGGTGGTTCGTGCTGGGGAGGTTGGCGAGGCCGGTCTCTTTGCCCTCGGCCATCCGCCTGCGCACCTGCTCGCGGAGGCGTTCCGGGAGGCACCGGAGGCAGAGCTGGTGGTGGTCCCCGACGACCAGCCGTATCTGGCTCGGATGCTCGGCGCTGCTGGAACGAAGGCGACACTCGCGCGTCTGGCAGACGGCGCCTCCCTCGCGAGCGAAGGCAATATCGAGTGGCTGGGCCCGGGCGACGAAGCGCGTCTCACGCATGTCCCCGAGGAGCTGCATGCCGAGCTGCTTGCCGCGCTCGAGCGTGTGCCGGTCGCGACAGCCCTCTGTGAGGGGCTTCCCGTCTCGTTCTCCTACGCGGGGGCAGTCAGCGAGACGCTCTGGGATATCTCGATCGATACACTCGAGCCCTATCGCCGGCGTGGGTTCGCTGCCCAGGTGGTGACTGCGGTGGCTCGCACCATGAGGGCGCGTGGCCGGGAGCCGGTATGGTGCGCCGCGGAGGACAACCCTGCCTCTGGCCTCCTGGCGCGGAAGTTGGGCTTCGAGGTGGTTGACCACCTCTTCCTCTTCTCTCCCCAGATCCTCGCGGCCGCCTTCACACGGGACAGGTAGCCTGCTCGGGGCGCTTCAGGCGTCCCTATTCCTCCGCATGTTCTCGCGGTGCTGAGTCATCGGGTGGCAGCTCGATGCGGAGGACCCCGGTCACAGGGACGTCCACTTCTCGCCGTTGGAAGAAGTCATTCCCATCGCTCCTCTCGTAGGAGAAGAGGAGGGTGTAGCGGCCCGGGGGAACGTCGCGGAAACGGAACCCTGGGGTGCTCTCCAGGTGCTCGCGAGGATGGTGAGCCCGGGCGATCGCGTCGTATTGCTTGGACGTGGTGGGAAGAGGGGGGTGGCCCTGGAGGAGCGTGAGCCGGCCCAACCCAGGGGGGACGAGGACCTCCAGGGTGGCGCCGCGCGCCTCTTGCCAGTCCAGCGAGAGCCTGCCTCCGGGGCCCGGCACTTCCAGGAACTGCGCCACGAAGACGGGTTTCGGAGCCGGACAGCTGTCGCAATCCGCCTGCACCATGTAGGTCCCTGGTGGGAAGTGATGGCCCGAGTACCAGCCATTTCTCACCTCCAGGCCCGTCAGGCGGTCACCCTCCAGGGTGTAGAAGTTCACGTCCCCCTCGGCGATGGGCTCTCCGCCGACCCGGACCCATCCCTGCACGGTGGCCCAGGGTCGCAAGCGAAGGGTGACCTCGTGCTCTTCAGGAGAGAGCGCTACGCGCGCAGGCTCATAGCCCTTTCGTCTCGCCAGGAGGACGAGGGGCCGGGTTGGCACATCCGGTAGCAGGCAGGTACCATCCCGCGTCGTCTTGGGCGGGTCCTCGACGCCCAGCTCCAGCTCGGTGAGCGCGCGGGGGCCCTCCTGCTGGCTTGAGTACCCGGGCTCCGGTGGGATCCTCTCGAACGCTTCGATATCGCTGAGATCGCTCACCTGCTCGACTCGGGCCGGCTCCCCGCCCTGCAGTTCTTCCTGCAGCTGCAGGCGGACATCGGAGATGGGCAGCGAGGTCACGCTGTTCTCCACCCGTACGCGTACTGGGCGTCCCTCTCCCAACACGAGGTCGCCCAGATCCACGTCCTCGCCCTCGCGTGTCTCATACTCCCGATGGAGGCCCCCTACTTCGGGCACCAGGATCTTCATCGTGTGGGCCCCAGGCTCCCCCGCGGTCAGGGTGAACGTGCCGTCCGGGCTGGTGTAGGGCTCGCCATCGATCAGGAAGTGGGTGAGGGGCTCGCCATCCCCGGCGCGCACCACTCGTCCCGACACGCGCCCGTTGTAGGTCAGGACGACGCGCAGCTCGCCCTGGCTCGGGGAGACATCTATTGCTCCCGGGAGAGCACTGGATGCCCCTCCGCTCGGGCGCTCGGCCAAGGCATACCCCTTCTTTTCAAAGGAGACCCGATAGGAGAACGGCAGCAGATGCGGCAGGGTGAAGCGTCCGTCTGGCCCGGTGCGTCCCTGGAGCGGAGCGCTGAAGCGGTCGAACCTCAGCCGTAGAAGGAAGGCCCGCCACTCTGACGAGTCCTCGAAGGCCACCCCCGGCGCCAGGGAGGCCAGCAGACTCGCGGGGATGTCCTCCAGGGGCTGGTGCTCCAGCGCCGGGTGCAGCAGAGCGGAGGCTCTCACCTCTACCTCTGGGAGGGGAGTCCCGGCGCGGTTGGTGACCACTCCCGAGAGGCGCAAGCCTTCCTGGAACCGGAGGAGCACCTGCTGGGCCTTTTCCCCGCGCACGGTCAGCGACGCGGTCGCCGTCCGGAATCCCGCCTTCTCTGGAGGCATCGCCACCAGCCCGTACTGTCCGGCCTCCAGCCCCTGCAGGCCTGCATGCCCCGCCTCGTCGGTGGTGACCTTGGCGGTGAAGGACTCGTCGCCGCCGTCCCGCCACAGCCCCACGCTCGCGTGGGGGACGGGGCGATCCTGTTCATCCACGACGGTGATGTCGATCCTCGTGCCCACTCCCAGCACGAGCCACACGTCCTTTGCGGGCGAAGAGACTTCCCGCTCGACTGCGTTGAAGCCCTCGTGTTCGGCCTGGACGATCCAGGTGCCGGGCTTGGGCGCGTCCAGGATGAACGTGCCGTTCGAGTCCGTCAGGGTGCTCTCCTCGAAGGAGCGAATCGCTTTCTCTCGGAGCCCGCGGAGTTCCGCCAGCTCCCCGGGAGGTGATGGCTCCAGGTGAGGCACAACCCTGCGCTCCAGCTTGTAGAGCTCGACCCGTGCTTCACCGAGGGGGGTGCCGCTGGCGTCCACGACGCGGCCCTGGATGGTGGGGGCCGACAGGAGCATGACTGTGAGCGGAGGCGGGTTCGCGGTGAGCGCCCAGGTCTCGAGCTTCTGGGGCAGGAAGCGGTCCCTCTGGAAGGAGATGTCATAGTGCCCTGGGAAGAGCGACCGGAGGCGGAATCGTCCCTGCGCATCCGTCTCGCAGCGGGCCCTCGTCTCCGCGAAGGAGTTGTCGCTGGGACGGGCACGGACGCGAACCTTCTCGATGGGCTGTCCGTTCTCATCCGTGACCTGGCCCCAGAGGGAAAAGGTCCCAGGCAGGTCCGGCACGTCCTCCTCGCTCGCGACGGCAGGCTGCATCCCGGAGGGCTCGGCCGGCGGTCCGCTCTCGTGGGCTTCGCCCTCTGGGAGGCTCACCCCCCAAGGGAGCCACTGCCGCGCGCCGTCCCAAGAGGTGCCGCGCGGTTCATCCTCGGCAGTCAGTAGGGAGGACGACGCTTCCGGCTCGAGGTGGAGGTACAGCAGCGCGCCCAACGTGGCGATGACGGCTCCGAGGATCAGCCAGCGCTGCATCTTCGCATCCCCTGCCGGGGTAGGGCGCCACACCCCGGTCAGGGCCAGTCTAGAGGAAACTCCTCAGGAGATGCCCCAGCGCACGCGGCCGGGAGACAGCAGCGCGCCGGCCCGCGCCAGCTCGCTCAGCCGGAAGCGCTCTGCCTGCTTCTCGAAGGCGCTGCGGCACCGGTCCGAGCAGAAGAAGTACCGGCGCTTCTTGTACTCCGTCGAGGGTTGCCCCTCTGGCTCCTCCAACTGTCGTCCACAGACTGGATCGAGGTGACGGCCTTGTACGCTGTTCATCACTCGCCTCCCACCTTGGGACGTCGGCCGTCGCTGCACGGCTCATACGCCCTCACCCGTCCCCAAGGATAAGCACGACACGTGCCAGTGGCCTGGGTGGCTCAAGGCCCAGAAATGGCAGGGGATCGCGGTCAGGCAGGGAGGCGCTCACGGCCCCCCGGGGGGAAAAAACTTCCCCCCCGGTTCCAACTTCCGAGAAAGGGGCGAGCGCTCAGAAGGCCGTGCCGATGCTGCCGCCGACGAAGGTGTCATCCATATAACCGCGGCGGAAGCGCATCAGCTCCAGGCGGAAGGAGAGGCTCATCCGCTCCGAGAGCCGAGGCCGGCCCCGGAAGCCCACGCCGTACTGGAGCAGGGGCTTGATGCCCTTCACCGGCGTGAGCTCCTCGCCGATGGCGAGGGAGGTGCTCTGGTAGGCGAAGCCGCCGCCGACCTGCCCGAAGACGCCGTAGGTCTTCTCGGCGCCGAAGACGAACTCGTACGCGGGCGCCAGCGAGAAGTAGTGGTTGCGGGAGCTGCCGTTGATGAGCGTCGTGCCGGCGCTCGAGCCCGCCATCATCCAGCGCACGTCCAGCCAGAGCGTCTCGCGCAGCGGCTCGTTGTTGAGGATGCGGCCGTACTCCCAGGTGAAGCGCAGGCCGAGCCCGAACGTCGGATCGGCGAAGCGGCCCTGAGAGCTCTCGAGCAGCATGGCGCCCATGATGAGCTCCCCGGCGAAGCCCTTGTTCGGGTCATCGTCGCCGGCCATGCGCTCGAAGTCGTCCTCCTGCGCGCGCTCGTCGGCCATGCGGTCATGGTCGGCGGTGGGATCGCTGCTGCGGGGGGGGAGCTTCCGCGGGGCGTCCTCCACCTCTTCGTCATCATCCGGGTAGGCGAGGGGAGCGTCGTCCTCGTCCTGAGCCAGGGCGGGGGTGGAGAGGACGAGCGCCCCGAGGAGCAGGGGCAGGAGGCGTGCGTACAAGGGTGAGGTCCTCATGGCTTACGGAGGGGGCAGCTTGGTGCAGGTGTTTCCGCCCTGGGCCGCGGCCGGGCAGGGAAGGCCAGGGCCCACCAGACTCGCGGCGGGGATCTGCAGGTGGTCGATCAGCTCGTTGCACAGCGCCGTCTTCAGCGGCACGTCCGTGACATGCTTGATGAACACCGCGGCCACGGAGGTGAGGTTGAAGTTCTGCTGGTTGTTCTGGCTGAGGGTGACGAGCTGCTTGAGGCCCGGGTTGTTGGCCGTCTCGTCCGAGTAGGCGGAGATGATGGCGCGCATGAGCACCTCGCGCTGCCCGGTGCTCTCCCCGGCCTGGTAGAGCGCGCTGGCGAGGATGGAGCCCAGCTTGTACTCGAGCCCCTGCGCGGAGAACGTGCCCAGGGCGGCGTTGTTGAGCTGATCGCGCATGAAGGCGTCCACGCACCGGTCCGTCTTGGCCAGATCGCGATCGTTGCTCAGGTTGTCGTCGAAGGAGGTGCGGAAGAAGCGCGAGTCGCAGCCGGTGGCGCTCTTACAGGTGACGCCGTAGCCGTGGTAGTCCGCCAGGCCCTCGTCCAGGGCCTTGATCAGGTTGGCGCCCGGGCTGGCCCCCACAGCGCCCCACTCGAGGATCGGAGGCGGGAGCCGGCGCGAGCCGTACACCTTCCGGTTGAAGACCATGTGCGCGTACTCGTGCGACATGATGCCGGAGTTGATGGCCAGCGGGGCGCGCTGCAGCGCGTCGAAGGGCGCCAGCATGAAGGACTGCGTGGGCGCGAACCACAACGCGTTGTCCTTGATGGGCTCCGGGTTGGCGTCCTTCAGGATGAAGTCGGGGAAGTAGTAGACGGTGGCGGGCCCACCGAAGTCCGCCAGGGGGATGTTGCCCACCGTGTTGAAGTACTCGCGGGACTTCTCGAAGTTGTAATAGGCCGTGACGAGGTTCCAGGTGTGGAAGTCCGCCGGCCAGAGCACGTTGTCCTGGGTGATCCAGTTGGCGGTGACGGGCCGGCCCTCGGCCTGGACCAGCGCGTTGGCGAAGCCTTCTTCCGTGCTGGCCGCCTGCTGCTCCGGATCGGTGGAGTCCAGGACGATCCGGGCGCCGCCGATCAGCTTCGCGACATCCCCCTCCATGCGGATGATGTCCGTGAGGGTGTTGAGGGTGACTTCCTGGGTGATGTAGCTCCCGTTCCCGGAGAGCACGAGCGCGCGGACCCTCACCGGATCCTGCGGCACGGGCTCGCACGCGGCGAGGAAGAGGAGCGCGGCGGCAATGACTGTTCGATGCATGACGGGGGTTTTACTACGGCTGGCGGGACATTCAGAAGGTGTACTCCGCCCCCAGTGTGGCCAGCCCGGTGCGGAAGGGGTCGCTCTCCTCGGGAACGTCTACCTGCAGGGCGACGGAGGCCCACAGCCGGACAGGCTCGCCCAGGCGGAACGTCCACCGGGTGGCCAGCAAGTGGCCGTGGCCCTGGCCTGGCACGTAGCCGGTAAAGGCGTAGGAGAGCTGTCCCCGCACGGTGGAGTTGAGGATCCAGGTGACGGAGGGCTTCACTTCAAAGCGGGCTGGGGCGCTGGGCAGGCCCGTCACCGTCCCCAGCCGGCCTGCCACCGCGCTGCCCAGATCCCGGTACAGATCCTCCAGGAAGGTACGCTGCAGGGGACGATCGTCTCCTACCTGGGCATAGCGCTCGGCCAGCGCCTGCTGCTCCTCCTCGGAGAACTGGCCGGTGCTCAGCGGATCGTCGCTATAGAGGTAGAGGCCGCCGCGCAGGCCCAGCTCCCAGTGGGCCCCCAGCAGCAGCCGCGCTCCCAGGGAGGGCCTCAGCACGCCCAGCTGCTCCTCGCGCTGGAAGATGACCCGGGGCTGCTCTCCCTCTCGGCGGGAGACGAGCGCCCGGCGCAGGGGATAGCGGGTGAGGCCCACGCCCACGTCCAGCCCGTACTCCACGTCCGAGAGCCCGCCCGAGTCGTAGCCCGCCGAGAGGGCGAGCCCCTGGCTGCTATAGGAGGTCCGCGCGCCCAGGGCCGGCAGCCCGAGCCGGGGCATCTCCCGGGCCAGCGGGGTGAGGGTCGTCTTGGGCAGGCTGGCAATCAGCCCGCCGGAGACGAGCCAGTGATCGGACAGGGCCTGGTCCACCCCCAGGGAGAGCTGGTGGGTGGGGGCGGTGTCGGGGCCGGGGATCAGGCCGCTGTAGCCGAAGGTGAGGAACGTGCTGTCCTCGCGCAGCTCCACATCTCCCAGCAGCGTCCACGCCCGGGAGTCCTGGCTGGCACTCAGCTCGGCGATGAGGGTGGCCGCGCGGGCGGGCAGGGCCCCCAGGGCCAGCAGCAGGCAGAACCCCCACGGTGGGAGGGGACGGCCTGGCCTCCGGATTCCTTGACGCATCGTTTCCACGCTCCGTATGGTGCCGCCCCTTCTTCTTCCCGAAACGCTCAACAACGCAGGCGGTGTCATGGCAGTCCCGTTCATTACCGAGGTCAAGCGTACCCATAGCTGCGGCCAGCTCACCAAGGAGCATATTGGCCAGGAGGTGGTTCTCTTCGGCTGGGTGCAGAACCGGCGCGACCACGGCGGCGCGGT
>NZ_DASPHO010000098.1:0-3524 GCF_035629615.1 Hyalangium sp. | reverse complement strand
TCGACATCATCCGCAAGCGGGCTGGGGCGGGGGGCGAGGCCGTGGAGTTCGACGAGACGATGCCCATGGATGTGTCCGAGGCCAACATTGGCGCGCTGGGCAGCCGCCTGGGCACCAACCCCCAGAAGAGCGCGCTCCGGCGCGAGCTGGCCGAGAAGATCCAGGAGGCCCTGGCCGCCGTCCCGGAGAAGCACCGCGCCATCCTCCTGCTCCGAGAGGTGGAGGGCATGTCCTACGAGGATCTGTCCCGCACCCTGGACATTCCCAAGGGCACGGTGATGAGCCGGCTGTTCCACGCCCGGGCCAAGGTTCAGAAAATCCTGAGCCAATACCTGGAGTTGGACGAGGCCAAGAGCGGAGTGGGCAGTGAGTAGGCAGGCTTGGAATATCGGCAGTGAATTCGCGTCACACAGGGGCAGTTGCCAACAACCCAGGTGAAGCCATGGCCGGAAATCCTGCGTGCGAGCGGTTCATCCCGCTGCTGTCTCCCTACATCGACGGGGAGATCTCTCCCACCGAGCGCGTGAACATCGAGCGTCACCTGTCCGCGTGCAAGGCGTGTACGGGACGCGCCGCGGACCTGCGCGCCGAGTCCGGGCTGTTGCGCGTGGGCCTGGACATGGCGGTGGACGAGGTGGACTTCAAGGACTTCACCCAGAAGGTGATGGCGCGGGTGACGCCGGAGAAGCCGCCGCTGCTGGAGCGCCTGCGCCTGTCGCTCTCGGAGATGTTCCTCTACCAGCGCACCGCCATGGTCTCCTCGCTGGCCACGGCCGCGGTGCTCATGTTGGTGGCCGTGCCGCTGCTGCTGGGCAGCAGGGCTCCGACGGGCTACGCCGGTGAGCGGATGACAGTGCAGGCGGTGCGCACCTATGAGCCCGCCAAGGTCGCCCCGGTGGTGATGGAGACGGACAACGGCAGCACCATCATCTGGCTCGTGGATCAGGACTCGCACTCGCACGGGGCTTCCCCCGCGCTGGGTGGCGGCGACGAGGCGCAGAGCGACGAGCTGGAGATGGAGGAGGCGCCCCTGGGCAACGTTCCCCAGAAGACGCTGCCGGCAAAGAAGGACGACCCGGCTCCCAAGGGAGGCTCTCTGTGAGGATGCACTCGACGGCGATGCTGGCGCTGCTCTCGTTGGGGCTGCTGCTCTCGCCCCTGGCGGCTCAAGCGCAGGAGCAGAAGGTGAAGCTCCAGGTGGAGGTGGTGCTCGCCTCCAACAAGGGCGACGCCGTGGAGCCGCCCGAGCTGGCGCAGATGAAGGAGACGTTCCGCAAGCAGAACTTCAGCTTCACCTCCTTCAAGCGGCTGTCGCTGGAGACGCTCGAGCTGGCCGCGGAGAAGCCCACCGAGGTGCGGCTGCCCAACGGCGTCAACGCCTCGCTGAAGCTGCTGGGACTCAAGGAGGGCATCGCCACGGTGCGCGTGGAGATCCCCCGCCAGTCCGGCGTGGACGTAGAGCTGGGGCGTCAGGGCTCCGTCTACCAGAGGGCCGGCAAGCACGTGGGCGGGGAGCTCATCCTCGTCCTCTCGCCGCCTCCCAAGTAGCGCCCGCCGCGCGCGGAGTCCTCTCAGAGGCACTCCGCGGCTTCGTGCCGGGAGCCTGGCTAGACCGCCAGGATTTGTGGGTGCGCCTCGCGCTCTTCCGTCGCGGAGTCTGGCTTCGCCGGTGCGACGTGCGGGCGCGAGGTGGAGGCCGCGGACAGGGGCTCCGGCAGCCGGGTCGGCATCAGCGGCTCGACGGGGGCGTTGATCTCCGTGCGCAGCCCCTGGAGCATCAGCTCGAAGGCGGCATAGGCGCGATCCACCAGCGCGACCGCCTGCAAGCGCAGCTCCGGGGTCAGCTCCAGGGAGCGCAGCCGCCGCTCCATCTCCTCCTCGAACACCTCGTGCTGCTGCTCCACCTGCACGTGGAAGTCGGAGAAGTAGCGCAGCCGCTGGCCGCAGCCCTTCGCGGACACCATGATGGAGGTGCGCCCGAAGAAGATGTGGCTGGTGGCCTCCATGGTCAGCACCAGGACAATGCGCAGCCGATCATCCATCGGCCGGTACACCTCGGAGATGAGCGCGTAGGTGGCGTCCCGGATGGCGGTGTGGGCGCGGCCGTACAGGGCACTCACCGAGAGCTGCTTGCCGGTGATCTCCTGGATGTCCTCGAAGAACCACCGGTCATGGCCCACTTCTTCGGAGCGGTGCTGGACGGCCAGCTTCTTCAAGCCCGGGTCGGTGATGAAGTGCGCGTTCAGCCGCAGCACGTCCTGGAAGGTCATCACCCAGAAAGCCAGCCGGGGCGCGAAAGCCATGATTTGCTCGACCGGCCGGTCCTGTTTCAGATCCTCGAAGAAGGGATGGCTGGCAAATACCTCTTGCCGCGCGGTGATGTGCTCCAGGACGACCTTCATGGCTTCCTCCCGACCTTGCTGATGATAACGCCCGACCTACCGGTTCCCAAACGGCCGAGGTTCTTGCTTAGCCATCCGACCTGGCGAGTTGCTCTACCAGGCGATGTTGTACGTGCAGGAAGAGTCTCCTCTTCGACGACAGGTCTTCGGATCGTGCTCAATCCGCACCCAGAGCGCGTCCTTGGGACGGAAGCGATCACAGATAGCCTCGATCAGTCCGAGATCCAGATCGCAGGGGTACGGGTTGTCGCACACCATCCTCGCGCTGCGCCGGTCCGTCTGGTCGTAGTGGTAGCCACCGATGTCGTCCGTCCCCCGGTGGTTCATATGGTAGGCAACATCGATGGAGCGCAGTCCCTTCTCCAAAGAATCCATGTCCGAGGGGAAGTGCGCGTTCTCGGGGATCTTCCGGCCGATGGCCCGCACCGTGCTGGGGCCGATCTTCTCGAAGATGAGCCGGAAGGAGTTGAGGAGGGCCGTCATCGGGTACCAGACGTCCGCCTTGAGGGGTGAGATGCCGAACTCCGCCAGGATTCGCAGGGCTCGGGCTTGCACGACCTCCATGCCGCCCACGATGGCGAGAATGGACTGCCCGACTATCTGGGAGTTCGCGAAGGGATCGCTCGTTCCGGGCTCGGCCTTGGGCGGGCGCGTCTTCAGGTCCATCGTTCTGGCACCTCGGGGATCCCCCTACTTCCATTGAAACGGCTAAAGCCGCCAAAAGCAAATTGTCCGTGGTGTAAGGAGTCCTGGCGAGAGGCAGGTGACGCGCCGCGGCGACACATGTCTTTGTAACAACATGTACACCGGTTGACGTTCCCTCGTACGCAGGGCTGAGGCGGGTCGGTCATTCGTTCCGGTCATCGGCGCCGTTCTGAAAAAACGACAGCCGCATCAGGGGGGAGCCTGATCCTTTCGGATCGAGCATACCTCCTGAAAACAGGGGGTTGTCACGCGGCATGACGGTTGCTCCTGAGGAATGCGCGGGGCGGCGGCGGGTCGGGTGGTCGAGTACGGCACAAGCAACCAGCACCTCAGGGAGACGAGACCATGGCGAAGACTCAGCGGCGTGATCAGGTCAAGCGGCAGACGAAGGTGGCGCGGCAGACGAAGGTGGCGCGG
>NZ_DASPHO010000097.1:0-30405 GCF_035629615.1 Hyalangium sp. | reverse complement strand
TCGAGCCGCGCCCGGCCTCCGAGTCCCTGACGGCATGGGCCACCGTCGCCACCTACAAGCTCAAGCCGGGGCAGCAGCCTCAGCCGCCGCAGTGAGATCATGGCCACCGAGACCAAGACCGCCCGCTGGAAGATCGTCCTCGGCTACAGCGCCTTCTCGCTGTTCGCCCTCGTCCTCTGCTTCTTCCTCACGTTCCCGTACAGCACGCTGCGCGCACGCGTCGCCACCGAGGCGCTGAAGATGGGCTACGTGGTGCGCATCGACACGCTGCGGCCGGGTTTCTTCGGGCTGGCAGCCAGGGGCGTGCGCATCAGCCAGCCACCCGCGCCGCTCAGCAGCGAGACGATCGCGGCGCTGACGAGCGGCGATCCGTCCACGGCGCGCATGCTGGGCCCGGCGGAGCTGGGCGAGGCGGTGACGATCGACGCCTTGTCGCTTCGTCCCACCCTCTTCCCGCTGGGGGCGGCCTTCCAGGCTGACGCCATGGGCGGGCAGATCTCCGGCAACATCGGCGGGCGCAAGGATCTGCAGGTTCGGGTGAAGCTGGACAAGCTCGATCCCGCTCAAGGCAACCTGAAGAACTTCTCCGGGCTGGATCTGGAGGGGAGCTTGAACGGCTCGCTGACCCTGAGCCTGCCGGCGGCGCCGGGAGCGGCTGGGCGGCCGGGAGAGCCCGATCTGTCCCAGGCGGACGGGGAGCTGGTGCTCGATGGGCAGAACCTGCTGCTCAAGGGGAGCGTGGAGGGCTCGGGCGTGGCCAGCAAGGGCAGCCCCGTGGCCCTGCTCTTCCCAGGGGGACTGCCGCGCATCCCCGTGGGCGAGCTGACGGCACAGATCCGCTTCGAGAAGGGCCAGGGCACCGTGGACAAGCTGCGGCTGGGCGGCGATCAGCTGGAGATCCTGGGCACCGGCACGCTGAAGCTCGGCAAGCGCATCCAGTACATCGAGCCGGCCATGGACGTGAAGATTCGTGTCGAGCCGGAGCTGGTGAAGTCGCTGGGGACGGCGGGGCTGGGGCTCTCCATCCTCCCGCCGGACAAGGAAGATCCGAAGTTCCGCTCGGGGCGCTTGAGCGGCTCGCTGGGCAAGCTGTCCTTCCTGGGCAAGCGCTGACGAGCAGCTCTGAGCCTGGGGACGGCCCATTCTTTCCGCGGTGCCTCTGGCGGATCGTTCTGCGGTGTCAGTGCCAGTGCCGCTGGGCTTCGCGGTAGAGCTGGGTCAAGGAGAAGCCCAGCAGCGACTGGCGTGTGCGCATGTACTTGTAGGCGCGCAGGAACGGCAGCCAGACACGCTGGCCCACGCGCACCTGCGCCTCCTCCAGCTTCTGGCGCGATATCCACTGCCCCCCGAGGTGACGCACCAGCACCTGCCTCAGGTAGGCGCCCACGGCCGGCACCGCCCGCGCGTCGATGTTCTCCCGCTCGAAGACCTCCGGGAATCTGTCGTGCCAGAATTGGTAGTCCACGTCGGTGAGCGACTCAGGGGTCTGCTCGAACACGGCAGGCACCTCGGCGTGCAGCAGCGCCACCAGGTATTCGGCCAGCAGCGAATAGTGCTCCAGCGCCGCCTGGGTGTCCGGCACATCCGAGGGTAGAGCCGCGTTTGCGGGCAGCCACTCCTCCGGCTCTGGCGGCCGGTAGGCATTCAGCTCCGCAATCCTCCGCTGGCGCTTACGGAGGCACTCGGGCAAGTCGGTGGAGCCTCCGTCGGCTCAGGCCCAGGCCGATGAACGACTTGGAGGTCTGCAGGCCGCACCCCGGGCCAAGGCGCATACCGTCCCCCGGCAGCTGAGTGCACAGGCCCCTGCCCCTCTTCCCAGGCCGGGATTCGGGGGGACCTGCTGGCGGCGCCGGGACTGAACCTGTCATACAAGTAGACAGGTTGGTGGGGGGGAGCCTGCTGGCGGCGGGGCCTGGAACGAACCTGTCATACAAGTAGACAGGTTGGTGCAGGCTGCGCCCGGCAGGTGGCCCCCGGAAGTTGGGGTTGCGGGTTTTGCCCAAGCTACGGCTCCGCCGACTCGCCTCGGGTCAGGAGCGATACTCCTTCCGTGGTACAGCCCGAGTCCCGGCCTTCCTTACCCTCCGCGTGTTCTGTGCCGCGGACAGGAAGGCGCTCAGAATCCCTTCTCAGCTTTGGAGACGTAGACCATGACTGTCACACCCATCCGTTGGGCGGGGATCCTGCTTCTTGTGGTGCTCGGCTGCTCGAAAACAGAGCCAAGTCCCAAGGGAGACCCCGGTCCTGCGGGCCCACAGGGACTTGTAGGGCCAGCGGGGCCGCAGGGAGCAGCGGGCCCGCAAGGAGAAAGGGGCCCGCAAGGAGCAAACGGAGTACAGGGGCCGGTAGGGCCCACGGGTGCCACGGGCCCACAAGGACCGACTGGGCCACAGGGGCCCTCGGGAGGCGATACACCCCCGTTCGTGGTGAGCGGCACCGTCTCGCAAGCGAGCCCTCTCGACGCCATCCACAACTGGGGTACGTTCGACGTGGTCGCCGCTGCCTACACCACCTCCGACAACGGGGTGACCTATACGCAGTTGGCCACGGGTGTGGCTGCGGCCACACTGCTCGGCGATGGCAGAGATGGAGCGCTCACAGTTAGCGGGCTCCAGCGCATCGATCAGACCCGGACTTCTGCCACGGGGACGGAGGGCACCACCGCGCTCACCGTCGCCAGCATCACCGGGTTCTTGACGGGCAACATCGTCTTGATCCTCCAGATGCGAGGCCCAGGAGCGGGACAGTGGGAGGAACACACGGTCGCCACACTGGGCGGAACCACGCTGACCCTGACTGCGCCTCTGAGCAACAGCTACTCCAGCAGTGAAACGGCCCGCGATGTGGCATTGCGTGTCCCGCAGTACGCGAACATGACAGTGAGTTCAGGGGCGACCGTCACCGCATCCGCCTGGGATGGAACGACCGGCGGAGTCCTCGCGTTTCGGGCCAGAGGTACTGTGCTGATCCAGCCGGGCGGCGTCATCGATGTATCGGGCTTGGGATTTCTCGGAGGCGTCAGCAACGGCACCGTCGAGCCCTACACCGTGGCGACGGGCGGTCCCTTCACGGGAGAGAGCCCTACCGGCCCTTCGATTCGCAGCCCCATTACCCTCGCCAACGGCATCCATACAGCCGCGCCAAACGGAGGGGGTGGAGCCGGCGGGGTCGCCTCCAACAGCGAAGGGATGACCGGCGGACACGGAGGCGCCCACGCCTCTCCCGGTTCGCTAGGGGTGTCAGGCTACTTGTTGAGCGCGAGGACGCTTCGCTCGGCTCCCTACGGTGATGATGAACTCCGGCTGCTCTTCATGGGGTCAGGAGGAGGAGGAGGAGGAAATCACCACCCCCCCAGTGGACCCGTGACGCAGCCACCTGAATACGGAGTGGGAGGAAACGGAGGGGGAATCACATTCATCCGGGCAGCCACGTTCACCAACTACGGCGTCTTGAACTCGAGCGGAGGAAATGGCACCCAGGGATATCTGGCCACCAATAGCTGCACCTACATCGCGGGAGGAGGTGGTGGAGGCGGCGCGGGAGGATCCATCCGCATCGAGACACTCGCGGGATACGCAGGAACCATCACTGCGGTGGGAGGGTTGGGAGGGTACGGTCAACCTACCTGCTACAGCGGTTGGGACGGTGCCTCGACAGGAGGCAACGGCAGCGACGGCCGGACACGACTCAGCCTCGGAGGCGGTTTCACGTTGATGATGCCGAACGCCAACACCGTGCGTCTGCTCTCCAGCGGTCTCACCGCCAACGTCAAGATCGTCGTGAAGCAGTGAGCCACGCTGCCAAGACCGCTCTGCTTGTCTAACAGGTTCGTGCCAAGCCCCGCAGACAGGGGAGCCTTGCTTGAGTCTTCTACTCCCGGGATCAGAGCTTGGCGCTCACATCCAACCCACTGCGGCGAGTCGGTTCTCACCTACCTGTCAGGTCCACCAAGTTGCCAAGAGCGCCACCCGGCGTATAAAGCCACTCCGTTCCTCACGGAGGCTGGCATGCCGGAGCTGGTGTTCTTTCGACGTGGCGAGGAAGTGCTCAGGTTCGCGCTCGACAAAGCGCGCGTGGTGCTCGGCCGCGGCGAGAAGTGCGACGTCGTCATCCCCGACCCCGAGGTCAGCCGCCAGCACCTGGCGCTCGTCCATGACGGGAAGACCTGCCAGCTCGAGGATCTGTCCGGAAACGGCACCGTGGTCGCCGGCAAGGTGATGAAGCAGGGAGTGCTCCCGGATGGCGCAGACATCGCGCTGGGCCAGTGGCGCGCTGTGTTCCGCGAGCGAGGCTCCATCGAGAGCGAAGGCCCCACCGGCGTGGGTCGGCGCACGGACGTCCAGGCCAAGGATCCCCAGGATCAGGAGGCAATGCCCGCCCAGGTGCGCGTGAAGCAGGGCAGCACCGAGTTCCTCCACGAGCTCAGCGGAGAGAGCTTCACCATCGGCAAGGAGCCGTCCAGCACCATCGTCGTCCAGGACCGCTTCATCTCCAGCCGCCACCTCAAGGTGACACGCAAGGAGGGCCTCTTCCATGTGGTGGATCTGAACTCCACCAACGGCACCTTCCTGGGCTCCGCGCGCATCTTCGAGGTGGAGGTGCCGCTGAACACCACGCTCCGGGTAGGCGAGACGGAGATCATCCTCGAGCCGCTGTCCCAGGGCCGGCAGGACTCGTCCTTCCACGGCATCATCGGCAATGATCCGTCCGTCAGGAACCTCGTCGAGCTCATCGGGCGGGTGGCGCCCTCCTCCGCCGCCGTGGCCATCCTCGGCGAGTCCGGCACCGGCAAGGAGCTGGTCGCCAAGGCCCTCCACGTCTGCTCCACGCGCGCGGACAAGCCCTTCATCCCCATCAACTGCGCTGCCATCTCCAAGGAGCTGATCGAGAGCGAGCTGTTCGGCCACGAGAAGGGCGCCTTCACCGGAGCCCAGGGCTCGCGCCGGGGCGCCTTCGAAGAAGCCCACGGTGGCACCCTCTTCCTGGATGAGATCGGCGAGCTGCCGCTGGAGCTGCAGGCCAAGCTGCTGCGCTCTCTGGAGAACGGCGAGATCAAGCGCGTGGGCGCCAGCCGTCCCTCCCATGTGGATGTGCGCGTCGTGGCCGCCACCAACCGCGATCTGCTGTCCGCCGCTCGCGAGGGAAAGTTCCGCGAGGATCTCTACTACCGCCTCTGCGTCATCCCCCTGGTGCTCCCGCCCCTTCGCAACCGGAAGGGCGACCTGGGCCTGCTGGCCGACAGCTTCGTGCGCCTCTACTCTCCGCGAGGCCAGACGGTGAAGATCACCCCCGCCGCCTTGGAGAAGCTCCAGCAGCACCCCTGGCCCGGCAACATCCGCGAGCTGCGCAACGTCGTCCATCGCGCCCTGCTGCTGCGCAAGGGCCCCAAGATCGACGCCAGCGACATCTCCTTCGATCAGGAGTACAGCCGCGAGCCCGCGGGCGCTCCCGCCTCCCACGTCTCCCTCGACTTCCCCGAGGGGATGAACCTCGAGCAGATGACGGAGCGCGCGCAGCGCCAGATCATCGAGATCGCCCTGCGCCGCCACAACAACAACCGGGAGCGCGTCTCCAAGGAGCTCGGGCTGGCACGATCCACCCTCTTCAAGCGTCTCAGGGATTGGGGCATCACGAAGACGGACGAGGATCCGGAGTAAGCGTCCCACCGACACCACGCGCCGCGGCACGGGAACAGATCCTTGGAGCCTCTCGTGCGTTTCATGCCCAAGCCCCTTATGCGGGGGTGAGAGGAGGCATGTCATGGGCGCCGGAATCGTTGGGCTACCCCACATCTCGCAGCTTTACCGTCAACACCGTACACGGGCGCTGGCCATCGCGCGGCGGATCGTCGGAGACGCGGACGACGCGGAGGACGTGGTGCAGGACGTGTTCACGCGGCTGGCCCGCAAGCCCGAGGGCTTCAACGGGCGAGCAGCGTGGACCACCTGGCTGCACCGGGTCATGGTGAACAGCAGCATCAACTGGCTCCGGGCGCGCAAGCGCCGGGACAAGCTGACCCAGGAGCCGCAGGAGCCCACTTCCCCCGAGACTCAAGCCGTCGGCGAGGAGATGCAGCGGCACTTCGGGGACGCGCTGAAGCAGGTGAGCGAGCTGCAGCGCCAGGTGCTGTGGCTGCGCGAGGTCCGCGGCTTCAGCTACCCGGAGATTGCCCAGGTGCTGCGCATCCCCGAGGGCACGGTGAAGAGCTCACTGCACCGCGGACGCGTGCGCGCGCTGGAGGTTCTGGAGGAGCGCGGGCAGCGCCCATGAGGTAGGGGCGAGGGGAGACCAGCAGGAGAGGGCGCCGCCAGGTTTGCGGCGCCCTACCTCCCTTGAGCCGCCCCAGGCCTTCAGGGCACCAGGCTATGCCCTCAGCTTGAGGCGCTCGCGCGCTTCGAGCCACGCCTTGGGTATGGACTCGCGCCCCGCGCTGAGCGCGACGATGCCTCCCACGATGGCGCAGGTGGTGTCACGGTCTCCCAGCCCGGAGACCGTGGTCCAGAGCGCCTCCTCGTAGTGGTCCAGGTGGCGCGCCGCGCACCACACGGAGAAGGGCACCGTGTCCTCGGAGATGACCTGAGACCCGCTGCCCAGCTCCTTGGCCGCCGCCACCGGTGACGCCTCGAGCGGCAGCGCACGCGCCTTCTCCAGCCCTCTGCGCGTCGCCCCCGGCGGAGTGTGCTCGAGCACCACGTCGAAGAGCTGCCGGGCGGGGAAGTGCCCCTCCCTCCGCTGCCAGGCCCATGCGGCCGCTACGGCGATGGCGATGGCCCCTGCCTGACCTTCCGGATGGAAGTGCGTCACCTCCGCGGAGGCCCGGGCCTCGGACACCACCCGGGTCAGATCGTCCGCGAACCAGGCGCCCAGCGGTGCCGCTCGCATGGCCCCACCGTTCCCCATGGAGCCGGTACCGTCGAAGACCTGCGAGGACACCCTGCGCCACGGCGTCCCCTCGTAGATAGCCTGGAGGATGCCCTGCGCGGTGCCGCCATATCCTCGATAGGGGTTCTCGCGGTAGCGGGCCCCGAACACCTCCGCGAGCCGCCCCTGATCGATGCGCCCGTGCTCCTCCAGCACCTGGACGATGCCGAGCGCCATCTCCGTGTCATCGGTGTAGCGCCACGGCCCGGGCGGCACGGTCCGGTGCTCGAGCATCGGCACCAGAGTCGTAGGCGGCAGGAAGAAGCGCTCGCCGAACGCGTCCCCCACGGACAGTCCATCCAGCGAGAGCAACGCGCGCTCCCTGCGCTCAGCACGGTCGGCAGGCTTCGAGGTCGTCATGCCTCATTGTCCAACGCCTGCCGACTAAGTGTCAACAATACACTATGTCCTACCTCTGGCTACGGGGGGGGAATGGTCACCGGGACGCTGGAGGTGTTGTTGTCGAGCGTCGCCTCCTGGAAGGAGCGCGCGGGGTTGAGGGTCACCTGGAGGCGGTAGTCGCCCGGGGGCACGTCCGTGATGTCCAGCCACTGGCAGTCCAGCGTGTTGCCGTAGAGATCGGACCAGCCGCGCTGGATGCCCTGGGTCTCACAGTCGAACTCCTTGGAGCACGCCACATTCGGCCCCGACACGACGCGCTGGGTGTCCTCCATGCAGTAGGCCTGCTTGCGGCCGTTGAGCACCGTCTTTCCCTCCAGATCCAGCAGCGCGTACGTGGCGAAGCCGCTGAAGTGGAAGTGGCCATGGCACGGCGAGAAGGTGAACAGGTCCGGCCGGTCCGCCGGGGGCGGCACCGTGGCGGTGGCGAAGCCCTGGTTCACCGCCTCCACACTGAAGCGCAGCACGCGGCGCTGGCCCGTGCCCCCCACGCACTCCTCCACGACGGCGCACGAGTTCTCGGTGACGAAGATGGAGTCGAAGAGGATCTCGTCCTTCAGCCGCTTCTCGTCGACAACGAGATCCGGCAGGGACTCGCTGACCGGGTGGCACACGCAGTCCGTGCCGCAGAACTCCCCGGCGCCACAGGCCGGCGAGCACGTGGGGCGCAGGTGATTGCACGCGGCGAAGGTCTCGCACGTCCCCGTCGACAGGACGCACAGCTTCTCGCCCGGGCAGAAGCCGCACTGCCCGCCGCAGCCGTCGTCCCCGCAGTCCTTCCCATCACACTGCGGCGTGCAGGGGCTCGGCAGGCACCGCCCCTGCTTGCAGGCCTCACCATCCCCGCAGACACCGCAGTTCCCGCCGCAGCCGTCGCTCCCGCCGCAGTACACGCCATCGCACTTCGGCACGCAGCCATTCGCGGTGAAGCGGGCCTTCAGCGTGAAGGGCCCTGACTGCGAGGCGTCGAAGCCGTCGACGATGAGGTAGTAGGTGCCCGGATCCAGGTCCGTGGCGACGCGGGAGCCGTAGTCGCCCGGCGGTGACGAGTCGTCGCTGCACGCGACCGTCTTCGCGGGCGTGTTGTCGAGGCAGTCCGCCCCGCCATCCGCGGTGCTCTTCTTGCGCAGGTGGAGCACCGTGTCATAGCCGGAGACCCGCGCCTCCAGGCCGACGCGCTCGGTGGTCGTGAAGGTATAGACGGACTCCACCGCGGTGCTGGTGCTGTTGCACGAGGGCACCGCCTGGTGGATGCCTCCCGAGCTGTCGCCCTCGAGGGTGTGGTCGCCAATGAGCTGGGCCCCGTCGGCCAGGAGCGGCAGCGGCGAGCGGCAGGTCCCCGGCTGCGTCTCGGGCTTGCACTGGAAGATCGCCTGCGCGCAGCCCTCGCCCGCGCCGCAGGTGCCGCACTCCCCGCCACACGCGTCATCCCCGCACTGCTTGCCCGCGCAGTCGCGCTCGCAGGTGGGGCCGGCCATGCACACCGCGCACGCGCCCGTCGGTGTGTGCAGGCAGGAGCGCGACTGCTCGTCACAGTCATCCTGGGTGCAGGCCGTGCCGTCATCGCACGCCGCGCGCACCGTGGCGCACTGGCCGTTGGCGAAGCGCTCCTCGCCGTTGCAGAAGACACCGTCGGAGCAGCTCACCTCCACCGCCACCTCGATGGGGCTCCCGAAGGGGGTGCTCTCGTGCTGGAGCGTCCAGCTCAGCGTGTGGAGGCCAGGCTGAGCCGGGGTGGCGACGCTGCCCAGGAACGTGGCCACCTCCCCCGGCTTTGTGTTCTTCACGAGCCCAATCGTGCCACCGCTCCATACGTCCTGCGGGCCGAGCACCAGCTTCACGTCCCCCTTCTTCCACGTCGCCGTGCCTGAGTTCAGCGCGGACACCGAGAACTCCCCGTTGCCTCCCGGCACCACGCGCGCCGGTGCCCCCGGCTCCGTGGCGGTCGCCTCGTAGGTCTCATCGTCGTCGCATCCGCTCAGCAGGACTGCGAACGCTCCCAGCAGGCAGAGAATGAGTTTGCGCAAGGTGTCCCCCTAAGCAGGTTTTCCGCAGGTTCGCTCGGAGTCCGGGTCTTTGTCACGGACTCCCAGCCAGGCAGCCCCTCCGTGGGCCCCTCGCAGGCTGATACGCTGGGTCCATGCGCATGGCATCCGCCCAGAGCTCCCCTCCTCCGAGCGCCGAGCAGGCCGAGCAGGCTCGCACCCTCATTACCCGGTTGCTGGGCAACCTGGAGAAGGCCATCCGCGGCAAGCGCGAGGCCCTGGAGCTGGTCCTCTGCTGCGTCGCGGCAGGCGGGCACGTGCTGCTGGAGGACGTGCCTGGCACCGGGAAGACGACCCTGGCCAAGGCGCTGGCCCTCAGCATCGGTGGGCAGTTCAAGCGGGTTCAGTTCACGCCGGACCTGCTGCCCACTGACATCGTCGGCACCTCCCTCTTCAACCCCCAGGACGGCACCTTCCGGTTCAAGGCCGGCCCCATCTTCGCCAACGTGCTGATCGCCGATGAGATCAACCGCGCCTCCCCGCGCACGCAGTCCGCGCTCCTGGAGGGCCTCTCCGAGCAGCAGGTAACGGTGGACGGAGAGACGCGCTCGCTCCCCTCGCCCTTCCTGTGCATCGCCACCCAGAACCCCGTGGAGTTCCACGGCACCTACCCGCTGCCGGAGGCCTCGCTGGATCGCTTCGCCGCCCAGCTCTCGCTGGGCTACCCGCCCGAGGCCGAGGAGCGGGCCCTCCTCACCGAGCAGCGCGGCCCGAAGCCTGCGGCCCCGCTCGAGGCGGTCTGCTCATTGGAAGAGGTGGTGGCGCTGCAGCGCGCTGTGGAGGAGGGGGTGCGGATGGAGGCCTCCGTCGCGGACTACCTGCTGCGCGTCGTCCACTCCACGCGCGGCCACGCCAGTGTGCGCCTGGGGGTGTCCACGCGCGGTGCGCTCCTCTATGCCCGCATGGCCCGCGCCCGCGCGCTCGTCAGCGGTCGCGACTTCGTCCTGCCGGAGGATCTCAAGGTGCTCGCCGTGCCCGTGCTCACCCACCGGCTGGTGCTGGACACTCGCGCCCGCTACGCCGGCACCGACAAGCAGGCCCTCACCCGGGACATCGTCTCCGCCGTCCCCCTGCCCCGCTAGGCCGCTCGCCATGGCTCGCCGCCGCTGGTCCTTCATGATGCCCCCGGAGGAGCACCGCTTCATCCGGTTCCTGAACGAGCGCTATCGCGGGTGGCTCACGCCGCTCGGCCAGTCCCTGCTGTGGGCCATGGGAGCCGCGGGGCTGATGATGCTCTGGGGGCTCCAGCCGGCGATCGTCTTCTTCTGCTTCTGCGCCGCGCTGCTCGTGGGGGGCGTCACGGTCGGGCTGCCATTCCGGCCGCGGCTCAAGCTCTCCCGGCGCCTGCCCCCCCCGGTGTCCGCGGGAGACACCCTGCACTACCGGGTGCTGGTGGAGAACCGGGGCCGCCGGCCGGCGCGCAAGGTGGTGGTGGAGGAGCGCAGCCTGCCCCCGGAGCTGAAGTTCGTGGAGGAGTCGCCGGTGATCGAGGTGCTCGGGCCTGGCGAGCGGGCCGAGGTGAGCCTGACGCTCACCTGCCCCACGCGCGGGGCCTACGAGCTGCCCTGGCTCCAGGCCTCCAGCTTCTTTCCCTCGGCGTTGGTGAAGTGGCCCCGCCGCGCGAAGGAGAAGGATCGGCTCCTCGTGTACCCGTGCTTCACGCCGCTGGCGCGCTTCGAGGTGCCCCATGGGCGCAACTACCAGCCGGGCGGCATCCCCACCGCCTCGAGCGTGGGCGAGTCCACCGAGCTGGCCGGCACCCGCGAGTTCCGCGAGGGAGATCGCACGCGCGACATCCACTGGCCCTCGCTGGCGAGGACCGGCCGGCTCGTGGTGAAGGAGTACCAGGAGGAGTACTTCGTCCGGCTGGCCATGGTGCTGGACGTGGAGACGCGCAGCACCCGGGACGATGTCCTCTTCGAGCGCAGCCTCTCCCTGGCCGCCGGCATCGCCGACGTGCTCGCCCGCCAGGAGTACATCATCGACATCTTCGCGGCCGGCTCCCAGGTGTTCCACTTCCAGGCGGGCCGCGCCCTGGCCCACTTCGAGCACATCCTGGAGATCCTCGCCTGCCTCGAGGCCGAGGACCGGCTGGACATGAACGCGCTGGAGGCCGCGCTGCTCCCCGAGGCCCGGAAGCTCTCCGCCGTCATCCTGGTGATGATGGACTGGGACGCCGCTCGGGCGGAGCTGATCCGGAAGCTGAAGGCGCACGGAGTGGCCGTCCGCGTGCTCTCCGTCCGGCCGGATCGCCGCCCCGAGGGCCTCGCTCCCGAGGAGGTGGTGGAGCTGCCATGAGCGAGTCCCCTGCCAGCACCTCCCACCTGGGGCGGGGGATGGAGATGCTGCCAGTGCTCGGCGCGCTGGTCCTGCACGCGCTGGCCCATGATCGCTGGCTGCTGTGTGTCCCCGCCGCGGGCCTGCTGGCCACCGCGCTGATCCTCGGCAAGCAGCCTGTGTACTCGTCCCGGCTGCTGTTGATCTCGGCGCTCGTGGGAGGCTCGCTAGGGTTCGCGCTGAGTGGGCTGTGGCCCGTGCCAGCGCCCATCCCGCCCGTTGTCATGGGGCCGCTGTGCGGAGCCTTGGTGGGGCTGAGCACCCTCTGTGCCCTCTGCGGCAGGCAGGCCTACGCCATCACCTATGCCCTGCTCCTGTCGTCGCTCAGCGTCGCCGTGCGGGGCTCTCCCGCCGTGTACGTGGGCATGGCGGGCCTGGCCGTCGGCCTCCTGGCTGTCGCCTTTGCTCGAGGGCGCATCGGTCAGGCCGGGCTCGCGGGAGGCCTCGGCTTTGGCGCCTTCACGCTGGTGGTGCTGGCAGCCACCTTCGGGCTGTTTCGCTTCGTGCGCTTGAGCGAGGGGGTGCTGACGGACACGGTCTTCCGGATGATGAGCGCGGCTCCGAGCCCGGGCATCGCCATGCAGTCGGAGATCTCCCTCGACCGCCAGGGCCGGATGCCCGACACCGAGGTGCTCCTCATGGAGGTGAGGGGCGACGGCGCGCAGCGGCTGAGGACGACGGTGTTCGACACGTTCGACGGCACCCGCTGGACCACCTCTCGCGCGCTCGAACAGGCCCGCCCGGCGCTGCCCCCTCTCGCACCCGGCGAGCCGCTGCGCTCCACCGAGCTCACCTTGAAGCAAGCCCTGCGCAAACACCTCCCCGCTCCCGCTGGGACGCGCACCGTTGAGGGCGCCTCAGCCGAGACGATCGGTGGATGGATGGTGCGCGCCGAGGGCGCCAGCGGGACCACCCTCCTCCTGCGCCACGATCCCCGAGAGCAGCTCCCACCGGAGCCGCCTCCCGCGGAGGCCCTCAGCTTTCTCCCCGAGGCACTGCGAGCGGAGCTGTCCCCCCTGGCCCAGGAGATCACCCGCGGCGCCACCACGCCCAGGGCCCGCGCCGAGGCACTGGAGGCCTGGTTCCGCGACAACTACGAGTACTCGCTCTCGGTGGACCTGCGCGGCGAGGGCAGCCCCCTGGCCGTCCTCATCCGCGAGCGGCGGCCCGCCTGGTGCACCTACTTCGCCAGCGCCATGGCGGCGCTCCTGCGGAGCCAGGGCGTCCCGGCGCGCCTGGCCGGTGGCTTCGTCCCCCAGGAGAAGAACCCCTTCTCGGACGCCTTCCTCGTGCACTCCCGGGACGCCCACGCGTGGGTGGAGGTCTATCTCCCGGAGGAGGGGCGCTTCGTCCCCTTTGATCCGACCCCCTGGCGCAGCCGCGACGCGCTGCTCGCGGACAAGGCCACGGGAACCCTGGGGGCCGCATGGCAGGCCTTCTCCTCCGCGCTCCGCCGCGGGCTCTCGCGCCTCCTGAGCTCACCCGCCGCGGCCTTGTCAGCCGTGGCGAGCTCTCCGCTCACCTGGCTCGTCCTCACCGCCGCGCTGGCGTGGCGACTGCGGGCACGCTACCGGCACAAGCGCGCCACCACGGCTCGCAAGGCCATGCGCGGAGAGAACCCGGCGCTGACGGCGGCCTACACACGCTATCTCCGCGCGATGAAGCGCGGCGCGGGCCTCATTCCCAGCACCGCCGAGACAGATGACGAGCTGCTGCTGCGCCTGCGCACCACCCGCGGAGATCGCGCCCAGGCCCTCGCCGCGGAGTTCCTCACCCGCTATCGCCGGGCTCGCTATGGGGGAGGGGCCATCGATCTCGCTTCCCTCGGGAAGCTCACCGCGGAGCTCGAGCGCCTCCTGCGCCAACAGCGCTGAGCTTCGAGCCCTGTCCTGGATTCGGACAGCCACTGGTACATCCTCACTCCAAAAATCTCCGTCTATCCAACTGTCCGCATTTCGCTGGAATTACCAAGAATCCCTTTGAAATCCAGGGCTTGGACCCCGGTTTTTCTCGATGAACGAGAAACCCCAGACGCAGTGTGACGGTCATCTTTGACCCCCAGCGGATCGAGCCCTGCACCCATGTCCAATCATTTCAAGCACCTACGCGTTCATTCTCGTTTTCCAAGAATTGGCACAAAATCTGCTTTACCCCTTCTCGCTGGCCTTGGCCCCCGCCCAGGAGAGGATCCCCCATGAAGCGAATCCAGAAGGCGTTGCTGACCGCGTTGTTCACACTGGCGACCGCTGGCTGCGGAGCGCCTGAGGAGGACGAGCAGCCGACTCCCCTCCTCGAGGAGGGGGAGAGCACGGGGGACGCGGAGCAGAGCGCGTCCGTGAACGAAGGCGCGCGCCTCTTCAAGCATGAGACCTTCCAGGGCAACGGGCGGACCTGTGAGACCTGCCACACGTCCGGCACGGGGACCCTGTCCCCGCAGCAGGCCCAGGCGGCCTACATCGCCAACAGCAACGGGCCCCTCTTCAACCCCATCGACAGCGATGGGCGCCTGGGCACCAGCTACTCGAAGCTGCTGAACGACGCGACGGTCACCGTCGACATCACCCTGCCCGCCAACGTCACCCTCGCTAGCGATCCCACGCGCCGCACGCTCATGCTGCGTCGCGGCATCCCCAGCACCATCGATGCTCCGTCGCTGGACTCCGTGATTATGTGGGATGGCCGTGAGGCGACGCTGCAGACCCAAGCGCGCAGCGCTCTCCTCGGCCACGCCGAGGTGGACCCGTCGTGGCTTCCGTCGGAGGACGGGCTGAACAGCATCGCCCAGTACGAGCAGACGCTGTTCAGCTCCGGCGCGATGAAGAACTACGCGAAGGGCAAAGGCCCCGCGCCCGCGCTCCCTGAGGGTACGACCGACTCGGAGAAGCGCGGCCGGATGTGGTTCGCGGAGACCGGTGTGTGCGGCAGCTGCCACGGCGGCCCGCTGCTCAACAGGATGACGGCTGGCAACCCGATGGGCGTGCCCGCCAACTCCCAGTTCGGCATCGCGTTCGTCTCCGAGTTCAACCTGGCCGGCAACCCCATGCTCACGTTCAACGTCACGAACCCGGACAACACGGTGACGCCGGTGAGCTCGCCGGATCCGGGCCTGATGCTGGTGACGGGCGTGCCGCAGACGGCGGGCCTCTTCAAGATGACGTCGCTGCGCAACCTCAAGAACACCGCGCCGTACTTCCACGACAGCTCGGCCAAGACGCTCGAGCAGGTCATGGTCCAGTACAAGCAGGTGCTCGACTTCCTGGGCATCCCGAACACGCCGCAGGACATCGCGGACATGACTGCCTACATGTACCTGCTGTAGTCCCGGCCCAAGGCGCCCGCTCTACGGAACGGGCAGCCCCGAGCTGAAGCCAGCCGCCCCGTGGCACCTCGAGATGCCGCGGGGTTTTGTTCTTCAGGCCAGCAAGCTCGGGCGGGCTCACTCGCGCTCAAGCAACCCACGCCCAGAGCGCCTCCTGCGCCCACAGCGCTGAGCTTCGAGCCCTGTCCTGGATTCGGACAGCTCCTGGTACATCCTCACTCCAAAATCTCCATCTAACTAACTGTTCATTTTTCGCATGAATTAACGAGAATCCCTTTGAAATCCAGGGCTTGGACCCCAGTTTTTCTCGATGAATGCGAAGACACAGGTCCTGGGGGGCGGTCATCTTTGACACCCAGGGGATCAAGGCCTGCATCCGTGGTCAATCATTTCAAACGCTTACGCGTTAATTCATGCTTTTCTTGAATTGGCATGAAGTCTGCTCTAACGGCTCTCGCTGGCATTGACCTGCCCAGGAGAGAACCCCCATGAAGCAGCTTCACAAGGCGTTACTGACCGCGTTGTTCACACTGGCGTCCACTGGCTGTGGAGAGCCTACAGAGGACGAGCAGCCGACTCCCATCCTCGAGGAGGGAGAGAGCACGGAGGATGCGGAGCAGGACGCGTCCGTGGCCGCCGGTGAGAACCTCTTCAAGCATGAGACCTTCCGCGGCAACGGACGGACCTGTGCGACCTGCCACACGTCCGGCACGGGGACGCTGACCCCGGCGCAGGCCCGGGCAGCCTACAACGCCAACAGGAACGGGCCCCTCTTCCGGCGCATCGACAGCGATGGGCGCCTGGGCACCAGCTACTCGAAGCTGCTGAACGACGCGACGGTCACCGTCGACATCACCCTGCATCCGAACGTGACCCTCGCCAATGATCCCACGCGCCGCACCCTCACCCTGCGCCGCGGCATCCCCAGCACCGTCGATGCTCCGTCGCTGGACTCCGAGATTATGTGGGATGGCCGTGAGGCGACGCTGCAGACCCAGGCGCGCAGCGCCCTCCTCGGCCACGCCGAGGTGTCACCGTCGCGGCTTCCGTCGACGGACCAGCTCAACAGCATCGCCCAGTACGAGAAGACGCTGTTCTCCTCCAATGCGATGAGGGACTACGCGAAGGGCCGAGGCCCCGCGCCGGCGCTCCCCGCGGGCAGGAGCGACTCGGAGAAGCGCGGCCGGGCGTGGTTCGCGGAGACCGGTGTGTGCGGCAGCTGCCACGGTGGCACGCTGCTCAACAGGATGACGGCTGGCAACCCGATGGGCGTGCCCGCCAACTCCCAGTTCGGCACCGCGTTCGTCTCCGAGTTCAACCTGGCCGGCAACCCCATGCTCACGTTCAACGTCACGAACCCGGACAACACGGTGACGCCGGTGAGCTCGCCCGATCCGGGCCGGATGCTGGTGACGGGCGTGGCGCAGGAGGCCAACCTCTTCAAGATGACGTCGCTGCGCAACCTCAAGAACACCGCGCCGTACTTCCACGACAGCTCTGCCAAGACGCTCGAGCAGGTGATGGTCCAGTACAAGCAGGTGCTCGACTTCCTGGGCATCCCGAACACGCCGCAGGACATCGCGGACATGACCGCCTACATGTACCTGCTGTAGTCCCGGCCCGAGGCACCCGCTCTACGGAGCGGGAAGCCCCGAGCTGAAGCCAGCCGCCCCGTGGCACCTCGAGGTGCCGCGGGGCTTTGCTTTGAGGCGCCTACGGAGGGGAGGCCGCCTTCTGCCGCGCCACCCACGCCTTTACCCGGTTCTCCAGGATGGACAGCGGGAGCGCGCCGGAGCCCAGCACCACATCGTGGAAGGTACGCACATCGAAGCGCGGGCCCAGCTCGCTGGCGGCGAAGGCCCGCAGCTCCTGGATCTTCAGCGAGCCCAGCTTGTACCCGAGCGCTTGCCCCGGGTTGACGATGTAGCGATCCACCTCGACGATGATGTCGTTCTCGGGCTCGCCGGAGTTCTCCCGGAAGAAGGTGATGGCCTGGTCGCGCGTCCAGCCCTTCGAGTGGAGGCCGGTGTCCACCACGAGCCGGATGGCGCGCAGCATCTCCGAGGCCAGCCCGCCGAACTTCGCGTAGGGATCCTGGTACACGCCGAGCTCTTCACCGAGCGACTCGGCATACAGGCCCCAGCCCTCGACATAGGCGCCGTAGTGGCTGTAGCGGCGGAACCGAGGCACCTCCCCCTGCTCCTGCGCGAGCGCGATCTGGAAGTGGTGCCCGGGCACCGCCTCGTGCAGCACCAGCGCGTCCACTCCCCAGCGGGGCCGGGCGGACAGATCATAGGTGTTGACGAAGAAGATCCCGGCCCGTCCTACCTCCAGAGAGCCCGGGTTGTAGTACCCGGCGGGCACCGTCTTCTCCGAGAACTCGGGCACCGGGCGAATGCCGTACGGCAGCCGAGGCAACATTCCGAACAGCTTGGGCAGCTCTGGATCCAGGCGCTTGGCCGCGTCGCGGTAGGCCATGAGCAGCTCCTGGCGCGAGCCGAAGGTGAAGCGCTTGTCCGTGAGCAGGAAGCGGGTGAAGTCTCGCAGCGAGCCCTGGAACTTCGCCTCCACCTTCACCTTCTCCATCTCCGAGAGGATGCGCTTCACCTCCGCCAGCCCGATCTGGTGGATGGTGTCCGGCGACAGGTCCGTCGTGGTCATCTGCTTCACGCGGAACGTGTACCAGGCCTGGCCATCTGGCAGCGCGGACATGGAGATCGCCTCGCGGGCGCGCGGGGCGTACTCGGACTCGAAGAAGGCCAGCAGCTTGCGGTAGGCGGGTAGCACGGCCTCACCGAGGGCGGCGTTCACCTCCGCGCGCAGCCGCGCCTCCTCCGGCTTCAGGGAGGGCGGGAGTCCCTCGAAGAGCGCGCGGACGATCGGGCTCTGCTCGGGCGCGTCCACGGCCTGGTTGCGGATGAGGCCCGCCACGTCCCGCAGCGTCACCTTGGGCGGAACCACGCCTGCCTCCAGGCCCTTGCGCATCAGCGCGATGGACTGATCCACCAGCCCAGGCACCGCGCGCAGCCGCTTCACGAAGTCCTGGAAGTCCTTCACGTTGCGCTTGGGCACTGCCTGCGCCACTTGCGCCATCATATCGTGGATGCCGCCGAGCTGGCTGATCTGGATGTACTCCTCGGGGAAGCGCTGGCCCTCGACGCTGGTCTCCGCGTCCAGCCGGAAGAGGTCGTAGTCGAGCTGGCGAGGCTCGGACAGACGCGAGCGGTCAATGCCCTTCAGGCGCTCGAGCAGCTCGCGGGCGTGCTGCTTGCGGCGCTCGATGGCTTCGGCCGACTGGTCTCCCAGTTGGTCGTTGTAGCGAAGGTCTCCCACGAAGGTGGCGAAGAGGGGGGACTCGCGCAGATCCCACTGCCACTCCTCCTCCAGGAGCGCGGTAAAGCGCGCATCCTCGGGCGAGGCGGCGGGGGTGGTGCTGGAGGACGAGGACGAAGTCGAGGTCGCACAGGCCGCGGCAAGCAGCCCGAGGAGGAACCACACAGAGCGGGTGTTCATGCGCCGCGGACTCTGTCACAGGTTGCGCGCGGAGACTCAGGACTCTCGTCGGCGGCGCGCGGCCCACGCCCCCAGCAACAACGCCACGGCGCCCAGTCCCGCGCCGGGAGTGGATCCGCATCCGCAGCCCACGTCCAGCCTCGAGGACGGCAGCACCTCGAAGCTCGTGAGCTGGGAAGAGGTCCCCGCCCGGCCGGCCTCGTCCCGGACGTGAACCACCGCCTTGTGCGCTCCGGGCGCGAGCGCCTGCTCGGCGGTGAGCGCGTAGCGGAAGCGTCCCGTCCCATCCAACGGCACCAGGGCCAGCTCGGTGCCATCCACCTCGAGGCTCACCGAGACACCGCTCGGGCTCGTCCCCGCGAACACCGGGGTGGGATCGACGCGCTCGCCCTCACCGGGCACCACCAGGATGGGACGGACGTCCCCTTCCGTCGGCTGCGTCACCACGTCGAAGCGAGTGGGCTCCGAGACGGCGCTGCGCACGCCGAGGCTCTGCGCGGACGCGCTCAGCTCATGCGCTCCCAGGGCCAGATCCGCCGTTGGGGTGTACACGAAGGCGCCGTCGGTGCTGCTCGACAGCACCTGCGCGTAGGGGATTCCATCGAGGTAGAGCTGGACGAGCACTCCGGGCTCGGCCGTGCCTTCCATGCTCGGCCGTCGCGGCACGCCTGTCGCCCCATCTGCCGGCTGGGTCAGCACAGGGGTGTTGGGTGATCGGAACGCCTCGGGCACCGGCTGAGCCGAGCCATAGGAGGGGCCACTGTCGATCTTGGCCGGGCCCGCGCCGTGGGAGTCTCCCTGCGCTACCGAGAGGCCAGCGGCTCCCGCGAGCACCGAGGCCGGACAGGTGATCGACTCGCCCTGAAGGAAGACGACCCCCCCGGCCCCTCCGCCGCCAGGCCCCATCACGATGGTGGTGTGGGTGCTGTCTCCCCCCGCACCGCCATAGGCCACGGCGCTCCCGCACATCAGCTCCTTCTGAGCCCGCACGGAGATCGCGCCACCCGCTCCTCCTCCGCCCGCGCCATCGTCTCCTGCCGGGCGAGTGCCGTCCGCAGAGGCCCCAGCGGCGCTGAAGCTCCCTGTCCCCAGGACCTGTCTGGCGCGGATGAGGATCAGCCCTCCGCCCGCTGCGCCCCCCGTCCCCAGGTCGTCGTCCCCTTCCCCCGAGCCGCCGCCTCCTCCGAACAGGAGGTGCTCATAAGGGAGGTACACCACCGGCGCGCCACCCAGGCCGCCCACATCGCGAGAGCCATCTCCCGTGAAGCTGAACCCTCCCAGGCCTCCCGCCCCGGCGTGGCCACCGCCCCCGCCTCCGCTGTTGTGACAGTTCCCTCCGCCGCCGCCGTTGGCCAGGTTGCCTCGCCCGGACGCCGCGCCGTAGCGCCCGGCCACCAGCCCCTCTCCTTTATAGGTACCGCCGGCGGACTCCGGCACGTCAAACCCCGTGCAGTCTCGGATGTCCGGGTGGTCAAAGAAGGTTCCACCGCGAAAGCCCGCCCCCTTGACTGTAATGAGCCCGTCATTCGTCAGCGCCCCGGAGACCAGGACCGCGACGATGCCACCCATGCTTCCATCCCAGGGCTCCGCCCGGATCGACCCCCCGGCATTCAGCTGCAGATCCGTGTACTCGGGCACGCTCACCACCTGCGTCGCGTCCGCCGTGTAGCTGTAGAGCAGCGGCGCGGTGAGCTGCAGCATGTTCGGCAACACCTGCTCCACCCGCGCGTACTCGAACCTTCCGGCCGTGCCGGAGTGGAGGTTGACGGGGTTCTGATCCCCCGAGACGAGCCCGGGCATCAACCCGGTGGACTGGTGGAGGAGCACCAGCTCTCCCGCGGAGAAGCCGCTGCCCTCGGAGATCGTCAGCTCCTTCATCCCCGCGGCCGCGTTGGCGGTGAGGCGCGTGTAGCGGTTGACGACCGTGTCCGAGGTATCGATGACGAGAGCGCCGCTCCGGCCCGTGCCCAGTCCGAAGGTGTCGGGCTCGGCCAGCGCGCTGCCCGCTGCAAGCAGCACCAGCAGAGAGCATGCGCTCCGCAGAGCCCCAGCTCGAGCTGGGGTTGCCAGGAGGGTCACGGCGCACGCGATGCGTGTCGATGAGGACGGGGATCCGCTCACATTCCCTCCCGAGATGAGCCATGGCCAGCGGGCAGCAGATTATCGGATTTCGAGGATTCCCTGTCGCCAGAGGAAGCGTGCCAAGGGAATCCAGGTACTTGGATGGCTTCGAGCGATGCGCTTTCTTGGCTGCTCTCTCGCCTGTCGATGCCATGGGGCTAGACTCGCCGCATGGACGTTCAGCCCCCCCAGGGGGTCTCTCAGCGTGGGGCGACCGCCAGACGGCTAGCGGCTGTCGGAGTTCTCTTGTTCGTGGCCGCCATCGGGCTGGCCTCGGTTCGCTCCGGCGGTGCGCCTGGCGCCACCCCACCCCAGGGCCCACCCGTGGTGTCCGTGGACCTGCCCAAGGAGCACGAGGCGCTGAGACTAGCCGCGGCCCGTGCCATCGCGCGCACGTTGGCGCCCCTCCCCTCGCGCCGCCTGCCTGAGCGCACGCCCCAGGAGGAGGAGCTCTTCCGGCTGGCCACCACACTCAAGGCCCCCGGCAGCCCCATCGAGAACCCCTGCACTGAGTGGGCGGGGCCCTTCTGCGCGCGGACCTCGCTCGATCCCTTCTTCTCCGCGCTGGATGGCCTGCGCTCTGGGAAGAGCACCTCCCGGGTGACAGTCGCCGCGTTCGGCAACTCCCTGATCGCGGCGGACCGCATCGTCGACATCGTCCGAGATGATCTGGTCCGCATGTTCGGGGATGGAGGCCGCGGACTGCTCCTCGTGGACCGGATCGCGGACTATGGCGGTCGGATCCGCACGGGCAGCTCGGCGGACGGCTGGCGCGTGTACACGGTAGGAGACGTCAAGCCGTCGCCCTGGCCCATCGGGCTCGCCGGGGTCGTCCACATCTCCAATACTCCCCGGGCCCGCTCGCGCTTCTCCCTCAAGGGAGAGACCCAGGGCACCCTCTTCTGGCTCGACAAGGGCGCCGGCCCGATCGAGCTGCGTGTGGACGGCAAGGACCTGTTGAAGACCGAGCCTCAGGGGGACGGCCGCTCGCAGCGCACGGAGTTCACGCTGCCCTCCGACGCGGCGACGCTGGAGCTCATCGCCCACAAGAGCGGCACGGCCATCCAAGGGCTCGTCCTCGATCGGCCGGGTCCGGGACTCGTCCTGGACACCCTGGGCGTGCCCGCCGCGGATGCCAGCCTCTTCCTCCAGGCCCATGAGGAGATGGTCACCCAACAGCTCCAAGCGCGCTCGCCCGCCCTGGTGCTCATCATGCTGGGCGGCAACGAGGTGAAGCGGCTGCAGTGGGGGCGCTCCACCTTCGAGAAGGTCGAGCGCGACCTGCACCAGTTCATCCAGCGCACCCGTCGGGCCTCACCGGGCTCTTCGTGCCTGCTGGTGGGGCCTCTCGATGCCGTGCTGGGCCCTGACTCGGCCCGGCCGTTCCAGCAGCGGGCCGACCTGCAGGAGGTGATCGAGCTGGAGCGGAAGATCGCCCAGGCGGAGGGGTGCGCATTCTTCGACATGTTCGGCGCCATGGGCGGCACGGGCTCGCTCCAGCGCTTCCACGCCAAGGGGCTGGTGCATGACGATCTGGTGCACCCGCGCGGGAAGGGCCTCGACCTGCTTGGGGCGCTGCTGTCGGATGCCCTCTTGAAGGCCTGGTCCGAGACTCCGCGCGCCGAGCAGCCCTATGCGCTCGCGGAGGCGTGGGCCACGCTCGTGGGAGGGGATCTGCTTCCCCATGAGGTGGATCCGTGGCGGCAGGCGCCTCCCGTGACGCTGCTCCCAGGAGATCCCAAGGATCCGCTGGCGGGCGGAATCCAGCGAGTGCTCTCGGCGGCACGGGCATCGACGCCCCGCTCCGAGGAAGCCCGCTGGCTCGTGCTTGATCCAGGAGCTTCCCAGGCCCTGCCTCGCGCCCTGGCGACCACCGGCCCCGTGACGCTGCGCTGTGTGTCGCTCGCGCCCTCGAGCAGCACCGCCCGAAGCGGGGAGCCCTGCCTCTCCATCAACCTTCCCCCCATGCCCGCGGATCTCCACGATCCTGCGGACCCGGCCGTGATGATGGGCGCGTGGCTGCTGGCGGAGCTCGTCCGCCATGACTCGCTCCCGACGGCTCGGAGAGCACACTGATGCGACCTTCGCGATTCGGGTTCCTCCCCCGTGTGCTCGTCACGCTTGGGGTACTCCTGTCCACGGTGGCCGCCGCTCAGCCGAGAGGCAAGCCGGCGCCCGCACAGCTTCCGCCCGGCACGCAGGCCTTCCCGCCCGAGGTGGTGCGCGCCCTGGAGGCGCGGATCCACGAGCAGCTCGAGGGACGCATGCTCGGAGGGCTCTCGGTGGGCGTGGCCCGGGGGGATCTGGCGTGGGCGGGGGGCTTCGGCTTCCGCAACGTGGAGCGGCGGCTGAAGGCCACTCCGAGGACGACCTACCGCACGGCCTCCATCTCCAAGTGCTTCACCTCCATCGCCGTGCTGCAGCTCATGGAGGCCGGCGAGGTGTCGCTGGACGGCGACATCCGCACCTGGGTGCCGGACTTCCCCGCCAAGTCCTGGACCGTGACGGTGCGGCAGCTGCTGGGCCACCTCGGCGGGGTGAGCCACTACCGCGATCTGGTGAAGGAGAACCGGCTGACGAAGCGGATGACCACCGCCGAGGCGATCGCGATCTTCAAGGACTGGCCGCTCGTGGTGGAGCCCGGCACCGAGTTCGTCTACACCTCCTATGGCTTCAACCTGCTCGGGGCGATGGTCGAGAATACGTCCGGGCTGCCCTTCGGGAAGTACCTGCAGCAGAAGATCTTCGCGCCAGCGGGCATGCCGAACGCGGCGCTGGATGACTTCCGGACGCGGGATGCCTGGCACGCGGTGGGCTACCGGGCCGTGAGCGGCGGCCTGGTGCGCTCCCACAAGCTGGATCTCTCGTCGCGCTTCGCGGGTGGCGGGGCGCGCGCGTCCGTCGTCGATCTGCTGGCGTTCGGGCGCGCGGTGATGGCCAGCACGCTCGTCACGCCCGAGACCACGCGGATGATGCAGAGCTCCATGGAGACGCGGGATGGACGGCTGACCGACTATGGGATGGGGTTCGCCACCTACCCGGTGCGGGGCCACTACGTCGTCGCGCACGCGGGCGGGCAGCCGGAGACGAGCACATTCCTGCTGTTGCTCCCCGCCGAGCGCCTGGTGATCGCGCTGGCCATGAACGTCGAGGATCAGGGCGAGCTGCTGCGCGACCTCTACAGCTCGCTGCTCGAGGTGCTCCTGGAGGGCGGAGCGCGGCGGCGGCCGATTCATGCGAAGGATCCCGTGGACGAGGTGCTCCACGAGGGCCTGTATCGGATGTTCTCGTATGGCCGCGCCTTCTACACCTTCCACCGCTCCGGTTACGGCACACCGCCCGAGCCTGGGAATCTCCCGAGCGCCTTCACCGAGGTGTCCAAGCTGCTGTCCCGGGAGGCCGTCTCGGCGGATCCTCACGCCGCGCTGAAGCAGGTGAAGCAGGCCCACCACCCGCGCGCCGGGCGCCTGTTCATCCGGGTCGGCAGGCAGATGGCGGAGCGGATCGCCTCCGCGTTCGGGCCCGAGGCGCTGGCCGCCTACCCTGCCGAGGGGGCCCTGCCCTTCTTCGAGGACTACCTGCGCGCCTGCGAGCAGGAGCGCTGCCCCGAGGAGCTGCGGTTCTCCCCGGGCCTGCGCGCGGACATCGCGAGGCTCGTGGGGCCGTGGCGGCGGGCGAACGCACCGGAGATGCGGACGATGCTGCTGCGCTCCGTCCCGGATCTAGACGTGGCGCTGGGAGCACTCGAGCGTGCGTTCCAGGAGGCGCCGGTGCACCCGGACTACTCCGAGGAGGTGATCGCGCTCGCCCAGGCGCCGAAGGCACCTGCTGACCAGGCCACGCGACTGCTCGACTGGGCGATGAAGAACCATCCGGGCTCCATTCCAACGCTGCTCGCTCGGGCGGATGCGTTCCTCCAGGCGGGCGATGCCGAGGCCGCGGAGCTGCTCTACCGACGTGCTCTGGAGAGGCCCACGGGGCCCGATGCGCTCGGCCCGGAGAAGCTCCTCGCACGGGCGAAGCAGCATCCCCTGGCGCTCGACGTGCTGCGCGTCGCGGTGAAGCTTCACCCGGGCGCGGCCTCGTTGTGGCAGGCTCTGGCCCTTCGCGCGCAGGAGGCGGGCGACGCGGAGGCGGCGCAGGCGGCGCAGGAGCGGGTGAAGGAGCTCACGCAACCACCTCCCCCGCTCCAGAGCCTGCCAATTCCGTAGCGCCTACTTCACGCGCTTGAGCGGCACCTGCAGCAAGTCAAGTGGGAGCGGCAGGGCTGGCTGTCGGGGGGCCCTTGCGAAGCGGATCCCAGACGTACTCCTCGGTGGGTAGCAACTTCATGTTTGTGAACCCGTGCCGCCGGACGAACTCGGCGAAGCGCTCGGAGACGACAATGCAGCCCTGGAGGCCACGGGGGCGAAACACGTCCTCGCCCTTCCAGGTGTCCGCTTCCATGGTAAAGCCGTGGATAGAGTCCAGCCCGGTGTAGCGACACTCGGGGCAAGTCACGGGCTCGGTGTGGCGCAAGCGGCTGTGCTCTTCAGCCACGGCCCCGCGACCGAAACAAGGCGTGACAACGAAGTAGCGGGGCACCACGCCGAGCTCCATGCGCCTGTGCCTCTTCCGAACGCGCAAGATCTCGACGGGATGGAAACCAAGCAATCCGGTCAGCCCTTCTGCCCGAAAGGACTCGGCCACGCGCTCAGAGATGAGCACGTCATCGCCAGAAGCCTCTACGAAGTCACCCATGGCCTCTCCATACAGCTCCACCTCGCCTCGGTAGGGCGGCAGCCATGTCCGCATGCCTATGATGCCGCCGCACTGCGGGCAACGAGCAGCATCGCCGGTGTTGACAGGCTGCGTCTTGCTCAGCTGGGTGTCATAACGCCCGGACAAGTCTTCCTTGAGCACGAAGAAGCGGGTGGGAGGGTGCACTTCAGAAGCCATTGGGAAATCTCTCGAGCATTTCCTTGCGCTGGTAGAGCTCGCGCAGGAACTTCATGAATTGCTCCGGCGTTGCCCTACGCTCTTTGACGAGCCATTCAATAATCTCTTTGTCCACCTTCCGGTGCCAATCCTGGTACCCGCAATGTGACTTCTCGTCCTTCGCTCTGGTTTTGAAGCGCTCATCCCGAGGCGTGTACAGCCCACGCAGGGTTTCGTGTTGCTCCAACTGCTCGGCAATAGGTCGGGAGATGATGGGGTGATTCTGGCCCTTGCAGTTCGGAGGCTCGTCCGAGGTTTCGGATTCGGAGGACTCGTTGGCTTCAGCGTTCTCTTCTGCTCGGGCCGCTTCCTCCGCGACCTTCAGTGCCTCCTGACTCAGGGCCGCTTTCGCGAGTTCTGCCTGAACCTCGGCGTACTTCTCGGGGTTGATCTTCGCCAACTCCTCGCATGCGGTAAGCCTGCCCTGCTTGCAAAAGGAGACCAGGGTGCCTTCGCCGGGAACAGCAGGGACCTGTGTTGCTACGAGGAGAACCAGGAGAGGGAGCATGTGCCTTATCGTAAACGACCGGGCGTCATCCGGGGCCCGTGAGACACGGGCCTCGGGGGCGGCTCACTCGTCGGACTTCTGGCCGGTGAACTGATCGTTCTTCTCGCGGAACAGGATGTTGAAGCTCGTCAGCGAGCCGTAGACGCGCGTGATGTAGCTCTGCATCTCCACCTTCTCGGCGTCCGACAGCTTCGGGTGCGCGTTGAGCTTCTGCTCCAGCGTGCGCAGCCGATCCCTGACCATCACCACCTTGTGGAACAGGCTGTCGATGGGCAGGTCCTTGGCCTGCAGATCCGTCTTGCCCGGGATGAGCCGCAGCGTGCCGCCCTCCCACTTGCCCGCCAGGGGCGGCGTCTCGGTCTCGCCCGCGGCCTCCCGGAAGATCTCCATCAGCTCTTCACGCGTCATGTTCAGGTCTCCAAGGTCGACGATCTCGTTCGGGTCCGTCTTGCGCCGCACCACCGGCGCCACACTGCGCACGGCTCGGGTGCGCGCAGCCGGCTCGGCCTCCGGGACGGTGACTCCGCCACGAGGCGTGAAATGATCACATAGGGGCGCCGAGGGTGGGTACAGCCCGCGCCCCGGGTAGATGCGGCACGGCCCCACCCACCCCCGGTGATCCAGCGAGTGGGGGCTCCACATCTTGCAGTTGCCGCAGACCCGCTCCTCCGGCCTGAAGACGGGCAGCGCAGGCGTGGGTGTCTCCGACATCAGCGCGCCTCCCGGGCCACGGGCGGTCCCTTGCGGACGCCCAGCTCGCGCAGGAGTGCGTCCGCATCCTCCACCTGGTCCAACATCCACAGCACGTAGCGCACGTCCACGTTCACGTTGCGGGCCACCTCCGGGTTGTAGCCGAAGTCGTTGGCCACGTTCTCCCAGACGCGATCGAAGTTCACGCCCACCAGCTCGCCCTTGCCGTTCACCGCGGGGCTGCCCGAGTTGCCGCCCGTGGTGTCCACGTCCGCCAGGAAGTTCACCGGCACGTCCTTCAGCGTCCGATCCACCCACTTCCCGAGCTTCTTCGCCTCCGCCGTGGCGAGCAGCTTGTCGGGCACGTCGAAGGGCTCGGCGCCCGTGTGCTTGGCCAGCACGCCCGCGAGCGTGGTCTGCGGCGTGTTGAAGACGCCGTCGCGCGGCGAGTAGCCCAGCACCTTGCCGAAGGTGACGCGCAGGGTGCTGTTCGCATCCGGGGCCACCGGCTTGCCCGCGTGGGCCAGCACCGCCCGGCGCCACTCGGGCCGCAGCCTCGAGGCGGTGCCCTCGCGGCGATCCTTCAGCTCGTCCAGCGCGGACACCTCGGTGGCCAGCTCCAGCCCGAAGGCCAGCAGCGGATCCTTGCGGGCCGCGAGCTGGGCCTCGCTCTCCCCGAACATGGCCAGGCGCTCCGAGAGCGTGAGCAGCTTCGTGCCCGCGTACAGGGCGTCGACCTTGGCCGCCACCTCCTTCTCCGTGGCCTTGGGGCCGAAGTGCTTGTCCACCGCGGCCAGGCGCTCCTCGGGCCCCAGCGCCAGGGCGCGCCGCACGAAGGCCTGGAACAGCCGCTTCTCCGCGGGCAGGAAGAGGTTCTTCTGCTCGCGCTCGAGCTGATCCTTGAGCCGCTGCTGCTCGCGGTCCATGAACTCGGGCTCGCGCTCCAGGTCCGGCTTCGCCCGCTCGCGCGCCAGCCGGGCCAGCGTCACCGCCATTGACAGCCCCCGCGCGCTCGCCCGGAGGTTGCCAAGCAGGAACTCGCGCTCCCACGTCTTGTCCGTGTCCTTCAGTCGAGAGAGCAGCTCCGAGCGCGCGCGCAGCGCCTCCGGAGCCTTGCCGCTCTTCTCCACCCAGCGCGCCACGGCCTCCTCGGCCTCGCGCTGCTTCTCGATGATGCGCCCCCGCTTGAGCCCCGCGAGCTGGCCTTCCGCGTTCTTGTGGCGGTTCTGCAGACTCTTGAGCGTGGAGGCGACAGCGATCTTCCCGGCCGGATCCTTCTCGCCCTCCTCCTCGAGGATGCGGATGGACTCGCCGTACAGGTCGATGATGCGGGGGTAGAGGCGCGCCTGGCGCTGCGCCATCTCCTCGGCCAGCAGCGCGCGGAAGGTGATGCCCGGGTAGCCCAGCACCATCACGAAGTCCCCCGGCTTCACCCCCTGGGTGGCGAGCGGGAAGAAGAACTCCGCCTTGAAGTGCACGTTCTGTGGGCTGTACGGCGCCGACGAGCCGTCCGGCGCGGTGTAGGCGCGGATGATGGCGAAGTCCCCGGAGTGGCGCGGCCACATCCAGTTGTCCTCCTCACCGCCAAACTCACCCACCGCGCGCGGCGGGGCGTAGACGAGCCGTACGTCCCGCAGCTCCACCGAGTCCACCAGCACGTATTGGACTCCGCCATCGAAGGTGGACACCTGGCAGCGCGTGGCTGGCCGCTTCTCGCACGCCGCGACGAGCTCCTTCTGCTTGCGCTCGATGGCCTGGTGGCGCGCCAGATCATCCGCACCCGAGGACACCGCGGCCAGCACCTCCTTCGTCACGTCCGTGAAGCTGCGGGGCACCTGGATCCGGGAGCCCTTGCCGGGCAGCTCCGCCTCGCGGCTGGTGGCGAGGAAGCCCTGGGTGATCAGATCCCGCTGGGGCGAGCTGTGCTCCTGGACGATGGAGAAGATGCAGTGGTGGTTGGTGATGACGAGCCCGGTGGCGGAAATGAACGCTCCAGAGCACCCACCCACGTTCACAGCGCCCGCCAACAGCCCCGTTCCCCGCTTCGGGTCCCACAGCCGCTTCGGAGGCACCTGGAGGCCCTGGGCCTTGAGCCAGGCGGGATCGAGCTCGAGGACCTGCTGGGGCGTCCACTTTCCCTCTCCGGCAAGTGCCGGAACTGCAACCAGAACCCAGAGGAGGAGTGTCTTCTTCATGGGGCCTTTCCCTACCCCGTCTCAAGCCCGCAGGCGACCCCCCGTGTGCGGTCAGGTCGTTTTCGATGGAAGATGCGGCGGGCTGGCGTGTTCCGTGGTTCGAGGAGGCAGCAAGGATGCAGACCGCGAGTGGAGCCAGACTGGACAAGGGGCGCTTGGCGCTCCTGCTCGTCTTTCTGGGGGTAGGCTGGTTCTTCTGGGACTCGCCCTTCCTGCGGCCGGTCAAGCTGCTGGTGGTGATGATGCACGAGAGCGGGCATGCGCTCGCCACCCTGATCGTCGGGGGCTCGGTGGACAAGATCACCCTGCGCGCGGACGAGTCCGGGGCGTGCTTCTCGCTGCTGCCGCCGGGGGTGTTCCGGCAGATCATCGTCTTCTCCGCGGGCTACCTGGGCAGCGCGATCATGGGGGCGGTGCTCCTGCTGGCCACGTTCCGCTTCCGGCTGCGGCGCCTGGTGCTGGGCGCGGCGTGCGTCTGGCTGGCGGTGATGGGGGTGCTGTACGCGAGGGACACCTTCACCCTGGCCTTCTGCCTGGGCACCTCGGTGGTGCTGGGGTTGGCGGCGAAGTTCCTCCCGGAAGGGGTGGTGGAGGTGATCAACCTCTTCCTGGCGGCGTTCACCGCGCTCTACGCCCTGTTCGACTTCCGCAGTGACTTGTGGGACAGCCGGGTGCGCGGCATGAGCGACGCGGCCCTGCTGGCGGAGCAGACGTGGGTGCCCGCCATCGTCTGGGCGGTGCTGTGGACGCTGCTGGGCATGTCGCTGCTGGGCTGGGCCGCGTACAAGTCCCTGCACGCGGATGGAGGGGCCTCGCAGATGCGCATGCCCCCACTGTCCTCCGCCCGGCGCTCCTAGCGGCGCGGGCTCATCCGGTACTCCACGAAGGATTTCACGTCCGGGAACGAGAAGAACGGGTTGGAGCGGCGCACCTCCCCCATCGCCGCCACCGGCACCTCCCCGTAGGCATGCCCCGGACACAGCCGCGTCTCGTCCGGCACCTGCAACAGCACCTGGCTCAGCGAGCGGTACATGTCCTCCGGGCTTCCCCCCCTCAAGTCACACCGCCCGCACCCATTGATGAAGAGCGTGTCCCCGGACACCAGCGCGCCCCCCGCCAGCAGGCACTGCGAGCCCGGTGTGTGCCCGGGCGTGTGGAGCGCCTGGAAGCTCCCCCCACCCACCGGGATGGCCTCCCCAGGCCCCACCGCGCGCAGGGCCTCCCCAGCCTTGGAGCGCAGCTCCTCCGAGAAGTCCACCTCCTCGCGCTGCGCGTACACAGGAATGTCGTACTTGCCCAGCAGCCCCGTCAGACCGTTGATGTGGTCGTCGTGGCAGTGCGACACGAACACCCCAACGGGCCGCTTGCCCTGCTCCGCCA
>NZ_DASPHO010000096.1:0-18032 GCF_035629615.1 Hyalangium sp. | reverse complement strand
GAAGGCAGTGCGCTCTTGGCGCCCCACGTAGGCGCTGAAGGCATGGGCGAGCAGCTCGGCCGGCTTCTCCTTGCCGGTGATGGGGCGGGGATCCGCCTTGCGCGCTCCTGAGTAGGCGGCGCGAAGAGACTTCTTGGGGTTCGAGGTCTTGGCCATGGCGCGCGGCTATAGCACCCACCGCGCGCGGTGGGGAGCATGCTTCGCTACCGGCGGCCGCCCGCCTTGGGCTTGGGCGCCGGCTCGGGCGCGCCCAGGACGCGCTCGCGGACCTGCTCGGCAGAGAGGTGCTGGGTGTCGGCGACGATGCAGGAGACGTACGCCAGCTCGGCCAACGCCCGCCGGGCCCGCTCGCGCACCGCCGCATCCTCGGAGCTCAACAGCTCGGAGGCCGCCGCCACGTAGCTGCTGGCGAGCGACTCGAAGAGATAGACCCGGTTCTCGATGGTGTCGTCCGTCTTGGCCATAGGTGTCGAGGACTCTACGCGCAGGGAGCCGGGCGCGGCGAGAGGCTCGGGGCCCGCAGTTCAATCATGGCCAGTCGGCACCCAGGCATGCGCTCCAGGCCGGGCTTCGGGTAGATAAGAAGGGCGGGAGCCCTTCCCTTCTCCCCGAGCCCTGGAGGCTGCCGTGATCGACCTGCACTCCCACACCACCGCGAGCGATGGACAGCACTCTCCCGAGGAGCTGCTGAGCCTGGCCGCCTCGGCGGGGGTGACGGTGCTGGCGGTGACGGACCACGACACCGTGGCCGGGCTGGCGGCCGCAACGGAAGCGGCACGGGCCCGGGGCATGGAGCTGATACCGGGAATCGAGCTGTCCACCTTCGTGCTGGGGCGGGAGGCCCACATCCTCGGGCACTTCCTGCGGCTGGAGGATCCGGACATCGCCCGGTTCGCGGACACGCTGCGCACCGAGCGCAAGCAGCGGATGGAGCAGATGGTGGAGAAGATGCGCAAGCTGGGCTTCCCGGTGCGGATGGAGGACGTGTACGCGATCGCGGAGAAGGCGCACCTGGGCCGGCCGCACCTGGCGCGGGTGCTGGTGGAGAAGGGCTGGTGCGTGGACACGAAGGAGGCGTTCGACCGGTTCCTCGGGGATGGACGCCCGGCCTGGGTGGAGCGCTACCGGCTGGAGGGGGCGGACGCCATCCGGCTCATCCGGAACGCGGGCGGCACGGCCACCCTCGCCCACCCAGGCACCTCGAAGATGAACCGGATGGAGATCCAGACGCTGGCGAAGGCAGGCCTGGCGGGGCTGGAGGTATACCACTCGGACCACAACCCGAGCGTGCGGGAGAAGTACCTGGCGCTGGCGAAGGAGTTCGATCTGGTGCCCACCGCTGGCAGCGACTTCCACGGTGAGAAGGTGGCACCCGGGCGCCACCTGGGCACGGCCTCCATGCCTCCAGAGTTGTTCGCGAAGCTGCGCGCCCGAGCCGTCTCTCTCTGAGAGCGTATACCTCCAAGGGGTACAGCCTTCCGCCTCATCCCAATGTCTCGTTCAGCGGGAGCACCACCGTGAAGGTGGCTCCTCCGCCAGCCGTGCGCGTGAGACGGATGCTGCCGGCGTGTGCTTCCGCGATGTGGCGAGCGATCCACAAGCCCAGCCCGAACCCGCCATAATTTTTCTCGGAAACGGCGCGCTCGAAGCGTCCGAAGATGCGCTCCTGGTCCTCCGGACCGATGCCGACGCCGTGATCCATCACCGTGATGGAGGCATGGTCCGAGTCCCGCATCACAGCCACCTCAACGGGCTTTCCCGCCCCGAACTTGAGTGCGTTGTCGAGGAGGCTTTCGATGAGCTGGTGCAGCCTCGCTCGGTCGCAGTGTCCAATGACCGGCGAGGGAGCATTCAAGGTAAGGACGCAACCGGCGTGGAGGGCCTTGTCCCGCTCCTGTTCCACGACGTCGGTCGCGACCGCCGACAAGTCTACTTCCTGCCGTGCGAGCTTCAGGCGGCCGGTGACGAGCTCTGACACGTCAAGCAGCCGCTCTACCAGGCGCGCCAGGCGGTGCAGCTGTCTCTGCGTCGTTTGCGCCTTCAGCCCGATCGCTTCCAGCGAAGCCTCGGCACGGCCTTCGCTGCCCAGGCTTCGGACCAGGGACTGGACGTTGAGCGACAGGGCGCTCACGGGCGTGCGCAGCTCGTGGCTGACGAGAGCGAGAAACTCGTCTCGCACCCGCACGGACTCGCGCAGTACCTTCTTCTCGAGCTCGTTGCGGATCACCTCCCGGCGCACGCGAGCCATGTCGAGCTGGGTGCGCACCCGGACCATGAGCTCGCGAGCAGAGAAGGGCTTCACCAGGTAGTCATCTGCTCCGCTCTGTAAGCCCTCCACCGTGGGCTCATCGCCCGCCCGTGCGGAGAGCAGGATGATGGGGATGGCGCGCGTGTCCTTGTCTGCGCGCAGGGCGCGCACAAGGCCAAAGCCGTCCAACCCCGGCATCATCACATCGGAGAGGACCAGGTCCGGCGGCTGGGCGCGCGCCCGCTCGAGCGCATCTTTCCCGTTCGTGGCTGTCTCGACGTGGGGGAAGACTCGCCCGAGCAACCCTGCGACGTAGGTGCGTAGGTCGGCGTTGTCGTCGACGAGGAGGATGCGGGAGCGCGCGATTTCCTCAGGCACACCCAGCGTCGGGTCATCGGACGCTCCGGCACTGGGTGTGTCCGTGCCCGTGGCATCCACGGACCAGCGCTGCGCCTCCTCAACGAAGGGCGCGGCCCCCGCGGCGAAAGAGCCTGGCCGGGGCGTGTGCTCGATTCGCTCTGGGGGCAGGTGAGCCGAACCGCGCGGCAGCCTCAGGGTGAAGGTCGTGCCCTCACCGAGCTTGCTCTCCACCGAGATGCTGCCGCCGTGAAGCTTCACCAACTCCTGCACCAGGGCAAGGCCGATGCCCGTGCCCTCGTGGCTTCGTCCCTGGGTGACACGGACGCGGTAGAAGCGCTCGAAGACGCGCGGAAGCTCTTCTTCGGGAATCCCCACTCCCGTGTCCTGAACGGTGAGGACAGCCTTGTCGTCCTGCCACCTGAGGCCAACACGGATCTCACCTTCATAGGTGTACTTCACCGCATTCGAGAGCAGGTTCAAGACAACCTTCTCCCACATGTCCGGGTCGACGTAGATGGGCTCGGGCAGGGGTGGGCAGTCCACCACCAGCCTCAAGCCCGCGCTCTCCACCGCAGATTGAAAGGCGCTCGCGAGGTTGCGAGTCATGGAGGAAAGGTCCGTCGGCACGTAGTGGGCCTGGGCCCGGCCCGCCTCCATCCGCGAGAAGTCGAGCAGCGTGTTGACCATCTTGTAGAGCCGCAGGGCATTGCGGCGGACCAGGTCGAGCTTCTCTCCTTCCAATGATTTTTCCGTCTTGGACAGCGCGTCCTCGATGGGGCCGAGAATGAGCGTGAGCGGAGTCCTGAACTCGTGGCTCACATTGCTGAAGAATGCAGTCTTCGCCTGGTCAAGCAGGGCCAGCTCCTCTGCCCGCTGCTTCTCCTGTTCATAGGCGCGGGCACTGGAGATGCTGGCGGCGAGCTGCCGCGCCAGAAGCTGCAGGAAGCTGCGGTACTCGTCGTCCAGCGCAACAAGTGGACTCAGGCCCGCCACAAGCACTCCCGTGGCCGCGGTATCCGCGCCCATTGGCACAGGAAGAACGAGGGCGCGCGTCGCTGGCTCGGCCCAAGGGCCGCCGGGAAGGCGCCCAAACTTCAAGTGGAGGTCTTCGACCAACGCCTCCTGCCCCAGACTGGCAACGTCGGCGAGCGGCCATGAGCGGGGGTCGCCGAGGCTCTGCTCGAGGGGGGCCGCGGGTGCTCCGCGTGCAAGGCCGGCGCAGCTCACCAGGTACGCCTTCTCTGCCTTGACGACGTAGAGAAGCGCGAAAGGTAGATCGTTGCCGGCCTGCGCAAGGACTTCTTCCAGAGAGCGGAAGACCTCTTCGACTTTCTTATTGAGCGCCGCCCGAATGGACAGCTCTCGGAGTATCCCCAGCCGGCGGTCACCGACCACCTGGCGCGTCGTCTCGCTCGCGATGGCGAAGAGGCCCGCGATGTCCCCCGTCTCACCGATGGTCGGGTTGTAGGACCAGGTGAAGTAAGCCTCTTCTCTCAAACCGCCAGGCCGCCGCTGGAAATTGACGTTCCCGTTCTGGATAAACAGCGGCTCTCCCGTCTCCAGAACGCGCTTCATCAAGGGGCCGAGGAGCGCCCACTCCTCGGCAAGCGCCTCGTGCCCGCGCGCGCCCATGGTCTGGGGATGCTTCGCCCCCAGGATGGGACGGAACGGATCGTTGTAAAGCATGCGGAGCTCGGGGCCCCAGAAGAGAATGATGGGGTAAGGGGAGCGGAGCATCGTGCTGACGGACGTCCGCAGGGATTGGGGCCAGCCTTCGACCGGTCCCAGCGAGCTCTTGGACCAGTCCATGGAGCGCATCAGCGCCCCCATCTCGCCGCCACCTTGAATGAAGCTCTCCTCGGCGCCCGGCCGCGGGAGTGCTTGGCGGTGTGCTGGCGAGACCGCACCCGCCTTCTGTCCGGCTGGAAGCGAGAACGAGAAGGTGCTGCCTGCGCCGGAGGTGCGCTCGAGCCGGATCTGCCCTCCGTGGCTCTCCACGATGCCCTTGGCGATGGAGAGGCCCAGGCCATGTCCCTCGCGCTTGTGCTGAGCCCCGTGCCAGTAACGGTCGAAGATGTGCGGTTGCGCTGCGAGGGGGATCCCCGGGCCGGTGTCCGCTACGCTGAGGCGGATATCCTCGGTCCCCGCCTCGGCCTCAGCCCGCAGGCGGATGCGGCCCCCAGGGGGCGTGAATTTGATCGCGTTGGAGAGCAGATTTCCGAGCGCTTGAAGGATTCGTTCCTTGTCGCACCACAGGATGAGTCCTGGCTCCACATCGAAGGTGAGTTGCAAGCCTTTCTCGGCCGCTTGAGGCTCAAATAATTCTCGGGCATCGCGGACGAGCTCCTCTAGGCTCTGCGGGCGGGCCTCGATGGAGAGAGTTCCGGCATCAATGCTCGCCAAATCGAGCAGGTCATCGATAAGCCGGTTCATCCGGTCGGCTGAACGTCGAATCGTGTCCGCCTGCTTGCGCACGCGGGCGAGCAGGTCACCCTCCGAGGAAAGTCGCCGGAGGAGCTCGGCGGCTGTGCGAATGGCGGTGAGCGGCGAGCGCAAGTCGTGGCTGACGACGGCGAGCATCTCCTCGCGAAGACGCGTGGCGCGGCGGGACTCCTCGAGAAAACGCAGGGTGTCCTCCGCGTGGGCGCGTTCCGAGCGGACCGCCGCCTGGCGCAGTTGCGAGACCGTGAGCAGCGCGGTGACGCGCGCCAGGAGCTCCTTCGCGGAGAAGGGCTTGACGAGGTACTCATCCGCGCCGCTGTTCAGCCCCTGGATGGTGGCCTCCTCGCCTGCACGTGCAGACAGGAGCAGGATGGGAATGGTGCGGGTGCGGCCGTCCGCGCGCAGGGCTTGAACCAGCTCCAGGCCGTTCACCCCTGGCATCATCACGTCGGAGATGACGAGGCTGGGAGGATTCGCACGCGCGGCGGCGAGGGCCCGTGCGCCATCGCTCACCGACTCCACGCTCCAGTGCGGCGACAGGAGGCGTGAGAGGTAGGTTCGCATGTCGGCGTTGTCGTCCGCCAACAAGATACGGGCTTCGGAACGGGTGGTGGACAGCGCCGCGGTGGGAGTCGGCACCGCAGACGAAATGGCCGCAGGAGCCTCGACTTCATTCCAGTGGGCGACCTCCGCAAGGAACGAGCTGGGCCCGCTCCCAGTGGGGGTGAGCGTCCGGGAAGCCCCAATGTGCTCTTGGGGCAAGTGCCCAGAGCCAGTCGGGAGGCTCACCGTGAAGGTGCTTCCCTTTTCGAGGACACTCTTCACCGTCACCCTCCCGCCGTGCAGCTTCACCAGCTCCTGCACCAGCGCGAGCCCGATGCCCGTGCCCTCATGGCTGCGCCCTCGCGCCCCCTCGACTCGGTGGAAGCGCTCGAAGATGCGGGGCAGCTCCTCCTCCGGCAAGCCGGTTCCAGTATCCTGAACGGTGAGCTCCACGTGACCGCCGAGCCACCTCAGCGCGATGCGAACTTCACCCTGGAGGGTGAACTTCAAGGCGTTGGAGAGGAGGTTCAAGACAACCTTCTCCCACATGGCCGGGTCCACGTAGACGGCCTCGGGGAGGGCTGGGCAGTCGACCACCAGCGCGAGACCGGCGGCCGCTATCGCTGAGTCGAAGTTGCTTGCGAGCTCGATCGTGAGGGAGGACAGGTCTGTCGGGACGAAGCAAGCCTGGGCGCGCCCGGCCTCCAGGCGGGCAAAGTCGAGCAGCGTGTTGACGAGCTTCCGCAGGCGCAGGCCGTTGCGGCGCACCACTTCCTGCCGTTCCCGCTGCTTTGGGAGGAGGGGATGTTCGGTGTCCGCCAGGCCATCCTCGACAGGCCCGAGCATCAATGAGAGCGGGGTGCGGAGCTCGTGGCTCACGTTGTTGAAGAAAGCTGTCTTGGTGCGGTCAATCTCAGCCAGTGCTTCAGCCCGTTTCTTTTCCTCCTCGTAGGCACGAGCGTTGCTGACGGCTGTGGCGATGTGGTCAGCCACCAACCCCAGGAATCCACGGTAATCGTCGTCGGGGGCGCGCCTTGCGCTCAAGCCCGCGACGAGAAAGCCATAGAGGCGCTCAGCGCCCGGACGGGAAATGGGTAATACCAAGGCCGAGTGAGGAGCCTCCGGCCAGTTGCCGCTGGGAGGCTCAGCGAAGCGGGCGCGCACATCCGGGACGAGTTGGGGGCTCTGGGTTGCGGCCGCACTCGCGAAGGGCCACAGCGGGTTTGCCTGACCTGCGCCGAAGAGCGAGACGGCGGCGGCTGTATCCGTCCCCCAGCCGGCCGTCGCCACCAGCTCGGACCGCTCGCCGGCGTCACTCATCCGATACAGCAAGGCGAAGGGAACATCGAAAACGTTGCCCTCCAGCGCCTGGGCCGCCTCTCGCCACGCATCTTGTTCCCGCTTCACCGTTCCCACGCGCGCCGCAAGATCTCTCAGCGTCCGCAGCCGTCGTTCACCGAGCACTCGGCCAGTAGTTTCGGTGACGGTGACATGAACACCTCCGACGCCACCACTCTCGTCTCGTATCGGGCTGTACGAAAAGGTGAAGTAGCACTCTTCGAGATAGCCATTGCGGTCAAGAGGTAGCATCCAGTCTTCGGAGCCCACCGCCGTCCCGTGTCTCACTCCCTCGAACATCGGGCCGATGATGTGCCAGCTCTCCGCGAACGTAGCCTGGGCGCTGCGTCCCATGGCGGCAGGATGCTTTGTCGAGCCAAGAATAGGCCGGTACCCATCGTTGTAGAACTGGACGAACTGGGGACCCCACGCGATGTACATAGGAAAGCGCGATTCGAGCAGGATGCTGACCGCCGTGCGCAGAGACTGAGGCCAGGTTTCCAGCGGCCCTACGGGAGTCTTCGCCCAGTCGATGGAGCGCATGAGGGCGCCCATCTCGCCCCCGCCGACGAGCACCGCCGCAGCCTCGCGCTGAGGCGCGCTCGGCAACTCGGTGGTGGAAGAGGACCTGTTCGCCGTTTCGTGAGGAGCGGTCGAGTTGCTCATTCAAGCAATCGATACCACACACCCGTTGCACGGGTGGACAGAGCAGCTTCTGTCTAGAGCGCGCTCGGCTGAGTGCCTCCGGTGGCTGTCCGGAAGCCTCTGGCACCTCTCAGCTCCGAAGCCCTTCTGGAGTGACTTTTCCCACATCCTCCTGCCTGACTGCCTACCAGCTAACAACCGCACGTGGGCTCGGAGGATTCGTACGTAAAAAGTTCCTGATGGGATTCCGCTTCTGAACGGCGCTACACACTCTTTTTCGCGGAAAAGAACTGTGAACGCGCCCGGAAATATGGGTGAGCGGCCGCCCCCGAAGGCCACCATCCTCAACGTCAACGATCACCCCGCGACCCTCTACATGGTCAGCCACATGCTCCGCATGGCCGGCTACCAGGTGCTAGAGGCCACGAACGGCAGGCTGGCCCTCTCCATTGCTGCCGGCCGGCCGGATCTCGTGCTGCTCGACGTCCACCTGCCGGACATCGACGGCTACGAGGTCTGCCGGCGCCTCCGCGCCAACGAGGAGACCCAGGATCTGCTCATTGCCCACCTCTCGGCCGTCTCCGTCCAGCGCGAGGACCGCATCCGTGGGCTGGCCCACGGCGCGGACGCATACTGGACCACCCCCATGGAGGAGGAGGAGCTGCTCTCCAACATCGAGGCGCTCCTGCGGCTCCAGGCCCGCGCCCAGGGCGCCATCCGCGAGCGAGACGAGTTCCTCTCTGTCGCCGCGCACGAGCTGAGGACGCCCCTCACCGCGCTCCGCCTCCACCTCGAGCGCACCCTCTACCTCACCCACCGCGGCACCGCCGAGACGCTCCCCAAGTCCACCGTCGAGAAGAGCCTGACGCCCGCTCTGCGCCAGATCGACCGGCTGCAGAAGCTCCTGGACGCGCTGCTCGACGTGTCCCGCGTCACCGGTCACCGGCTCCGGCTGGACGTGAGCGCGGTGGACCTGGTGGAGATCGTGGCGGAGCTGGGTCTGCGCCTCGACGCCCAGGCGCGCACCGTGGGGGTGGAGCTCCAGCTCGAGCTGCCCCCCGAGCCCATCATCCTCTTCGGAGACCGGCTGCGCCTGGAGCAGGTGATCACCAACCTGGTGACCAACGCCATCAAGTATGGCGGCGGCCGGCCCGTGGACATCCGCGTGGAGGAGCAGCCCGACCAGGCCGCGATCCGGGTGCGGGACTACGGGATCGGGATCGCCCCGGAGGATCAGGCTCGCATCTTCGACCGCTTCGAGCGAGCAACCCCGACCCGGCAGTCCGAGAGCCTCGGGCTGGGCCTCTACATCGCCAAGGAGATCGTCACGGCGCACGGTGGCACCCTCACGGTCACCAGTGAACCTGGCCGGGGCGCCACCTTCCAGGTGCTCCTGCCCCTGCGCCGGACGGAGCGTTACTGAAGCATCCAAGGAGGGAGTGTGTCGTCTCAAGAGAAGGAGGCTGGCCTCGGTGAGCAGGACCGAAAGACGGGCCAGGAGCGGTTGATCACAGCAGTTCCCCGGCTGGACTTCATCACCAAGGGCGGCCTGCTGAAGGGGGCCTCCTATGCGGTGCTGGGCCCCCCCAGCTCGGGCAAGACGGTGCTGGCCAACCAGATCGCCTTCAACCATGTCAAGCAAGGGGGCCGCGCCCTCTACGTGACGCTCCTGACGGAGGCCCACGCCCGCATGCTGGCGAACCTCGAGGAGATGACCTTCTTCGACCGGAGCGTCATCCCCGACAAGCTCCACTATGTCAGCGGCTACTCCGAGCTCGAGAAGGAGGGCCTCAAGGGCCTGCTGGATATGGTGCGGCGCACCGCCCAGCGCCACCAGGCCACCTTGCTCATCATCGACGGCATGGACGCGGCCAGGGAGTTCGCCCGGTCGGACCTGTCCTTCAAGCGCTTCCTGCAGGATCTGCAGGCCTTCGTGAACATCCTCGGCTGCACCACCCTCCTCCTCGCGCCGCACCGTGAGGGAGAGGTCCACCCGGAGAACACCGCCGTGGATGGCGTCTTCGAGCTGTCCCTCTGGCTCTCCGGGCCCCGTGCGGTGCGCGAGCTCGTCGCGCTGAAGTTCCGGGGCAGCGACTCGCTCCTGGGCCGGCACGAGGTGGAGATCTCCCAGAGGGGGATCGTGATCCACCCACGGACCGAGGTGCAGTTCGCCAACCCGGAGGAGCAGGGCCGCGAGGACCGCGTCCGGATGGCCTTCGGGATCTCCCGCCTGGACGAGTCGCTACGGGGAGGACTGCTGTCCGGCTCCACCACCATGCTCATGGGCGCGCCCGGGACGGGGAAGACGCTGCTGGGGCTCCACTTCCTCCTCCAGGGCGCTCGCGAGGGGCAGCCCGGGGTCTACTTCGGCTTCTACGAGACGCCTCCCCGCCTGATGGAGAAGGCCGCTGGCGTGGGGATGAAGGATCTCACTTCGAGAGCGCGGAGAACATCCTCACGGGCCACGCCCGCGTGCGGAACGGCCAGAAGAAGGACAAGGACAATAACGAATCCTTGCTCAGGCGTCCGCCTGCGAGGCGGGAGAAGAAGGCCAAGAAGGGTGGCTTGCTGCGACGGAGGCGCTCATGAAGACCGTGCTCATCGTCGATGACGAGCTGGACATCGTGGACGCGGTGAAGGCCATCCTCGAGGAGGAGCGCTACCGGGTCGTCACCTGTGGCAACGGACGCGAGGCGCTCAAGTGCCTGCAGGAGAGCAAGCCGGACCTGGCCATCCTGGACATCATGATGCCGGTGATGAACGGCTACGAGACGCTCAAGGCCATCCGCCAGCGGCCCGACTTCGAGGCGCTCCCCATCCTCATCATGAGCGCCATCCCGCCCAAGGTGAAGCCCCAGGAGTACACGTGGGCCGGGTACCTCAAGAAGCCCTTCTCCCTGCGCGAGCTGCTCAAGCAGGTGCACTCGCTGGCGCCCAAGGATCAGGACCAGGAGGAGCCAGCGTAGAGCAGGCCGCTAGTCTCGGGCGACCTTGAAGCGGCCGGTGACGGCGGTGAGCCCCTCGGCCACCGCCTGCAGATCCTGGGCGATCCGGGTGGTGCGGCCCGTGGCGTCCACGCCCTGCTTCACCAGCTCGGCCACGTTGCGCGCGCCCTGCACGGCCTGCTCGCTGGACTGGCGCTGCTGGCGCGTGGCGATGGTGATCTGCCGCGCCGCCTCACTGGTGCCGCGCGCCAGCTCGACGATGCGCTCGAACACGGAGGAGGCCTGCTCGGCCACCTCCACGCCTCGATCCGAGGTGGCCATGCCCACGCGGGCCTTGCTGGCGGCCTCCTCGCCGGAGTCCTGCACCTTCTCGACGATGCGGGCGATGTCGCGCGCCGAGGCGGACACGTTCTCCGCCAGCTTGCGCATCTCCGCGGCCACCAGCGAGAAGCCCCGCCCCACCTCGCCGGCCTTGGTGCCCTCCAGCGCCGCGTTGAGCGCCAGCAGATCCGAGCGCTCCGCCACCTGGTTGATCACCTGGGCGATCTTCGACACCTGCTGCAGATCCTGGTTCAGCCCAACAATGGCCTCGGCCACGCCCTTGGCCTCGATGCGGATGTCGTTGATGCCGGCCACCACCTGCGCCACCACGGCCATGGCCTCGGCCACCGCCTCGTGGGTGCGGCGCGCGCTGGACTCCACCACCTCCGTGGAGCTGGAGATCTGCTCGGCGGTGCGGCTCAGCTCCTCGAACGTCGCGGCGATCTGCTGCGCGTAGGCCGCCTGCTGGCTGATGACGTGCTCCTGATCGGCCGAGGCGCCCGTGAGCCCGCGCGAGGCGCTGGAGAGCTGCTCCGTGCGGGACACCAGCTCCGCCACCGTGCCACGCAGCGTGCTCAGCATCTTGCCGAACGACTGCGCCATGAGCCTCACCTCGCCCGCGGCCGTCGTCACCTCGAGATGGCTGCGGGAGACATCTCCCTGGGCCACCTCGATGGCGGCCTCGGTCATCCGGGAGACGGGCTCGGTGATGGCGCGGCCGATGAAGAAGGCCAGCACCAGGCCGATCAACGCGGCGCCCAGGTAGACGGCCAAGCCCGGCATCGTGAAGGAGTGCACCTCATGGCGCACAATCGAGGCATCCAGGCCCACCAGGTAGCTGCGTCCCTCCGGCAGCCCGCAGCGCACCAGCAGGGTGCCCTCGATGTGAGCGTCCACGCAGCCCTCGGCGCTCTTCACCGAAGTGCTCCCTGGAGGCAAGGTGCCGTGCTGTTGCAGCGTGTCATTGCCAGGCTCGAGCACAGCCTGGCCGGAGACGACTCCGCCCTTCTCCACCTGGCTGAACAGCCGCTGGAGCCGCTCGGGGCGCTCCGCCTCGGGCCCCGCGAGAATCGCCGCCGCCTGATCCTGGGCCAGCAGCCCCACCGCGAGGGCCCGCTCCTTCAGCCGCTGTTGACCCAGGTCCGCCTGCAGCCGCGGGAAGTACATGCCGCTGAGGACGGAGATGACGATGGTGGGCATCAACACCGCCAGTGCCACCTGCCACCGTAGACTGAGCCGACCCCACATGCCCTGGTTCTCCCGGAGTTCGCGCGACGCGAGGTGCGACGCTAGGCCCCAGGACCCAAGAGCGTCAAACGGACAGTCCGTGCCCGGCCGCTCTCCCTTTCCCGTGCCCGGGCTCCCGCCAGGGAGGCTGGGAGCACCGGGCGCCATCCAGCCTGGCTTTTCGCTGTTATCTCAACGGTTTACGCTGTGAAGCGGTGGCGTTTCTCTTTGACAGGGCGCGGCCGCTGTCCCTATGGTCCGCCGCCGATGGAAACTCCCCTCACCCCTTATCTGCCGCTGGCGGTGGTGCTGCTGCTGTCCGGCGTCCTCGCGCTGGCGATCCCCACCCTCTCCGGCCTGCTGGGCCCCCGCCGGCCAAGCGCCGTCAAGTCGATGAGCTTCGAGGCCGGCTCCGAGTCGAGCGGCATGGCCCGCCAGCGGTTCGCGGTGAAGTTCTACGTGGTGGCGCTGCTCTTCATCGTGTTCGACGTGGAAGCCGTGTTCTTGTACCCCTGGGCGGTGAACTTCCAGGCGCTCGGCTGGTTCGGCTACACGGAGATGGTGGTTTTCGCTGCAACGCTGGTGGTGGGCCTTATCTACGTGTGGAAGAAAGGCGCTCTGGAGTGGGAGAGCTGAGGACACATGGCTTCTGAGATCGACAACGCTCCTGTCATTGCCACCCGCCGCGACGAGGCCATGGGCTTCTTCCAGCGGATGGTCTCCAAGGGCCTGGGGTGGGCCCGGAAGTACTCGCTGTTCACCTACCCGTTCGCCACCGCGTGCTGCGGCATGGAGTTCATGTCCGTGGCGGCCAGCCGCTATGACATTGCGCGCTTCGGCGCCGAGTTCCCCCGCTTCTCGCCGCGCCAGGCGGATCTGCTCATGGTGGTGGGCACCATCAACCTGAAGCAGGCCCCCATCCTCAAGCGCGTGTACGAGCAGATGACGGAGCCGAAGTGGGTGGTGGCCTTCGGCGTGTGCGCCTCCTCGGGCGGCTTCTACGACAACTACGCGGTGCTGCAGGGCATCGACCGCATCATCCCGGTGGACGTCTACATCCCCGGCTGCCCGCCGCGCCCCGAGCAGGTGCTGGACGGACTGATGCTGCTGCAGGAGAAGATCGGCCGGCAGGTGCACCGGGTGGCCGACAAGGGTCAGCCCAATGCCACAGCGGCCCAGCACGATCTGCTGGCTTCGATGAACAAGTAGCGCGCCGCGCGGCGTGAGAGACCAGGGCCCCGCGTGCCTCTCTCAGGAGGCGCCGGGGCCTCGCTCTTGCGGGCTACCAGCGGTGGTAAGCGGGGTGCCCCGGCTTCACCGCCACAAAGGTGCCACGGCAGGTGGCCGTCACCTTGCCTCCGGCGGTGAGCGTGCCTTCGATGACGGCGCGATCCCCTTTCAGTTCCACGGGCCGGGCCTCCAGCCGCACCAGGCCCATGGGCGTGGGGCGCTTGAGTTGGATGCTGTACTCGGCGGTGACGGTGCACGGCGGAGAGTCCTCGCCGCCCTGCTTCATCAGGTGGTAGGCCGCCGTCCAGTTGCAGTGGCAGTCCAGCAGCGAGCCGATGATCCCTCCATTGAGGACGCCGGGGAACGCCTGGTGGTGCTCGGCGGGCGTCCACTCGGCGACCACGAGCTCGCCCTCCACGAGGCTGCGGATGCGCAGTCCCTGCGGGTTGGAGGGGCCGCACCCGAAGCAGGCGTTGTGGGGGGCGTAGCGCTCCTGGAGGCTCAGGGAGTTTGTCGTCGACATGAGGCCGCACCCTACCCCAGGCAGCGTCAGGGGGCTCGCGTCAGCACCGCATCCAGCCAGGAAGACAACACAGCAGTCTCCGCGCAGTCCCCCGAGCACGAACGCTGCACGCTGCCATCGGCCCGCGGGCGATCCACCAACCACCGCTGCCCGTCGAAGGCGCCGCGATCCTTCTCGCGCACCATGGCGTCATGCGCCACGCCATCCACCTCCACCACGCCATCCTGGCGGATGCGGTAGGTGTCGAAGCTTCGGGGCGCCCCGGGCCAGTGCCTCCCATCGAAGACCTCTGGGCTCACATGCGTGAAGCCCGTCTCCGCGTACAGCGGCGGAGGCTGGAAGCTCTCTCCGCGCAGCAGTGGCGCCAGGGACACGCCGTCCACGTCGCCCGGCAGTGAGGGCAGCCGGCTGAGCTCCAGCAGCGTGGGCCCCACGTCCACCAGCCGCACCAGCGTGTCCACCCGGGCAGGCGCACGCTGGCCCTTGGGGAGCTTCACCGTCAGCAGCACGCGGTTCTCCTCCTCGGAGAGCCGGGCGCCATGCACCGAGGTGGCCCCCGCCAGATCTGGCCGGTCCGCGTGGAAGCTCTCGCCGTGGTCCGAGAACACGAGGATCAGCGCATCGTCGTAGCGCCCGGTCCGCTTCAGCGCGTCGAAGAGCTGGCCCACCTGCGCGTCCGCCTGGGCGAGCAGCTCGTCATAGAGCCCCTCCGCGCCCGCGCGGTTCCAGGTGCCGGCGCCCCCCGCTGCGCCGGAGACCACTGGAGAGAAGTGCATGCGCAGCCGGCGCTCGAGCGGCTCGGAGGGCGCCACGAAGCGCCGGTAGAAGGGGTACGTGGGATCGCCCGGGAAGTGCGCCGCGGTGGCGTGGAAGGCGAACAGCGTGGGGCCCTGGCTCGCCTCGGAGACGAGCCGCGCCGCGAGCCGATCCGCATAGCCCACGGGATCATGGATGCCGGCCAGGGCGCGGTTGTCGATGAACTCGGGCAGCCACGCGGCGCCGAGCCGGTTGTCCGCGAAGAGGCCCACGCCACGGTAGCGCAGCTTCTCCAGCAGGAAGTTCACCGCGCCCCGAGGCGGCTGGAGGCGCGTGGAGAAGCCGGAGTCCGGCCCCTCGGCGTGGAAGCGCGAGCAGTCCGTGGCGAACACGGTGCGCCAGTCGGCGTCCGTGAAGCGCTGGGCAAACGTGGGGGCCTGGATCCAGCGGGACTCGGCCGTGAGCGAGTAGCGCACGCCCGTGCGGTGCGGCCAGAGCGCCGTGAGCATGGAGCGCCAGGCAGGCTCTGTCTGGGCAATCGGCGTGTACGCGCGGGTGAAGAGCGTGGCCCCCTCCTCCGCGAAGCGATCGAGGTGGGGAGCCACCGCGCCCGTCCCGCCGAGCGCACGCAGCCGATCCGGGCGGAACGCGTCCACCCCGATGAGGACGACGAGCGGGTGCTTCGCTCCACCCGTGGGCGGCCGGGCCACCCACGCCCCGAGCACCCCCACCGCCACCGCAGCGCCCACGGCCACGCCCAGGGTGCGCCGGTGCGAGCGCCAGCGCCACGCCAGCAGCCCGAGGGGGAGTGCGAGCCACAGCCCAGCGGCCAGACGCGGGTGCCACGGCGCTCCATGATCCACGAGCCACCCGAGCACGGCGCGCAGTGCGGGCAGATCATCGAAGAGCGCGGGCCGGGCGATGGCGCGATCCCAGGCCAGCAGCGCGAGCAACACGAGCCAGTGCGGCACCACCCACGCCAGCCGCTTCCGCCCCCATGCCCGAGCGAGCCCCCCAGCCACGAGCGCCAGCACGGCGCCGCCCGCCGCATACACGGCCGCCACGCGCACGAGCAGGCTTGGGAGCAGCGGCCGGATCGCGTTCATCAGCGCCGCATAGGGGCCCTCTACATCGATGCCCACACCCACGGCCCCGGCGCGCAGCAGCCGCTCCGTCTCCAAGGCAAACAGCCCCAGCCCCAGCCCGGCGCCCACGAGGGCGGCCAGGAGCGACCAGCGCAAAAGCTCGGGCGGAGAACGGGGGGTCATGGCGACAGGCGGCGTCTACCTGAAAAGCCCATGGCCCGCTATGTCACCACCGCACGTCACGGCACTCCCTGAAGCCCCCCATCCGGGCTCCATCCCGCATCAAACTCACCGGAAGTTCCAAACTCCGCTGGGACTCCCTGACGACCGCCATCTAAGAGGTCTCGGCTTCCAGGTTCCAGCGGCTGGCCATCCATGACACGCCTGAGGATGCGGCCATCGGCGCTGATCGCGTATTTCGCACCTGTATCAGCCACCGCGTAGGAAAGGCCACATGAAGAGAGAGCCTGGTAGGCATACACGAAGATGACGGCCCCTAGACGAATGACTCGGTATTGCGTCCCCCGTCCCTCCCAGCATGGCTGACTGCTGCCTCCTAGAGAACGAAAGTCATTGGCTGCGATCGTCATAGCGCGAAGCAGCTCGCCATCGAGTTCATAGGTTCCCGCATCTGCGCCCACACGAATCGCCTCATGTTCGGAGAACTGCGGGAAGACGATTGACTTGTCATCCTCCCGCGGCGCGGGAGGCGGGCCCGGGTTCCTCAAGCACGCAGAGAAGAGGAAAGTCAGCATGAGAAGGCAACCTCGTATCCTCCAGGAGAGCTGATCGCCGAACGGCTGTTGGAAGAGGCTCATTCTATTCTCGCTGGATGGAGAAGCTTGCGCTGCTGTGCCAGACAACAGTGCCCGTCTTCTCGCGGTGCCACGCCTCTCCTGTCTTGGTCCACTTCAGCAACTCACTCGTGGCCGGAATGTATTGATACGCACCATCACATGTCGGGCGCTCACCTTCACCCGAGGTCGAGATGAATGCAATGACAGCCACAGGAACCCGACCACCCCCTGTTTCCACAACCCAGCCATGGATATTTGCCATCTCGACAGCCAAGCGGATATCACGATCCGAAAGCTCGCCCACGAGAGCGTGGTTGTGGACGTAGAAGAGATACTTGATGTTTTCCGGTGCGTACCGCGGGTCGTCCACTCGCCAAGGAAGCAGGCAGCTTGCCTTCCCATGCAACTGGTCGCCTGGCGCTTCCAAGTCGGTCAACATGCTTAACTCATACCGCTGCTCTGGGGTGTAGTAGAGCCATGCGCAGTACTCCGTCGCTCTTCTCAAGGCCACGTCCACATCCTTGATGTGGCCTACGGCGGCATTTGGTTTTGACAGAACCAGAGAGCAGGTGGCGTCCAAGGCCTTGGGGAAGGACTCGAAAGGCCCGAAGCCTTTGATATTTATCGGGCCTGGAATGCGCTCCATCCCCTCACCGGGACGAGGCCGCCACACGCCCTCAGGGGGCATCGCTTGAGAACAGCCCAAGAGGAGCACGGCTGATGCCTGCAGCCACCGCTGGAACCGCCTGCTCCGAAGCGTCCAACTCATCGGTTGCACTGTACCTGTCCCAAGACTTACTCGGCAACCTGGAGTCCTACTTTAGCCTACTCGTCTCGGCACCTGTACCTGGGCACTCTGGCCAACCGAGCAGGTGGGGTCCAGGGTGTTGAGTGTGCACCCGCCCCCAACCCATGAGAGAGTGTGCAAGAGGATTACACGGACAGCATGAGGGCCGCCCGGCGATGAAAGAGGTCTCGGGAGAGAGCACCCAGGAGAGCCTGACGCGGGCGCTCGATTCGGAGCGCACGCGCAATGCGGTGCGCTTGGGCTGGGTGCGCTTCCTGGCCGTCTCCGCCATCTTCAGCGTCACCCTCTACCTGGGCTTCTATCGCGAGCTGGCGGACTGGGCCATCTACTCCACCCCCTTCGCCGCGTACTGGGCCATCACCGCCGTGGTGCTGGGAGGCATCTACCACTTCAAGTGGATGGAGCACTGGGCAGGCCTGACGCTGGCCCTGGTGGACGTCCCTGCGATCTTCTGGCTCCAGAGCCTGTCGCTGCCCTTGTCACCCTCCCCCGGCGGCGTGGCCGGCTTCACCCTGGGCATCTACGTGTGCCTGATCCTCCTGTCCGCGCTGTCGCTCCGCCGGATGGTGACGGTGGTGGTGACGGCGGCGGCGGCGGTGGCGGAGGTCCGGTTGCAGGCGCAGGCCGGCATTGCCATGGGGGCGCAGGTGGCCGCGCTGGTGGTGCTGGCAGCCAGTGCGGCGGGGGCCTCGCACCTGCTGCTGCGCATCCGCGCGCTGCTCACGGCGGTGACGCGTGAGGAGCTCAAGCGCGCCCGGCTCGGA
>NZ_DASPHO010000095.1:0-12991 GCF_035629615.1 Hyalangium sp. | reverse complement strand
TAGAGCGCGTCGTCTGGCAGCCGGAGGAGGTGCTGGCGCGGATGGAGCCGGTGGTGCGGGAGATGCACACGCGCAACGGGCTGACGGCGCGGGTGAAGAGCTCGCCCATCTCGCTGCGGATCGCGGAGCGGGACGTGACGGCGCTGGTGGCCGATCACTGCCCGCTGGGAGAGGGCATCCTCTGCGGCAACTCCATCCACACGGACCGGCGCTTTCTGTTCCGGTACATGCCGATGCTGGAGCGGTACCTCCACTACCGGATGGTGGACGTGACGAGCCTGAAGGTGCTCACGCGGGCGTGGTACCCGGACCTGCCGGAGCCGCGCAAGAGCCCATCGGGGCACACCGCGCTGGCGGACCTGCGCTCGAGCCTCGCCGAGCTCGCCTACTACCGCGACACGTTCTTCCGGCCTCACCCCTCGAGCTCCCCCCTGTAGGGTGGGCCGGGCCGCGGCTCAGGCGCGCTTCGGGGGCGGGCTGAGCCGCTCTCGCAGGACGTGCTTCTGCACCTTGCCCAGCGCGTTGCGCGGCAGGGCGTCCACGAGCTCCACGCGCCGCGGCTTCTTGAAGCTGGCCAGCCGGTCCTTGCACCAGTCCACCAGGGCCTGTGCCTCCGGTGCGGGCTGTCCCGCCGCAGGCACCACCACGGCCACCACCTGCTCGCCAAAGTCGGGGTCCGGCAGGCCCAGCACCGCCACCTCGGCCACTCCGGGGCACGAGGCGAGCACCTCCTCCACCTCCCGCGGGTAGATGTTGAAGCCACCGCTGATGATGAGCTCTCGCGCTCGCCCGGTGATGTGGAAGTAGCCGTCTGTGTCCCGAAAGCCCAGGTCTCCCGTGCGGAACCACCACCCGTCCGGCTCGAACGCCTCGCGCGTGGCCTCCTCCCGCCGCCAGTAGCCGGAGAAGACGTGCGGGCCACGGACCTCGAGCTCTCCCGCCTCCCCGTCCCGCACCGGCTTGCGCGTGCGCACGTCCACCACGCGCGCCTCCTGGCCGGGGAAGGGCATGCCCACCGTGCCAGGGCGCCGCTCGCCCTCGTAGGGGTTGGTGGTGTTCATGATCGTCTCCGTCATCCCATAGCGCTCGAGGATGCGATGGCCGAGCTCGGCCTCGATCTCCTGGAAGAGCTGGGGACTGAGCGGCGCGGAGCCCGACACCATCAGCCGCAGGGGACGGGGACGAACCCCCGTCCGCCGCGACTCCTCCAGCAGCCGCCCGTACATGGTGGGGACGCCGAAGAACATCGTGATGGCCGGATCATCCCGGAGCGCCTCCAGCACCTCCGAGGCCACGAAGCGGCGGCGCAGGTCCACGCTGGCGCCCGTATAGAGGGTGCCGTGCAGCCCCACCATGAGCCCATGCGTGTGGAACAGCGGCAGGGCGAGCAGCAGCCGGTCCTCGTCCGTCCAGCGCCAGGCCTCGGTGACGGCCCGGATGTTGGACAGCAGGTGGCTCTGCCGCAGCATGGCGCCCTTGGAGCGGCCGGTGGTCCCCGAGGTGTAGCCCAGCACGGCGATGTTGATGTCTCCAGGCACGGACATGATGCGCTCCGGCTCGATGGGCTCCGCGAGCAGCGCACCGAAGGAGTCCACCCGCAGCGAGGACGGGAGCGCAGTGTCCGGTGGCTCCACGGTGATGAGCCACTCCAGCGCGGGAAGGCCGGGCAGCAGCGGGGCCAGCTCGGCGGCTCCGGCGGCTCCCGTCACGCAGATGCGAGTCTCCGAGTCCGTGAGGATGTGATCCAGCTCCACCTGCCGGTAGGCCGTGTTGACCAGCACGACGATGCCGTGCGCGTACTGCACGCCGAGGTAGGCGATGACGAACTGGGGGCTGTTCTCCAGGAAGAGGGCCACACTCTCACCGAGTCCCTTGCGCCGGCGCAGGAGCGCCTGGGCAAACGCGGTGACGCGGCGGGCCAGCTCGCCGTACGTGTAGCGCTCAGCACCGAAGATGAGCGCGAGCCGATCCGGTGTCCGCCGGGCGTGCTCCAGAAATACCTGGAGGAGGCTGTGCGGACCTCGAGAGGAAGGCTCGTCAGGGTCGTCGTCGTCCGTCTCGGCAGGTAGCAGGGGCACGTCGGAGGGAGCCATGGCGCGCCGAGCCTACCCGCTCCGCCGGGCCGTGGCGCCCGAGCCGTGGCTCACTGCACGCGGACCAGGGGTACTGGCGTCGCCGGGTGGACCGATACCTGGGACATGGGCACGCGATAGGTGAAGCTGAGCCCGTCCGGATCCGTGGGAGGCAGCAAGTCGACTGGGAGGCCTGCCCCGCATACCTCGATCAGCTGCGCGATGATGCCGCGCACGAAGTACGGATCCAGCCCCGGCCGGTGGGTGATCGCGGACCGGAAGTCCTGCAGCACCTCCACCGTGACTTCGATGTCTCCGTTGGGCAGCTCGCGCGACTGGGCCCGCGCGAAGTTGATGCCCGTCTGGAACACGCGCGTCATGTGGCTCAGCATCCTGCGGGCGCCCCACGTGCGCGCCATCCCGAAGAGCGCCTTGCCCATGGGCGTGGAGCCGAACCCCTCGAGCGCCCGGAGCCCCAGCTGGTACCGCGCCTCCTCGCGAGGCAGCTCCGGGAAGCGCAGCTCCGCGCAGAGCTTGAGCGTCCCCAGCAGCGTCACCAGGGGATAGGCGCTGAGCAGAGGCCGGGTGACATCCACGCCCAGGGCCAGCAGCCGCCGCCGGGCCTCCCCGTCCAGCCGATCCTTCATCGCGTGGATCAGCAGCCCCTCCATGAGCTGGTCGAAGGCCACAGGCTCTTTGCGTCGAGGCTGCTCGAGAGGCATGGCGTGCACGCTCTGCTCCTGGGGCTTCGTGGGGGGATGTATTCGCAGGGGGAAGTGTCAGTGGGCGAGCGGGAGTTTCAGCTGTCCGCCGGAGCGTCGTAGTCCGGCGTCAGGTCCACCGCGTTCACGGTGAGCATGTGGTAGATGGTGATGTTGCTCAGCCAGAAGAAGATGGCGCCGAAGCTCACGTACACCAGCGGCGAGCCCGTCCACACCTGCAGCGGCGTGCCGAGCACCTTGTCCGCCACCCAGCCGCCCAGCCACTCCACGCACCACGCGATCACGGTGCCGTAGGCCACGCGCCGCCACACCGGCAGGCGCTTCGGGTAGAACCAGTAGTAGTGCAGCGTCCACATCAGCCCGATGCCCACCGCCCACATCATCAGGCTGGCGAACGAGAACCAGTGGTACGGCGAGGCCGGGTACACCCACCCCCAGTCACCCTGGGCGATCCGGAAGAGCTGGTTCTGCGTCAGCTCCAGCAGCCAGAAGATCGGCGTCAGGTAGAGGATCTGCGTCGCCAGCACGCGCGCGTACGTGAGGAAGGATCTCTCCTGAACTTCCGTGGCCAAGGTGAGCGTGTTCAACTTTCCCCTCCGGGAATGGCGGACGTGCGGATTGGCGTGTGAGGCGGTGGGCGGATTGAAAGGGCAGCGGCCGTTGGCTGGCTTCTGTTCAACCGACAACCGGTTGCGCCAGGACGCCACGGTGAAACTCGCACGGCGCCCGCGATCAGAAAAGAGGCGACAAGACCGCACATGGCTTCATGTAGGACCGACGCAACAGGTCGGGTCCTCACTTCCAAGTCAGTGGGTTATACGCACGGCAGCCGCACGGTGAAGGTGGTGCCGGTCTCCATGGAGGAGGCCACGTCCACGGTGCCGCCGTGGCCCTGGACGATCTCCCGGACGATGTAGAGGCCCAGGCCGATGCTGCGGCTCTGCTGCCCTACGGTGGGGGTGCCCCGCGTGAGCGGCTCGAAGAGGCGAGGGAGCAGCTCGGGCGAGATGGGCGTGCCCTGGTTGTGGATCTCGAGCAGGGCGGACCCTGGCTCCGTGCGGGTCCTCACGCTCACCGGAGTGCCCGGCGGGCTGTAGGCCAGCGCATTGCCCACCAGGTTGGTGAGCACCTGGGCGATCCGGTCCGGATCCCACTCTCCGTTACAGGCTCCGCTCGGCTCCAGGTGCACCTGCCGCTCCGGGTGCGCCTGCAGCACCTCGTCCACCACGTGGTGGGTGACGTCCACCAGGTCCATGGCCCGCCGCTTCAGCGGGATGCCATTGCCCAGGCGCGCCTGGGTGAAGTCCAGGAAGTCTCGGATCAGCCGCGTGGCCCGCTCGCACGAGGAGGAGATGCGTTGGGCCGCCTTGAGCTGCTTCTCGGTGAGCCCCGGGCTGATCTGGAGCAGCCCCGCCGCCATGGTGATGGCGCCCAGCGGGTTGCGCAGATCATGAGACACGATGCCGATGAGCTGCTGCTCGAACTCGGTCCGGCGGCGCAGCTCCTCTTGATCTCGCTGCTGCTGCTGGAAGAAGCGGGCGTTCTCGATGGACAGCGCCGCCTTGCTCGCGAGCTCCTCCAGCACCCGCAAGTCCTCGGGCGTGAAGGGACGCCCCTGCGAGGAGCGTGCGGTGGACACCGTCCCGATGACGCGCCCCTGCACCCGCATCGGCACGATGAGGTAGGAGTAGACGGCGAAGTCCTTGAGCGCGGCGGCGTACGCTCGCGGCGTCTGGGAGAGCAGCTCCTCCAGCGAGGTGACCGCGCCCCACAAGGGCTTGCCCGTCTGCGCGACGCGGCCGGTGAGGCCCTCGCCGAGCCGCACCGGGGAGGCGTCCAGCGCCTGGCGGAGCTGCTCCTGGAGGACGAGATCCACATGGCGCACGGCGACGTGCTCCAGCAGGTCTCCCTCCGCGGCGCGCAGGTTGAGGATGCACGAGTCCCCGAGGTGCCGCACCACCTGGTGGGAGATGGCGTCGAAGAGCGCGGGCAGATCGCGGTGGGCGGCGCTGAAGGCATCCGAGGCCTCGGTCAGCACCTGGAGGCGCGCGGCGGAGGCTCGCACCCGCTCGTTCGCCAGCTGCTCTTCCTCGTAGAGCTGGGCCCGGTCGATGGCCTGTGCGCAGGCATGGGCCACCGCGGTGAAGAAGGCCCGGTCGTCCTCGCTGAAGGTCCGCTCGCTCACGAAGGAGAGCCAGATGGCCCCCAGCACCCGGCCTTTGACGAGCAAGGGCAGCGCGGCGGCACCGTGGGTGGTGGCGTCGAGCTCCACGTGCGGATAGCGCGCCAGCCAGTCCGCGCGCGAGGACAGCCAGTAGGGCCGGGCCTCCCGGGCCGCATCCGTCAGGGGCAGGGAGAGCGTCAACGGCATGCGCCGCCATCGCTTCAGCCCCTCCTCGCGGTACCCATGGGACTGGACCACCTCGAGCGTCTCTCCGCTCGAGTCCAGCAAGCAGACGGCGCCCGCGAGGGAGCCCAGTGGGGCGAGCCCCTGCTCGAAGAGGGCCCCCATCACCTGCTCCAGGGAGGTGGCCTCCGCCAGCAGGGAGGTGAGCCCCTGGAGCCGGGCGATGTAGTAGGCGGCCCGGTGTGCAGCCTCGCGAGACAAGGCCTCTTGCCGGCGCAGCAGCTCCGCCTGGCGTTGCACCTGCTGCTGCGCCCGGGACAGCTCGATGAAGACGGACACCTTCGAGCGCAGCACCTCCGCGGAGAAGGGCTTCTGCAGGTAGTCCACCGCGCCGTGCGCGTAGCCCGCCTTCACCTCCGTCTCATCACGGCCATAGGCGGTGAGGAAGATGATGGGGATGTTGCGGTTGCGCTCGCGCTGCTTGATGAGGGTGGCCGTCTCGAAGCCATCCATTCCCTCCATCTGCACGTCCAGGAGGATGACGGCGAACTCCTCGGAGAGCAGCAGCCGGAGCGCCTGCTCGCCCGAGAGGGCCTTGACCAGCCGCACCTGCAGCGGCGCGAGGATGGCCTCCAAGGCGAGGATGTTGGACGGGTTGTCGTCCACCAGCAGCACGCTCGTGTCGACGCTGTGCCCTTTAGCGACAGGGCGCCGGGACTCGTCCAGCTCCCAGAGAGGAACGGGAGAGTCCAGCCGTCCCCCCACCAGGCTGGACGCGGAAGCGCCCAGCCGAGGCGCCCACTTCATGGTCTCGAGAGTCTTCTCCTGGGGGTTCAAACGCCAGCCCTTCCACCTTTACGAGGACCTTCAGCATACCCGCCACGCGCGCTCAGGACAGAGGCACGATGCTCCCTGAGAGTACAGGTCAACCCACCGGGTGGAGGGGGAGATTCCCCGGGGTGCTTCGCTCCCAGCGAGCGGTTGGCTGCTTCAACGGGAACGGAAGGTAGACCGGGCCCTCGTTGCCTGGCCGGTCAACTCCAGAGGTAGGGGGAAATTCCCTACAAGCGGCTCAGGGGACGGAGAGCAGCTCGATGTCGAAGATGAGCACGGAGTGGGGGGGGATGGAGTTGCGGCCCTGCGCGCCGTAGGCCAGCGCGGAGGGGATGACGAGCTTGCGCAGCCCGCCCACCTTCATGCCGACGACGCCCTCCTCCCAGCCGTCGATGACGCGGCCCTGGCCCGGGGTGAAGGAGAACGGGGCGCGGCCCGCGGACCTGGAGCTGTCGAACTGAGTCCCGCTCGGCAGCCACCCCGTGTAGTCGACAGTCACCTGGCGCCCCCGGGTGGCCTCGTCGCCGGTGCCGACGCGGACATCCTGCAGGTAGAGCCCGCTCTCGCGGCGCTCCATGGCGGTCAGGTCCACGCCCAAAGCCGGCGCGTAGGTGATGAGCGCCGGATCTCCCGTGTTCGTCTCTTCGCCACAGCCGAGCGATAGCAGGAGCACGGAGAACATCAGGCAGCGGAGCATGGGGCAGGCCTCTTCAGGTGAGAGCGCGGGTGGGGCGCGAGAATGGCTCACGGGGCGCCGCCTGGGAAGGCGGGCCTCAGCCGCCCTTCAAGGTCCGCACCCGGTCTCCCATGGGAGGTGGGTCGTCGTTGGGTACCCGGAGGTCGATGACGGTCGGCACCTCGCCGCTGAACAGGTCCTCGCGCAGCACCGCCGGCCAGTCCGCCAGGGTGTCCACGCGGAACGAGCGGGCGCCCATGCCCCGGGCCATGGTGGCGATGTCCATGGTGCCATAGTCGAACTCTTCCTGGGTGCGCCCGAAGAGCATCCGGTGGCCCCAGCGCACCATGCCGTAGCTGCTGTTGTTGAGCACCACGAAGACGATGGGCATGCGGTACTGCAGCGCCGTCAGCACCTCAGAGCCGTGCATGGCGAAGCAGCCGTCACCGGTGAGGCACACGGTGGGCCGCTGGTCCGCCAGGTACGAGCCCAGGGAGTTGGCGATGCCCGAGCCCATGCCGCCATAGTTGATGGAGATGTCGAAGCCATCCTCGGACGAGCGCCAGTAGTGCAGCGCCCACATCATGTGCTCGCCGATGTCACAGCTCAGCCGCACGTCCCGGGGCATGCCCTGGGCCAGCGCCTCCAGGTGCGAGGCGATGATGAGGCCCGAGCTCGACCCGGTGGGCTTCTCCGGGGGGGGGGGCAGGGGGCGCTCGGGGAGCACCGCGAGCAGCTGACGCAGCACCTCGCGCAGATCCGCCACGAACGCCAGGTGCGGCTCGTACTGCCTGCCGAAGACGGCCGGGTCCAGGTCGATGTGCACCATGCGCTTGCCGACAGAGAGCTCCGAGGACCAGCTCGCCGTGGCCGTCTCTCCCAGGCTGCTGCCCAGCACCAGCACGCGCTCGGCCCGGGCCACCGCCTGGCGCGCGGCCGGGGTGCCCGCCTGGCCGTAGACGCCCATGCCCAGCGGGTCCTCCTCCGAGTAGCTCCCCTTGCCCGCGGCCGACGTCACCACGGGCCAGCCGAGCCGCCGCGCCAGGGCGCCAAACGCCTGGGTGGCGCGGGCCTTCCTCACGCCCGAGCCGGCGAGGATGACGCCCGCATCCGCGCTCAGGAAGTCCACCAGCAGCGCGAGCTGCTCCTGGCTCAGCCCGCCCACGCTGGGAATGCTCCCCAGCTCCGGCACGAGCGGCGTGCCCACCTCGCCGCGCTGGACGTCGAGCGGCAGCGACAGGTGCACCGGCCCCTGCGGCGCCGAGAGCGCCAGCCGCATGGCCATGCGCAACGAGCGCGTCAGCTCCGAGGCCTGGGGCACCTGGATGGACGCCTTGGTGAAGGGCCGGAAGCTCGCCGCCATGTCCATGGTCCACGGGCTGGACTCCTGGGCCGCGTTCAGCCCCATGTGGTCGGTTCGCACCTGCCCGGTGATGGCCAGCACCGGGAGGCGCTCGCGCATCGCCGAGGCACACCCGCTCAGCAGGTTGGTGGCCCCCGGCCCGGACACGGCCATCACCACCCCCAGCTGGCCCGAGTTCCGGGCGTAGCTGGCCGCCGTGAGCGCCGCCGCCGCCTCATGGCGCGACATGATGAACTGAAGCTCGGGGACCTCGTTTAGAGCGTCAAACAGTGGACTGACTGAACCACCTGGAATTCCGAAGATGTAGCGGACTCCCGCTTTGGCCAGGAACCGCAACGCGTGTTCGGCTGCCCTCATGTGCAATGCTCCCAGGGTCAGCAACTTCTTCTCCCCATTTCTTGGAGATCGAGGAAGCGGCTGGATCGCCCCTAGCGTATGGAGAAGACTGGGGGGTTTCAAAACCCCTCGGGTCTGACGAGGACGTTTCTGTCGGAGCCTCGCCATCGAGAGGACCTCGGAGCGATGACACTGGGCACGGTGCCAAAAGTAGGTCTGGTGGGACTGGGGTATGCGGTACCTCCACATGTCCGCACCAACGAAGATCCCGTGCTCCGAGAGCTGCTCGAGGCCGAGCGTCGCAAGGGGACGAGGGAGGCGGAGCTCTTCGTGGGCATTCAGGAGCGGCGCTACCTGAAGCCCGGGGAGACGGTGGAGCAGCTCATGGTGGCGGCCGGTCGGCAGGCCCTGGAGCAGGCAGGGGTGAGGCCCGACCAGGTGGAGCGGCTGTATGGCTATGCCACCGTCTCGGAGGCGCTCACGCCCAACGGGCTCTTCGCGGTGCACCGGCACCTGGGGCTGTCCTCCCAGGCCATGGTGCTCCCCCTCAACAGCGAGTTCACCACCTTCATCGCCAGCGCGGTGCTGGCCTGGGAGGCCATCGCGTTGGGGCGCTGCACCCATGCGCTGGTGGCGTGCGGCAGCAACTGGACGCACCACGTGGACTACACGAAGGCGCACTCGCACGTGGCGGGAGACGGGGCGGGGGCGGCGGTGATCGGCCCGGGGCCTGGGCTGCTGGAGTTCGTGGACTCCGTCTTCGATACAAAGAGCGAGCTGTACGAGGTGATGACCATGGCGGCCCGGGCCGACTCGAGGGGTGGCCCCGAGCACGTGCCCACGCCTACCTACGAGATTACCTCCGCCGGCCTCCGCGCCTTCGTGGACTATGGGCTGCTCGAGCCCCCGCGCCTCGTCGCCTCCCTGCTGGAGCGCCATGGGCTGCGCCCGGAGCAGGTGACGCTCATCACCCACCAGTCCTCGCGCACGATGCTGGACCACTGGAAGCAGGCCCTCCAGCCAGGGGCCTACTTCGACACCTTCAGCGAGTACGGCAACCTGGGCGTCGCCAACATCCCCGTCACGCTCAGCCGCTTCCTGGCGCAACTGAGCACGGAATATGTGGTGCTCATCTCGCCGGGCACGGGGCTCCACATCGGGGTGCTGTTGCTGCGGCGCTCGCAGGCCTGAGCCGGGAGGCGTGAGCATGGAGGCGGAGCTGGAGGAGCAGTCGCGGCGGGTGCTCGAGCGGTGCCGGCGCGAGGGGCTGAGGGTGGCGCTCGTGGAGGCGTGCGCCGGAGGGCTGATCTCCGCCAGCCTGACGGCCATCCCCGGCTCCTCCTCGGTGGTGGACGTGGGGCTGGTGCCCTACTCGAACGAGTCGAAGCAGGAGCTGCTCGGAGTGCCGCAGGCGCTCCTCGAGGCGCACGGCGCCGTCAGCGCGGAGGTTGCGGGCGCCATGGCCCAGGGCGTGTTGGCGCGCTCTCGTGCGGAGGTGGCCCTGGCCGAGACGGGCATTGCCGGGCCTGGGGGAGCCACGCCCTCCAAGCCCGTGGGGCTCGTGTTCCTCGCGGTGGCGCGCCGCGGAGGCGAGCTGACCGTGGAGCGCCACGTGTTTCCCGGGGATCGCCGGGCCGTCCGGCTCGCGGCGGCCTCGCGAGGGCTGGCCCTGATCCTCGAGAGATTGGGACCTTGAACCCGGAGCGAGAGTGTGGAGGGATCAGACCCAAAGCTCGCTGTCGGGTGTCAGTGTATGATAAGGAAGCTCTCTGCCTGGGCTCGGCGATGGAGCGAAGGAGCGACGGGTGTACCAGATTCAGGTCGACAAGGTTAACGGCATCGTGGAGATCATCCTCGACGGGTACATCCGCGTGGAGGAGATGCAGCGGTTCGCCGAGGAGATGAAGCAGCTCGCGCCGACCCTCGCGGGGCGGGACATCAAAGTCAAAGCGGATGTGCGCACGTTCAAGCCGGCCTCGCCCGAGGCGGCGGAGATCCTTCGCAAGGTGCAAGAGACGGGGCTGCGCACGGGCGTGAAGCGGGTGGCCGAGCTGGTGGAGAGTCAGATCGTCGCGCTGCAGCTCAACCGCGTGGCGCGCGAGAGTGGCACGGACAAGATCCTCCGCCGCTTCTGGGATGACGCCGCCGCGCGCCAGTGGCTCCTCTACGGAGACGGCGCCGAGGAGGGCAAGCTCCCGTAGGTTCTGGAGGCGCCGGCGAGGCTGGCGCCTCATGCAGGGACGAGCCCGAAGCTTGCCGCGAGCAGCGCCGCGAGCGCACCGTACATGGGCACGTTGAAGGTGAAGGTGAGGCGGTTGATGCGGCGGAAGCGCTCCTGCTCCTCATCGGCGAACCAGACGCCCTCCTCGCCTGTCGTGGCCCCCTCCACCGCGTGGAAGAAGAGGGCCGCGTAGAGGATCTCGATGACGAGGCTGACGAGCACCAGCCCCACGAGCGCCAGCGCCCAGAGGTCCACACGCGAGAGCGAGCCTGTCCAGTGCGCGTGGTGCCAGGCCAGGCCGCCCAGCACCAGGACGATGCACAGCACGTCATGGCCAATGCCGTAGGGCGGGCGCCAGCTCTTGGAGACGTAGAGCATGTACATCTCCGCGACGCCGCGAAGCCACATGGAGGCTCCGAAGAGGCCGAGCGCCCCGCGCGCTGCGGGCGGCACCGCCGGATCCAGCGCCACCGCCGGGCAGACGATGAACCAGAAGTAGACGGCGTAGAAGAGCCACGCCACCTTGGGCGGGGAGATGCGGCCGCCGCGCGAGCCCTGGCGGTTCTGCCTGCGCTGGAAGAGGACGCCGAGCAGGACGAACACGCCCAGGAGGGCGAGGAGGAGGGTGCGGGTGAGCGGCGAGAGCATTCAGAGGCGGCGGGGGCGAGGGTAGTGCTCGGGGTACTGCTGGAGGTACCACGCGCGCAGCCGGGGCAGGTGGTGGGTGGCCACCTGGGGGTGGAGGTGGTGGACGATGTGGCACCCCACGTGGAGCGGCGCCAGCAGCAGCCGGCCGAGCCACCCCTGGCCGTGATCCGCCGTGGAGATGAAGATGCCCTGGAGCGTGCGGCCCTGGTGGCGGGCGGGGGTGTGCTCGGCGAGCAGCCGGTACGCTGACAGGGCCGAGGCTCCCATCAGCGGCAGCGCGTACCCGAGCCCCACGGCGTGCGGCCAGCGCCACGCCAGCGCGAGCACCGCGAGGTGGAAGAGCACCTGGCCTGCCTCGGCGCGGGCGCAGGCGAGCACCTCCTCGCTGTGGGTGAGCTCCTCGCGGGAGCGGTCCAGCAGGAAGAGGCGACCATAGAGGTTGCGCAGCGAAGGCACGGCCCAGGCCAGCAGGCCCACGGGCCCGCGCACCACCCAGAAGGGCACGATGAGGATGAGAAACAGCCACAGGGGCACCGCGTGCCACCACGGCCCGGGCGGCACCTTGTCGTAGGCGTCCCGCTCCGTCCCCTCGTGCTGGTGGTGGCGGAGGTGGTGGTAGCGCATGGCATTCCACGTCGTGGCGAGGGGGTAGCCCGCCAGGCACTCCAGCAACCAGAGGCCCGGACTCTTGCGGCTCACGGGCAGGTGCACCGCGTCGTGGAGGATGACGCCGAAGGCATGCAGCCGGCCGGCGATGAGCGCCACCAGCAGCGGCGCCGCGGCGGGCACCAGGGCCATGCCCACCTGGCACGCAGCAATCAGGGCCCACTCTCTGGCGGCCATGCGGACGAGCTCCGGCACCTGGGCGCGCACCAGCAGCTCGCTCGGCACGAGGGCGCGGGGCGGCAGGGGCGGGGGAGCGGAGGAGGAGGAGGACGGCAGCAACACGGGCCCAGTGAAGCGGGCGCGGGGACGGGAGGCAAGTGCGGGGCTCGGCTGGACAGGGCGCCTCCTGCCAAGGCACGCTCGGGGCATGCACCCACCGACGCGCGTCGAGCGCTGGGGCTGGCTCTGGCCCCGCTGGAACGACCCGCGCCTGCCTTTCGCGGTCCTCCTCACGCTGTACGGCGTGCTGGGCTTCTCTTTCTTCGGGTTCAACCGCAGCCCCGCGCAGATGGCGACCATCGTCGTCACCGGCAGCGTGCTGGACATGGCGCTGGGCTGGCTGCTGCGCCGGGAGAAGGTGGTACCGCTGAGCGGCTACATCTCCTGCTGCTCGCTGGCGCTGCTGCTCAACTACTCGCACCACAGCTGGCTGCTGCTGCTGCCGGTGTGGCTGGCCATTGGCTCCAAGTACGTGCTCACCTTCGAGGGGCGGCACGTCTTCAACCCCTCCATGTTCGGGGTGGCCACGTCGCTGCTGCTGTCGCGCGAGCTCATCACCTCGGCGCCCGCCTACCAGTGGGCCAATGGCGAGGTGGCCCTGTCGGCCTTCATCGTCATGGCGGCGCTGGTGCTCTTCCTGTTCCGAGTGGGGCGCGGCTGGCTGGTGGTGAGCTTCCTGCTGTTCTACGCGGCGCAGACGGGCCTGCGCGCGTACATCATGCGGCACCACCTGCCGCCCGAGGTGCTCTTCCTGGGCACGCTGGGGGCGCCCTCCTTCTTCATCTTCGTCTTCTACATGCTCACCGATCCGTCGACGTCCCCAGGGACGCGCCGGGGGCAGGTGCTGCTCGCCTTGGCCATCACGCTGGTGGACCTGGTGCTGCACT
>NZ_DASPHO010000094.1:0-22584 GCF_035629615.1 Hyalangium sp. | reverse complement strand
CCGGGAGAAGTCACCCCGATTATGCCGCGTCCCGAAAGACCTCGATGACGCCAACTGCTCGGCTGGACGTGCCTGCCGAGCGCCAACGCGGCATTACCCGGAGGTCGGCATAATGGCGCTAATGCCGAGCGCGGCATTAGCGCCACACCTACGGCAGCCACCTCGCGATGCGGGGCGTTGCTCTCAAGGTCATCCAGGAGTTGATGGGCCACGCGACCATCGAGATGACCATGAGGTACGCGCACCTGTCGCCCGAGGCGCGGGAGAGCGCGGTGCAGGAGTTGGATCGGCCCATCCCCCAGCCACGCGCCGCTCTGGGCTAGAGACGCCAGAGGGGCACACTGAGGGCACATGAAGAAAGCGAGGACAAAGAAAAACCCAGCAACCCGTTAAGATTGCTGGGCTTCTCGGGATGGCGGCGGCGGGAATCGAACCCGCAGCCCCAGCATCAAGGCGCTGGAAAAACCCTCATAAGGCAACACCGGGGTGCGCCGTGCGCAGCCTCACGAGCGAGGCCAGGCAGCTCTGCCACTCGCCCTTGGCCAGGGAGCCGGTGAACTCGTTGAGCACCGGGGCCACCACGCGGGCGAAGGACTGCTCCTCCAGCCCCAAGTCCCTCACCAGCTCGATGATGCGGCGCTTGGCGGTGCTCGCCGACAGCCGCCGCTGCACCATGCCCTCGCGGCCCTCCTTGGAGCGGCCCGGGGGCAGGCCAAAGAGCATGCGACGCAGGAAGGTGCGCAGGGCCTCCACGTTGGCGAAGCGCTCCGTGCCGCCCACAGCGGGGGCCTCGGTGGCGCCGGCGGGCTTCCACCCCTCGGGCAGGTGCGAGGGGCGGTGCTTCTCCCAGAGCAGGCGCACGGCGAACACCCCCACCTCCCGGTCCGCGCTCTCCATGAGCCACGCCAGCCGCTCGGCCCCGCCCAGCCGCGCGTAGTGCCGGCGGATCAGCTCCACCGCCACCTCGCGGGTGGTGCGCTTGGTGCTCTCGGTTAGGGTGAACACCTTCACCGCGTCCAGCTCCTCGGGCTTGAGCGTGTGCCGCTCGTCCGAGCCCGCCTCACCGGCGTTCAGCAGCGCGTCATAGGCCAGGTTGCGGACCTCCTTCGCATCCGCCTCGGCGAGCTCGTACACCCGGGGGTGGTAGCCCCAGGCGCGCAGCTCCGCTCGGGTGATGGCCAGCGCGAAGCGGCGCACGTCATCCCTCGTGTCGAAGAGGGCGGGCCACAGCCGCTCGGCGGTGTACGCCTTGCGCGGGGCCTTGGGCTTGAGCTGATAGGACTTGGACTCGGGCTGCTCGGGGCCGATGACGGGGTGGTGGCAGCGCAGGTACGTCTGCGCGAACTGGCGCACGGGCAAGGGCTGCTTGGCTCCCACGGCCAGCTCGAAGAGGCGCTCCAAGCCCGCGGCCGCGTCCCCGGACTCGCTGAAGTCCGCGGGCGAGAGGTTCTCCAGCAGGTAGCGGTGGGCGAACTCGTGCAGCGTCGGGTCCGCGCGCCGCGCCAGGGCCAGCAGCCAGGGCACGGTGAGCTGCCGCGCGCTGAAGATCTTCCGGTTGCCCAGCAGCGCCAGCGCCACCTCGCGGTACTTCGCGTTGAAGACGAGCCCCTTCACCCGCTCCACGTCCAGGCCCGGTAGCGCGTCCGCGCGCATGAGCCACTTCTGCACCTGGGTGCCCAGGCGCGGGTGGATGGCGTTGTCCAGCAGCCAGTCCGCGCCAATGGCGGCAGGGGTATACGCGCCCAGCGCCTTGAGGGCGAACTGCTCCACGGGGCTGGCGTAGTACGTGGGGAACTTGCTGTGCCGCGAGTCCGCGAGCAGCTCCTTATAGAAGGAGGCGGGCAGCTCGGCGGCGGCGTACTTGGAGTCGATGTAGCCCTTCACCCACGCGAGCTGCTCGTTGCTCCCGTAGAACAGGTCGATGAGGAAGCGGTGGGGCAGCTCGGCGCGGTCGAAGGACTGCTCCAGCGCCTTGGCGGCGAAGGCGTTCGTGGCCTTGGTGGCGAGCAGGCGCCCGAGGAAGTCCACGCCCAGCTCGCGCGCATTGCGCTTCTCCAGCAGGGCGGCGGCGAAGGCCACGGTGTCCGCGGGGCCGGTGGAGACCAGCTCCGCCAGGCGCTCGGCCGACAGGTCCTGCGCGTGGGCGCGCGCGTACTCGATGGCGTAGGTGCGGGCCTTGGGGCTGGGCGACACGAGCAGGGCGAGCACGGCCTCGTGCAGCCCCAATGCGCGCAGCTTGCCCTGGTGGAACTCGGGGGAGCCCTGCAGCGTGTCCACGAGGAACTCATGGGCGCTGGCGAGCGGTCGCCGCGCGAGCCTGTCCAGCCACGCGGGTGTCACCTGGCTGCGCAGCACCTCGGGGAAGTCCTTGCGCAGCCCATAGATGGCGAAGCGCGCGGCGGCATCTGACTGGCAGGTGTCCAGCAGGCGCATGAGCGCGTCAGGCGAGCGCTTCCACGCGTCCGGGAACGCGCGGTGCTTCAAGGGGTCCGAGGGCACGTCGATGGTGAAGGACTGGGCGTTGTACTTGCCGCTCTCGTGGGCCCAGATGTGCATGGCCACCCACGTCTCCCGCCAGTTGGTGCCGACGGGGTAGTGGCGCAGCACCTCGACGGCGAACTGGGGATAGAGCTCCGGCACGGCGGCGCCCAGGTGGCGCAGGTAGCGCCAGGCCCGGCGGCGCAGGTAGGTGACGGTGCCGAGCGACACTTCTCGGTTGCGGGAGCTGTGGCGCTCGGTGTCGAAGCGCCAGGCGAGGATGCCGAACATCTCCGCGTCGTGGCGCTGCTCCGCGAGCTTGTAGATGCGCTTGAGGCCGCCCCAGAGCCCGAACTGGAGATCCGCACCGCGCACCAGCTCGAAGAGGGCCGCGCGGCTGGCGTCGGTGTTGCGCTCGTAGAGGGCGACGAGCAGGTCCGCCAGGGCGAAGCGCGGGGGCAGCGGCACGTCCTTCTGGGCGAGGAAGCGCTGCCAGGCCTCGTGCGAGGCGGCGCGGCGGCCTGCGGCGTCGTGGCGTGCCTGGGCCTGGAACAGCAGGCTCTTGAGGCCCTGGAAGTCGATGGCACCCTCGGGGAGGGGCTTCTCGGGAGGCTTCTCCGGCTGGACCAGGAAGGTGGTGACGGCCTCGGGCAGCTCCGGCGCCTCGGAGCGGGCCAGCCGCTGCAGGTCTGCTGTGGTCAGCTCTTCACTAGGGGCCATAACAGCGCGGGTTTAGCACAAGCCGCCCGCCATGGGACTCCGTGTGCGCGTGTGCCGGCTCAGCGCGTGTTCCAGGTCGGGCCCCGGAGGACACCGTGCGCCTGGCTCTGCTCGGAGCGGTCCCCGGCGATGGTGCCTCGCCCTTCGTTCAAGGGCCATGAGCCGACGAGCCCCGGTGCGTCATCCTTGGGGTCTTTGCGCATGTCCTCCTGGATCTGCTCCGGGGTGCGCGCGACCTTCCAGAGCCGCACCTCGGCGATGTCCCCATCGAAGAAGCGCTCGGAGCCGCCGCCGCGGGCCCCGATGGCCCAGGGCCCTTTGACGGGGAGGACACCCACCGGATCGGGGTTGGAGGCGATCTCCTTCCCATTGCGGTAGAGGCGCCACTTCGCTCCGTCGTACACGCCCGCCAGGTGGACCCACTCGCCCACGTCCTCGGGAGGGATGGGCGCGGTGACGACATGGCTCATGCCGTTCCACGAGCCGACCTGGTAGTTGCCAGCCAGGATGCGGAAGAGCAGCTCGCCGGGAGGGGTCAAGCTGTAGCCGTGGGCGAGGATGTTGTGGAAACCGCCCGTGGTCCGCGGCCGGATCCAGGCCTCGATCGTGACGTTGCCGGTGAAGTCGAGCGCGGGTGGTTCGCCTAGATCGACGTACGCGTTCTGGCCGTTGAAGCTCAGCGCCACGGTGGGCGCGGGTCCAGACCCACCGGCTCCAGAGTCATCCTTCCGCAAGAGGACGCCTGCGGTGATGGCGCCCACGGTGATGAGGAGCACACCGGCCGCCAGCAGGGCGATCCAGAGGGGAAACTTCTTCTTCGCAGGAGCCACGGCGCGCTGCACCTGGAAGCCCACCGAGGGACCGATGGCGAACTCTTCATCGGGGTTGGCGACGTCCACCACGACGGGGTGGAACGAGTAGGAGCCCTCAGGTGCGCCTGGAGGGGTCGACACCTTCACCGTGAAGGTCTGGGTCCCATCCGGGGCGAACTCTCTCTCGGGCTCCCCCACGAGGGTCAACCAGCCACGCTGGAGCGGTCCCTCTGGCTCGAGGACCGCCCGAGCGCGAACGGGCCGGCCCAGGCCATTCGAGACGGTGAACGTGAACTCCCCCTGGCCCGAGCCGTTGAGCTGGACCGAGGGCGTGGATGCAGTGATGGCGAAGCTGCGTGGCATATGGAATCCCCGGCAAGAATGGACATGGCTGGGGACGCATGTGAGGAAGGCGAGGATCTGCCTGGTGCCCCTCCGCTCATGGGGCAGGGAGGCGAGCGAGCCCCGGCCGCGCCGCGCGAATACGGCCGGGCTCCTCCGCGCTCACCCGCTCACTGCTGGTAGAGCAGGGTGGTGCCGCGCACCAGCTTGCGGTTGTTGGAGGTGCTCTCCACGAAGATGGAATAGGTGAGGTGATTGCCGGGCTTCACCTTCACATTGGCGCCGGCCGGCATGCCCAGCACATGGCGCGCCTGGTCCCCGCCGAAGATGGCCTTCGTCTTCTTGTCGAGGATGGCGATGTTCTTCTTCGGCTGCACCGTCTCTGGCTTCGTCAGCTCGTAGAAGCCGCGGCCCGGCTCGTAGGCGGCGCCCAGCTTCTTGCGCATCGCGGGGCTGGCCTGGAGCTTGGCGTTGACGAAGTCGCGGATGGAGCGCTCCTTGTCCACCGTCCACCGGGCGAAGCCCTTGGACAGATCCTTCAGGGCGGAGAGGGTCTTCACATCCACCTTGCTCATGTCGGTGGTGAAGAACGAAGTCACAGACTTCTTCCCGCTGGCGCGCGCCGCGTAGAAGGTGGAGAGGCCCGCCGACAGCTTCTCGTCCATGACCTTGGCGCCCGTGGCGGTGGCGTTCCAGACGGTGACGTTGCCCTTGGGGATGCCGAAGCGGGTGAGGGTGTTCTGGCTGCCCGGCGGCACCAGGAAGGCCAGGCTCCAGCGGCCCGTCTTCTGCGCCTGCGCGATGAGGCCCTTGAGGCTCTTCTTGTACGTGCTCGAGGCATTCTCGTGGCCGTCGGTGATGACGATGACGAGGAAGCTGGTGTTCTTGTTCGTGGCACCCTTGGCCTTCTGCAGCCGGGTGATGGCGGTGCCGACCGCGTCCAGCAGGGCGGTGGAGCCCCCGAGCTTGAAGTCCTTCAGGGCGAGCTTGGGGACACTCTCCACGGGCGTGGTGAGGTGGCGCGGCTTGTCCACGGTGCTGTGGAACATGAAGGTGCTCAGGAACGTCTTCTGCCCGGCGGACTTCGCGTTGCGCTGAACGGTGTCGAGCTGGTTGTTGAAGACCCGCACCACCTGGGCCTTGATGCGTCGCATCGAGCCGCTGCGGTCCACGACGAAGGCGATGTGGTTGACGAGATCGGCAGCGGGTGGGGCACTCTTCTTCACGGCCATGGGGCTTCCCTGGGGCGACGCGGTGGGACTGCGAGCAGGAGAGGATAGCCCACTTCTGTCGTCTCTCGGACCGCGCGGCGTGGGACCATTCCGCTACCATGGGCCTCGTGCTAATTCAGCCGAGGAGGCCTGTACGTCCCGCACCACCCTGAGGGGGGCATGAGCGCCAACGTCGTCCTGCATGCGTGTGCCGCCGGCGCTGGCCGCCTGCGCGTCTGGCTCGGAGCGAGGGAGAGGACCACAGCGCCCGCGCTGAGCTGGAGCCTGGACGGCCGGCCCGCGCAGCCTCGCGCCCTGCGCCCCATTCAGAGCGCGCGCTCCGGCCCGTTCCTCGGCGGTGACACCCCTCGTATCTTCGCCGGCCTCTATGAGTTCTCCGTGGCTGACGCCCCCCGCGCCTTCCGGGTGGGCGTGAGCGTGGAGGGAGCCCCGCCCGTCACCGCCTCCCTGCGCGCCGTGCCGCGCACCGTGCCCGCCGGGCTGGACTCGAGCTTCCAGTTGATGCTCGCCTCGTGCTTCTACTCGGACGAAGACAGGGGGGGAGTGGCGGGCGTGTCCATGGACTCCGTCCTTCGGGGCTGTACGCCGGACCTGCTGCTGCTCCTGGGTGATCAGGTGTACCTGGATCTGCCGCCGCTGCAGAACCTGCCCGATGCCCGGCCCGCGCTCGCGCGCAAGTTCGAGCAGGACTACGCGCGCAACTGGTTTGACGCCGGCGCCTACGCCAAGGTGGTGCACGCCGCTCCCTACGCGTGCGTTCCGGATGATCACGACTACTGGAACAACTTCCCCATGCCCTCGGTCCAGTCGCAGAACACCTGGAACGTCGCCGGGCGGGCGGCGTGGGCGGACGTGGCGCGCATGCTGTATGGGCACTTTCAGCATGTGGACCCCACTCCCGTGGGGACGCCCGTCCAGTTCGATGTGGAGCCGCTCTCCTTCTTCCTCCTGGACTCTCGCGCCTGGCGTGATCCGGACTTCCAGTTCACCATGACGCCTCAGGCCCGCGACGCGCTGAGCGACTGGGTGTCGCGCTGCATCCGCGAGCGCAAGCTGGGCGTCTTCGCCACGGGGCAGTCGCTGGCGATGCCCAGGGCGAGCGATCTGAACCGCCGGTTCGGCGACTCGACGATGAACAACTATGCCGACTTCCACTTCCTCTCCGGACAGCTGGATCGGCTCATGCGCGAGGCCGGTGACGTCCTGCTCCTCACCGGAGACATGCACTGGGGTCGGATCGTTCGCCTGTCACCGAAGGATGCCATCGACAGCGGGATGCAGATGATCGAGGTCATCAGCTCACCCACCTCGCTCGTCACGACGCCCGTCAGGGATCCGCTGGCGAAGCTCAAGGCGGACAAGAGAGACCCCTGGCCTCGGCACTCGGATGCCACACTCCTCGGAGGAGTCGTGGAGCTGGAGGGCGCCCGCTCGCCCTTCTTTGGGTACACGCTCTACCGTCACCGAGGCAACCATGTGTGCCTGCTGTCCTTCCGGCGCCGGGGCAACAGCCTCGAGGTGACGCCGCGGTACTTCCCGCTGCTCCCCGGCCTCCAGCCCACCTCCGCCCCCTCCTTCGTCCTCCGCCACCGCTAGCGAGTCCCCGCCATGCTCGAGATCCGCTCCTCCCCCGCCGCCGCGCCCAACCCGAACCTCGTGTCCCAGCCACGCGCTCGCAACCAGACGAACCTCGCCTGGCTCGAGCGCGCGCTGAAGGGGAAGGGGAAGAAGGGGGGCAGCTCGCCCCTGCTGGTGTTGCTGGGCGGCACGGATCCGGTCTCCTTCCGGCTGCGGGTGGCGCAGTCGCATGCGAGGCACGACCTGACGCCCAGCCCCTGGTCCCACGTGGTGCTGGTGGAGCCCGCCGGCGGTGAGCTCACCTCCGCGCCGGCCTGGGAGATCGCCTTGGATCCGGCGGGTGGCTTCGGCTACCCGCCGCCGACGAATGGAGTCCAGCGCGCGGACCTGCGCCGCTATGAAGACGCCGGACGCTTCCCCAACCTCGCCGTGCTGCATGTCCCGCTGGAGGTGGCACCGGTGCGCGACGCCGTGCAGCGCTTCATGCGGCAGCGCGCCGCGATGGACACGGTGGAGCTGGTGACGCGGTGGCTGCCGTACGTGTGGGGCGCGGGCCGAGCGACCAACCCGCTGCTGGACGGCTTCGGCCTGCCCTCCGCGGTGATGGCGGAGGTGGTGCTGGGCGCGGCCGGCTTCGAGCTGACGCCGGGAATTGCCAGCAGCGCCAGCTGCCCCGAGGCCATCTGGCAGGCGGCGCGCTGGTGGCACGAGTACCACGGGCGCGAGGATGGCACGCCGCTCACCGGCGCATACACCTCGGAGCACTCGCTGTGCGTGGCGCCCGGGTAGCTACTGGGACGGCGCCTCCACGTTGACGTACTCGGGCGTCTCCGAGGGCGGGCGGTGCTCCTCCTGCTCCTTCGTGGGACGCTGCGGCTTCTCGAAGGGCTCCAGCTTCACCGAGCGGCCGGTGCGTGCCGACTCGTACAGCGCGGTGATGATGCGCACGTCCGCCAGGCCCTCCCAGCCGCTCGGCTCCGGCTCCTGGCCTTCCAGGATGCAGTCGCTGAAGGCGAGGAGCTCCGGCGCGATCTGATCCCGCTGCGTCACCTTGCCCTTGCGGGTCTTCCCCTCGGACGTCAGCTCCCAGCGGATCTCACCCTTGTACTCGTAGGCGTTGTCCACCTTCAGCGTGCCCTCGGTGCCGACGAGCTGGTACGTGGCCACCGCCTCGGCCCCGAAGCTCACGGTGAAGGTCGCCAGCTTCCCCTCCGGGAAGCGCATCACGACCGAGGCGGCCTCCTCCACCTCCGCGAAGCGCGGATCCTGGCCCTTGTCGCAGAAGGCGAACACCTCCAGGGGCTCGGCGCGGAACAGGTAGCGGGCCGCGTTCACGCAGTACACGCCGATGTCCCAGAGCACCCCGCCGCCCTTGTCACGCTCGACGCGGATGTTGGGCGCCTTCACCTGGAAGCTGAACGCCGAGGAGAACAGGCGCGGATCACCGATCTTCCCCTTGCGCACCGCCTCCACCGCCGTGAGGTTGGCCTGCTCGAAGTGGAGCCGGTACGCCGTCATCAACCGGACATCGCTCTCCTCGCAGGCGCGGATCATCTCCATGCACTCGGCCTCGGTGGTGGCCAGCGGCTTCTCGCACAGAACGTGCACACCGGCCTTCGCCGCGCGCACCGCGTACTCCGCGTGCAGCGTGTTGGGCAGGGCGATGTAGACGGCCTCCACCTCGGGCATTGCCAGGCACTCCTCGAAGCGCTCGTAGCTGAAGACGGGCACGCCGCAGCGCTCGCCCAGCTCGCGCGCCTTCTCCGGGTCGCCGCTCACCAGCGCCACCAGCCGCGAGTTCTCCGTCGCGTGCTCGAAGGCTGGGAGGATCGCGTCCTGTGCGAAGTGCCCCAGGCCCACCACCGCGTAGCCCACCTGCCGCGCCGCCTTCTTCGTCCGCCGCCTCATTCCCCGCTGACGAGCCATCCCGCTCCTCCCAAAGAAGTCACATGCTCTACCGAGGGAAGCTCCGCATTCCCACGCGCACCGACAACACGCCACATGCTGCCTGGCTGCTCGTCCCTGGGCTCAGAAGCGTCAGGGCCCGGGGCGTCCTGTCCAGGCCCCGGGCCCTGCACTGGCTGAGGCTCAGCTCTGGCCGCTCAGGCTAGCGGGCCTCTTCGCCCGAGCCGCCGATGTCGCGCGAGTCGTCCCGCGAGTCGTCCATCATGTCGGGGCGATTCAGGTCGCGCTCATTCAGGTCGCGCTCATCGAGGACGCCCTGATCCACGTCACCCGCGGTCCCCGGATCGTTCACCGTGCCGGAGCCCCCGGTCCCCGGGTCCTGTACTGTGCCGGAGCCACCCGTGCCGCCCGGGTCGTCCACCGCACCGCCGCTCGGGCCCGTTCCTTCCAGCTCGGTCCCCGGCCGGGCGTCCTGTGGAGTATCACGGAGGGGGTCGGTGCCGCTCGGGAGGGTGGAGTCCCCCGTGCCCGAGCCGCCTGTCGCCGGTACCTGGGTCGGATCACCCGCACCCTGGGTTCCCAGATCCTGCTGGTCCCGGCTCCGGTCCTGACACCCGGTGAACGCCAGCGCCGAAGCCACCGCACCCAGAACCATCCATCGCTTGAACGTCATGTCCGTCTCCCATGGTTGGAGTTGCCCTCAAGGCTGGGGCCTCTCCACCCTGCAGGCATCGGACGAAGGAGCAGATGCTCCTACATGCTCCGTCTGCAGCCGGGCAGCCGAGGGCTGTCGCTCCTGGCCGCGCAGTGCATGGGGCTCAATGCGGGCGCCGCAGCACCATCATCCCGTAGTGCAGGCCTCCATCGAGGAATGCCTGCTGGAGCCTCAGGTGCTCGCGCTGGGACTCGGTCCGGCCCATGCCGCCCGGGCTCGAGCGCGGCGACAGCTCCCGCTCCCGCGAGAGCAGATCCAACGTCAGCGTCCAGAAGTTCACCGCCCGCCCGGAGATGTCCTGGTGGAGCTCCAGCTCCAGGCCCTCCGCGGCCCCTGAGCGGAAATACTCCTCCACCGTGCCGATGTGCGTGTGCCAGTACCGGTCGAATGGCCCCGCCAGCTCTGGCCGGCCGAGGAAGCAGTCCGCGAGGACCACCATGCCCCCCGGCCGCAGCAGCGAGTACACCTTGCGGAACCACTCGCGGCGCGGCAGGTAGCACGAACTCTCCACCGCCACCACCAGATCAAAGCGCTCCCGGCCTGGCACCTCCAGCGCGTCGCACAGCAGGGGGGTCACCCGATCCGCCACGCCCGCCGCGGAGGAGAAGCGGTTCACCCAGGCGATGTGAGCGGGAGCGATGGTGATGGCGGTGACGCGCGCGCGGTGCACGGCGGCCCAGTACAGCGCGCCTCCCCCCAGCCCACAGCCGACATCCAGCACCTCACAGTTCCTGCCTGGCATTCCCACCGCGAGCGCGAGCTCGCCCAGCAGCAGCTCCTGCGCCTCGTGGATGAGCGTGCGCAGGGCTGCCGCTGGCAGCCCGGGGGGCGGCGTGTCGTCCACCAGTCCGGTGTGGTAGTGCACGCGCGGACCGGGGCCGTAACGGCGGAGGATGGCCTCCGTCTTGGCGTCGTAGTACGCGGCGACTTCGTCGCGTCCGGTTCCTTCTCGCAACAGCTCGACCTTCATGGCACGACCTCCGGAAGAATCGGATCGATGCGCCGGATCGCCGCGTCCAGGCAGCGCAGCCCCTGGCGCCGCACGCCGTCCATTCCCGCGCGAGCCCAGCGCACCACCTCGCGCTGATCGGCCTCCGGCATGCTGAAGAACCGCGGATCCTTGGAGCGGATGTCCTCCGCCACATGGGCCGCGATTCCCAGGAAGTGCCCCGCCACGGAGCGCTCCGCCAGCGGTGTCCCGGCCCAGAGCAGGCGCAGGTACGCCGCCCACTGCTGCCCCGCCAGGCCCTCGGCCACTCGCTGGAAGACGGGCGCCGTCCACGCCAGCGTCCGCACCTCCAGCGCCTGAGGCCCCGCGGCCACCGCCAGCGCCTGGGCCGCCTCCGCCATCACCCCCGCAGGCACCCCTGCCCGTGCCAGCGTGGCCCAGGCCAGGTTCTGCAGGAGGAACTGCACGTAAGGCCCTACCCGCAGTGGGTGCATGTAATAGGTACAGTCGCCGTCGCTGAGATCGTCCGCGAGGTTGCCCGCGGCGAAGTTGAAGAAGATTCCCGTGCCTCGGGCCAGCAGCACCTCCCGTCGCAGCCCTGCCTCCACGCCCGCCTCGTACAGGAGCGCGAGAGGCCCCGGCTGCGCCGCCTCCAGCGCGGCCACCACGTCCTGCTCGGCCTGCTCGGGCAGGCCCAGCCGCCGCAGCACCCGCAGCGCTTCCTGGTAGATGGATCCGCCGCTCATGCGCGCACCTCCCGGGGAAGCAGTACGCGCAGCACCGCGCCCCCGGACGGTGCGTTCTGACGCTCCAGCAGACCGCCGCTTGCGCGGATCAAGCATTCGCTCGTGTAGAGCCCCAGCCCCGTACCCTGGGGCTTGGTGCTGGAGAGTCCCTGGATGGGCGCGGCCAGCCGCTCAGGTGGGAACCCTGGCCCATCGTCGGAGATGATCATCTCCAGCCTCCCACTTAACGGCTCTGTGCGTGCCGAGATGCGCACGGCCGCGGCCGCGCGCAAGCCGTCCCCCTCACATGCGTTGGTGACGAGGTTCTCCACCACTCGCCTCAGCGTCGTGGTGCCTCCACGCACCCACGCGCGCAGCGGCTCCTCCCGGCCCGCCTGCACCTGGATGTCCACCTCGGGGAAGCGCAGGCCCACGCTCTGGCGCACCGAATGCAGGACGGGCACCAGATCCACGCCTTCCGGATCACTGCCAATGTAGCGGCGGCCCTTCTGGTGGATCTCCATAACGCGCTCCCGGATGTGCGAGAGCTCCGCGTGGAGCTGCTGGACGAGCCGCTCCGGCTCTCCGCGGCCCAGGCTGCCGCCCCGCGCGACCAGGCCCTTGAGGAGATCCGCGGCGCTGCCCGCCGACAGCAGCTTCTCTCGGATGTCCTGGCTGTGGCTGATGATCTCCGTGAGGGCCTGGGACATGCGGCCCACGTCTCGCTCCTGCTGGGCCAGCATCTGCGCCTGGACGGCGGCGCGCAGCCGCTCCGCCTCCGCGGCGGTCCGGTCATGCTGGAGGGCGAAGGTGCCCAGGGAGAGCTCGGCCATGAGGGACGCGGGGCCGATGACGGCGAACAGGGGCAGGTTCTCGGGCCGGGCGATGAGGGCGGCCAGCACCAGCGCGAGCGCCGTGCCCACCGGGAGGAAGGGCGTGCGAGGCGTGACGCGGAAGAGGCGGCCGTGGAAGGCGGCGGTGAAGAGGAAGAAGCCGGCGAAGACGGTGGCCCCCTGCGTCGCGGAGACCGCCATGAGGCTGGCGACGAAGAACTGGAGCCCCGTGGTGCCCGTGAGCGACAGCACCCATCCCCACGCCTCGATGTGCTGGCGCTTGCGGTGCAGCAGGGCGAAGGCGAAGTCCGCCAGGGCTGGCCCCAGACACAGCAGCGCGGTGCCGGGGTCCAGGCCGAAGAACTCCCGGGCCCGAGGTGCCCAGGTGGCCGCCGCGAGCAGCACCAGGATCAGCGCGACGAGTGACAGCCACGCGCCGACGCTGCTGGCCGCCAGCACCTCGGGGACGCTCTGGGCGTTGACCCAGCGTCGGAAGGCAGCGCGCAGGCCGCTCCGGATGCGCGAGGGCAGGCTCATATGGCGGTGACAACCGTGTTGCCCGAGGACTGGTTGAGAGCGTTGGTCTCGTGGGTGGCCTGGGCCGCGCGGTGCTGGAGCTCCCGGAAGATGTCCGGCTGGCCCCCTCTCACGATGTTCACCTGCACCTCGCCTCCGGCGAGGACGTGGTGCATCGCCTCCAGGACGGGCTGAAGGGTGGGGCTGATCTGGACGTCGCCGTTGTGCCCCTCCACGGCTCCCAGGGCCCGGACGCGTTCGAGGTATTCCTCCAGCGAGGAGGCGAACGAGAGTTGGACGACGCGGAGAGGGTCGCTGCCGTTGCTCATGCGGTACTCCCTTGTGTTCAGGAGGGGCCCTGAGCAATGAAGAGATGTCCTGAGGCTTCATGCTGGTTCCCCCCCGGGTCCAGCGTTGAGTCACACGCCATTGGCGCGCGGAGCAGCGTGCCCCGCGCGTGGGAAATGAGAACCGAGCGGCGTGCGAGGCGTCAAACCGCAGCACGCCATGACTGTTGGCCAGGGGGCAGGAGCGTGGGTGGAAGCGGTTGTGAGTCGACACAACCCCTCCCTGGAAGGCAGGGTCGACTGCCTCTATTCAGCGGGATCCAAAGTGACGCGGAGCGCGCGCGCCTTCTTCGCCCGCTTGCGGCTGAGCTCCACGCCCACTGCGTCCATTCCCAGCGCATTGGCCACCGCCAGCACCGTGCCGTGGCCGCAGAACGGATCCACCACCGTGCGCGTCGCCGTGTGCTCGAGGATGAAGCGGCATGCCGCCACGCAGGCCTGCACGCCCATGCCGCGCGTCCACGTCACCTCGCCCGCCTCCGGCAGCACGTCCGCCGTCGCCCGGCCGAGATCCACGCGGACGCCTCGTGAGAAGCACAGCATGTGGGAGTAAGCCGGCCTCCCGAATGTCACCGTCCCCGGGGGACGGCGGCACACCACCTTGTGCCAGAGCGCCTCACAGCCGGCCTCCTCCGCGGCCTTGCTGATCAGATAGCCCTTGTCCACCCACGCCCCCTCCTTCTTCACGTCCGTCTGGTAGAAGATGGCCACGCCGCCCGCTGGCACCTTCCCCATCACCCGAGCCGCGGCGCGGATGAACCACTGCTTCCACTCCGCCAGCGAGAGTGTGGGGAACTCGGACACGTCCGGCAGCGAGGTGATGACCGAGCAGCCCTCCAGCGTCTCGCGTCCCTCCAGCCATGCGAGCGCATCCGCGCACTCCACCGTCCGCCGGCCCTCGGGCCTATCCACCGCTTCCCCTTCACCGTGCTCTGCCACGTGTCCTCCCGCTCTGGTGCTCGAACGTGGAGGGCGCGGATCGCCCCAGCACCTCCACCTGGAAGCCCGCGCTCTCGAGCTGCGGCCGCAGCGCCACCGCGTCCCCGAGGATGACCACCACCTCCGAGCCGAGGCTGAGCCGCCTGGCCAGCCCCTGCACGGCCTCGGGCGTCACCGCCGCGATGGCCTCCGGGTACCGCTCCCAGTAGTCCGGTGGACGGCCCAGGCGCTCCAGCTCGAGCAGCCGCTCCACCGCCGCCGCCGCCGTCTGGAAGCGCAGATCATAGCCACGCGCCACCTGCCAGCGTGCGCGCTCCACCACCTCGCGAGGCAGCAGCTCCGCCTCCAGGGTGCCCAGCTCGGCGAGGAGCTGTTCCACTGCGCCCGCCGCCGCGCTGCGCTCCACCGCCGCGCGGACCCTCAGCAGGGAGGCCCGTGGGCGGGCCTCGTGAGACACGCGCACGCCGTAGGTCAGCCCCAGGCGCTCGCGGAGCTGACGGCCCAGCCGGTGCTCCAGCAGCCACACCAGCGCGCTGGCCGCCGCGTCCTCCTGCGCTGACAGCTCGGGCCAGCGCAGCCCCACCTGCAGCTCCGCCTGGGTGGCGCCATGCCTGTCCACCACCACCACCTCACGCTGGCTCGGCAGCGGTGGGGCAGGGGGAGACTCCACCTGCCGGCCCTTGCCGCGCCACCGCCCGAGCATCTCCGCGACCTGGTCGCGCAGCTGGGGTAATGGCGGCAGATCCCCCACGAGCAGGAGCGTGGCCCGGTCCGGGTTGAGCTCCGCCTCCACCCAGGCGGTGGCCTGGGACGCCGTGAACCGCTTGGCCTCCTCCACGCTCGGCGCGAGGCCATAGGGGTGCCCTGGGAACAGGCGGGCCATCAACGACCGCTCCGCGCGCGTGTCCGAGCGGGATGCCTCCCGCTCGAGCTGCCGCACCTGCCAGGCTTGAACGTCCTCGAAGGGGCGGAGCTCCACCTCCGCGTCCCACATCCACTGCTGCATGTCCTCCAGCACGTGGATCAGGTTCCCCGCGGGAGCCGACACGGCGAGCACCGGCTGGCCCTCATCGCGGAGCTGGAGCGCCGTGCGCGCGCCCACCTTCGCCCCGTGGTACCACTTGCGGCCCGCCGACATGTACGAGCCGTGGACCGCCACGCGAGACAGCGTGAGGGCTCCCTCGGTGTCTGGGGTTCGCGTGCGCACCCACAGGCGGGCCTCCAGCAGCGGCATGCCTCCACGTCTCAGCGCCACCACCCGCAGGCCGTTGCCCAGGGTGAAGCGCTCGGCCTTCTCCAGCCCTGGGGGCCGGGCCACCTGACGCACCTCCAGAGCCCCGGGTGGGAGGATCAGCTCCTCGTCCCCGAAGTCCTCCGGGCCAGCCAGGGGAGAGAAGCGCTCAGCCACCTGCGGGCGCTCGGCGCCGGCCTGCTCCGGCACCATCAGCAGCAGGCGCGCGCGATCGCGCCGCACGTACTTATAGAGGTAGGGGCCGAGATCCCTCGAGAGCCCTTCGCGGATCTGCTGGGGCCAGCCAGTCACGTAGTCCGCCTTGCCCGTGGCGCGCAGGAAGCGGGTCGCCTCCCGGGCGGGGAACTGCTCCAGGGCCATGAAGGCCTCGGTGAGCAGCATGGAGCGTGCGCCCAGGGTGAGCCCTCCCAGCCTCCCAGGGTCTCTCACCAGATCCACGAGCTGATCCAGCGCGAGGTCCGCCACGTCCTCGGCATCCTCCGCCTTCATCAGATCGATGCGGGCGATGAGCAGCGTGACGCCATCCAGCACCTCCAGGGACACGGAGGTGCTGTGGGCCTGCTCCTCCCGGGCGAGCTGGGTGGCGAGCCTGTGGCCCAGCATTCCCTCGGCGGCGAAGGCGTGGGGCGTCATGCCCGAGAACAGGCCCGGCAAGGTCCACACCAGCCACAGGCGCGGGTACTCCACCGGGCCGTGTCTCACCACCAGGGGGGCGCGCTGGCGCAGCTCGGGAGGAAAGGGGGGCGGCACGCGGCGCACCGGCGGTGTGGGCGCAGCCTTCCCCGCGGAGGTGAGCTCCGCGAACCCGAGCGTCACCGTGCTCCGCACCGCGTCCGAGGCCAGCGGACCGGACACTCCCAGCACCACGTGCGCCGGCGTGTAGTGCGCCTGCACGAAGGCGCGCGCGTCCTCCAGCGTCAACCGCTGAAGGGACTCTGGAGTCCCGCCTGACGTGCGCCCGTAGGGGTGGCCCGGCAGCAGCACCTCATGCAGCCACCGCTGCTGCGCGCCCTCGGGGCTCGTCTCGTAGCGCTGGCGCAGCTCCGCCACCACCACGTCTCGCGCCACGCGGAAGTCCTCCTCGGTGACGTTCTCCAGCGGCGCTCTCAGCCGCTCGGCCTCCAGCGCCACCAGCAGGGGAAACTGCTCCGGCGGCGCGGTGAAGAAGTAGTCCGTCCCGTCATACGAGGTGACCGCGTTGTAGTGCGCGCCCGAGGCCAGCAGCAGGCTGGAGAGCCGGGGCGTCCGCTCGCCGCCGGGCCGCGCCTGGAAGGTGAGGTGCTCGACGAGGTGTGCCAGACCTTCCTTTCCCTCCGGCTCATCCGTGGCGCCTACACGGTAGGAGACGTTCATCGTCACCCACGACACCTGCGGCGCCTCGTGCACCACCAGCCGCAGCCCGCTGGGGAACTCCTCGTAGGCGCCGCGGAAGGCCACCGGCCGGGCCAGTGGCCGATTCGGAGGAAGCGTCAGCGCGGCGCAGCCCACGAGGAGGCTGGGCAGCAGGAGCAGCACCCGGCGGAGGGACATGGAACACACACTATGCCCCGATGTCCCCATCCCTCGGATCATCACCGAGGGACAACGAGAGTTGATCGAACAATGAAAACGCGCTAAACATACAAATCAAGAACTAACGAAACTAACGGGATGTCAGGGTCGGTCCTGCAAGCCAGTATTTCTGGAAGAGTAGGCCTGACCCTCTCAGGGCCTGAAGACTCCGAGGAGGAGAGACAATGTCCTGGAGAATGACGTTCGAGTACGACCCGCAGAACGACGTGGTGCACGCCCACTTCGCGCGCTGCCTGCTGGTGAGCGCGTCGGACGTGCAGCAGTGGCGAGCGGACATCGAGGAGAAGCTGTCGCAGTTCGGGCGCAAGGTGGATCTGTTGCTCAACTTGGAGGGGCTCGAGGTGACGTTCACGGCGGGCCGCCTCTTCGGCCAGGCTCGGCGTGAGGTGCTGGAGCGCTATACGCAGCGTGCGTACTGCTACGGCGGCGACGAGATGACGCGGATGTTCCTCAGCACCAGCGGCATTCTCCACGGACACCCGGTGAACCAGTACGAGACGCGGATGCAGGCGCTGCTGTCGCTGCTGTCGGATCGGGACGCGGTGCGGCGGCGGAGCCTCTCGCGGCCCTCCAGCGCCCACCAGCTCGCCGCGGTTCGCTGAGCGGCCCAGAGGAAGTCAGAGCGGCGACACGGGTAGGACACGTGGGCTTTTGACGCAGGGCTTCCTGCCGGTATGGTGGGTCGAGTTTCCGAGCGCTGAGCCGGAGGGCTCGACACATGATCCGGGGAGAGTCGAGGCACCTGTCACGGGTGGCCGGTGTGTGGATGCTGGCCTGGCTGGGCTGTGGGGCCGAGGTGCCGCCGGTGGAGGAGACCTGTGGCACGGGTCCCTGTGTGCAGAGCCGGCTGCCGCCCACCCTGCTCACGGCTTCGCCCACCTCGCTGAGCGCCCTCCCTGGGGAGCTGGTGACGCTGAGTGTCTCGGCTCGGGATCCCACGGGCCAGGGGTTGAGCTTCGCGTGGGTGGCAAACACCGGCACCCTGGGAGTCCCCGTGCAGCTGGGCAACCGGAGTGAAGTGCAGTGGACTGCCTTGTCCTGCGTGCCCGCTGGGGTGCTGCCCACGATCACGGTGACGATCACCAACTCGGGGGGGCTGAGCGTGTTGCTGGACTTCGAGGTGGAGTGGAGCGGTCCGGCCTGTGGCCCTCCGCCGTGCCAGGTGAGGCTCGAGCCGCTCCTCGTCACGCAGCAGGAGGACTGCACCACGGCCACGCCGGTGTTCATCCCGGATGGATACACGCTCCATGGCACGGGACACTCGCTCGTGGCGGTGGATCCGGTAGGGGGCACATTTGCTGGCGCCATCCTGCGCAACCGGGGTGTGACGGCACATGTGCGCAGCTTGAGGGTGCGGGCGCAGGGGCTCTTGAAGGACGGGCCGTGCGACGCGGGAGATGATCGGCTGCGAGGCATCTTGTTGCTGGGGGCGTCGGGCTCGGTGGTGGACAGCGAGGTGCTGGACATCCGCCGCAACCAACGCGTCGCTGGCAATCCAGAGGGCGCGCCGCGAGGGTGCCAGGAGGGACACGCCATCGAGGTTCGCAATGGGGATGCCTCGGTTCAGAGACAGGTGGAGCTGCTTCGCAACCAGGTCAGCCGGTACCAGAAGGTGGGCATCTTGGTTGCGGGGCGGGTGGACGCCACGGTGACGGAGAACACGGTGACGGGCTCGGGACCGGTGGCCCACATCGCGCAGAATGGCATGCAGCTCAGCGATGGAGCGACGGGCCGAGTGACGGGGAATCAGGTCTCCGGCCACTCGTACACGGGGAGCAGTGATGTGGCGTCGGGCATCCTGGTGGCGGGAGGCCCGTACTACGGCATCGCGCTGGTGAAGGACGCGCTCATCCAGGGCAACACGCTGGCGGGCAATGACGTCGGCATCTCCCTCAGTCAGGCTGAAGCGGACGGCAGCGGCCTCGCGACGGCGACGCGCATCCGGGTGTTCGACAACACGGTGCGGAACAACGCGGTGACGAACGGCTATCCGTACCAGGCGGGGATCTCGGACCTGGGGACTGGCAACCTCATCCACTCCAACACCATCACGGGAGCCGGGTACGATCCGGCCACGCAGCCGGGTGCCACCTTTGACGTGGACGTGGTTGCGGGGGCTGCGTCCCAGGTGGCGTTCCTCACGCCTGAGAGAGAGGTGGCGACGGGCCTGTGCTCGGGCAAGGTGGTGGTGCAGAGCCAGGATGTGAAGGGCAACCTGTCGAAGCCTGCTCTGGCGGTGTTCGACCTCGCGGCGAGCGGGACTGCGGCGCCGGGACTCACCTTCCACTCGGAGCCCGGGTGTGGAGGGCCCTCCATCAGCACGGTGGAGCTCTCCACGCCCGAAGCGGCGGCGACCTTCTACTTCAAGGCGGAGGAGGCCGGCGCGGTGACGCTCACGGTCTCCAACGGGCTGCTGAGCGGCTCACAGGCTCAGACGGTCAGCGGTCCCTGATCTCCACTGCTGGGGTGATACGGCACGGTGGTGGGAACCCGGTCCGGGTGGCAAGCTGCCAGGTGATGGCTGGTCCCTTCCGCTGGTTTCGGCGCAGACAGCTCCTGCGCCGTCCGATCCCACCCGAGTGGCAGGGATACCTCGAAGCGCGCGTGCCCTTCTTCCGCGCGCTGTCTCCCGAGCTGCGCGAGCGCCTCCTGGAGCTGCTCAAGGTGTTCGTCTGGGAGAAGGAGTTCGTGGGAGCCAGTGGGTTCCTCATCACGGACGAGGTGCGCGTTGTGGTGGGCGCCACGGCGGTCCAGCTCGTGCTGCACCTGGGGCTTGGGTACTACGACAGGCTGCGGGAGGTCATCGTCTACCCTGGAGCGTTCAAGCTCCCGGAGCGCACCGGGGTGGTGCTCGGCGAGGCGAAGCACTGGGGCCAGGTGATTCTCTCGTGGCAGGCGGTGCTGGCCGGGCTGAACAACCCGCGGGACGGGCACGACACCGCGGCGCACGAGTTCGCCCATGTGCTGGACCGTGCGGACGGGGCCTTTGATGGAACCCCGAAGCTGCGCGAGTACTCGCACTATCGCGCGTGGGCCTCGGTGATGGACGAGCACTTCCAGGCGCTGCGGCGGGGCCGGCCCATGGAGCGCAAGGTGATGGACGACTACGGCTCGCTCAACGAGGCGGAGTTCTTCGCGGTCGCCACCGAGTCCTTCTTCGAGAAGCCTCGGCAGATGAAGGAGAAGACGCCGGAGCTCTACGAGGAGCTGAAGCGCTTCTACGGGTGGGATCCTGCGGCCGGAGTCTGATGGGTTTTGGCGGCCCGAACTTGAACCTGTAGGGCCCTCCAACGGTCACCCACCCACCCTCTGGCACTCAGTTAGAGTCGAGAGATGACGGAGATCGGCTCTCGGGCACGACATGAAACAGCTCGGGTGGTCCTGCCCCATGAAGCGAGGCAAGCGATGCTCGCGCTGGTGGCGCTGATATGGATGACCGGCTGCGCGACCAGCAGTGCCGCGGGTCGACACTCCGCCTTCCAGGACGCAGGGGCCCCGTCCGAACTCGAGGATGACGGCGGTGGCTTTGGCATCTGGACGGAGAGGGATGACCTCCAACTCCTCCAGCAGTCGGCAGGACTGGAAGAGGACTCCTGGCATGAGGCGGGAGAGGAGCTGGAGACCGATGACGCGCAAGCGCTGTGGGAGGCGCTGGCTCGCACGGGGACGAGCCTCCAGAGTTTCGGTCCGCGTCGCTCCCTCCTCTTCGTGCTGCGCCAGGTGCTCACCCGGGAGGAGGACGTGCCTTATGCCGAGCTGTTGCAGCGCCTGCGCTCCTTCCACTTCCTGGTGGTGATGCGTCCGGACGGCTACCTGGTCAGTGCCCTCACGGGAAGGCCTCTCCAGCGCATGGGGATGGGCCGGGTGGAGCTACGCGAGGGAAGGCTCATGGCGGGCCACTTCGAGGTGGGGGCCTTCTACGTGGACAAGGGGGGCGTCTTCTATACCGTGGACGACTCGCTACGCCGGCCTGGAGTCATGGTGGGTGAGCTGGGCCTGGAACGGGACTGGTTCAACGCCGCTCTCGATGGCGGCGGGGATGCACTGGGGGAGATGGCGCAAGCCCTGGCCCACTTCGTCAATGACCCCATTCGAAGCCTCGAAGGGCTTGAGCAACTGCCGTCGGCGGTGGCCGCCCTCATTGCGTCCTCGCCCGACTACTTCGCCCGCTACTCCGCGCGGCCTTTGCAGGAGCAGATTCGCGAGGCCGCCCGGCTGTCCACGCACCTGGTGATGCTCTACGGCAGCGCGGCAGGTGCAGCCACGCGCTTCAGCACAGCGGGCGCACAACTGCCGGTGCTGTCCCTCACTGCCGAGGGGGTCCTGGCAATAGAGCAGATGGCGCTGCCCGTGGGCGCCACGGCGGCGGCGCTGGGGACAGGCGCCGGTGCTGTCTACGTCCTCATGGAATCCCCAAAGGCTCCAGGTGAGGGCAGTCAGGCTTCAGGTGCCGCGAAGGGGGCAGGGGGTGGCTTCAAGCCCTTCACGGAGAGCAACTTCCGGGAGAACCTCGCGCGCCTGACGGGCCAGCTACCCGAGGGGGCGCACGCCCATCACGTGTTTCCTCAGAAGCTCGCAGACAGATTTCAGAAGGCGGGGATCAATGTCCACGATCCGAGGTTCGGCGCATGGTGGAAGCAGTCCAGCCACCTCAAGAACGCAGCCGAATACCTCGGGCGGTGGCAGGAGTTCCTTCGCAAAGAGCCCACTTTTGAGCAGATTCTTCAGTACGGAAAAGAGCTGGGGGGTGAGTTTGGGTTCCAAGTCAATTTCTAAGGAATTCCCCGGCTTCGACAAGATCTTCTCTCTTGGGGAGTCAGGGTACAGCAGGGCGTTCAGAGGCAAGATGGCCGTGGAGACCGATGACGTCGGCTTGACGCGCGCCGAAGTGCACCCAGTCCACCCGATCCGAGTCGACTGGGCGATGGGGCGTGCCAAGCCGGCCGACCCAGTGATGTGGACGACGCATGCAGTACCGATCATTGTCGCGGATTCCCTCCTACAGCTTCTGCGGTCTCACGGGTTCACCGGGTGGTCTCGCTATGACGTCACCGTCCGGGACAAGCAAGACCAGCTGGTCCCAAGCTATAGCGGCCTGGCCGTCACAGGCCGGTGCGGCAACCTTGAGCACTCCATGAGTGTCGAGGTGCCCCGAATCTACCCGGCCGGCATCTTCCCTGTGTGGAAGGGGCTCCTCTTCGATCCAGCGTCGTGGGATGGCTCCGACTTCTTCATGCCGGCTCAACGCTTCGGGTTTGTGTTCGTGGTGGAAGAGGTGAAGAAGGCGTTCGAACGGGCGAAGATCAGGAATGTGAGGTTCACTGCGCTGGACCAGTTCGAAAGATCGTGGACGATCTGATGACGGACAACGAAGACTCGACAGGTGACGGACTCTTCTCCCGAGACATGGCCTCACCCTCTCGTCAGGTCCGGTGGCTCAAGGGGGGGGTGATCGGCGTCATCGCGCTGGTGTTGATTGGCACGTGGGTGTGGGTGCTCGGCTCGGAGAGCGGCTCGATCCGCGCCATGTCCCCGGCGCAGCGCGAGGCCCTCTACCAGGAGGCATGGGCGGACCAGCGCGCGAAGTGTCTCGGAGGCGACGGGCCGAGAGACACCGAGAGCCGCTGCCGCCAGCGGGCCGAGTTCCTCCTGCGCTTCCCTCAGTGCGA
>NZ_DASPHO010000093.1:0-4188 GCF_035629615.1 Hyalangium sp. | reverse complement strand
AAGTCCAGCTGGCGGTCCGGCCGGTCGAGCTCCTCGTCGAACTGCCGGACGATGTCGTTCGCCGGCAGCGTCATCCGCCCCGCCACGCTGACCAGGGGCAACCGGACGCCCCTGAAGGTGGGGGAGGGCGCATAGCACTTGAAGACCAGCTCCGTGCAGACGAGCGCGCCGTCCGAGAAGAAGTCGAAGTTGAAGTCGTAAGGACGGCCCTGGTACGTGAAGGCGCGGATGATGGCCTGGGCCTTGTCCTTCTTGGACAGCCGCGGCCGCATGACGCCCATGTAGTCCACGCGCATGCCGTGCTCGGGGCCCGTGAAGGAGACACCCTCGCTGATGGCCTCGATGATGCGGATGGGATCGCCGTGCTCGTCCTTGCCGGTGTACAGGGCCCACTTCGCGGGGAACTGGCGGGAGAGGTACTCGGCGAGCGTCTTCGGCTGGCCGGGCAGGGTGGCCAGCCACGTCTTCACCTCCGCGTCTCCATCGAAGTAGGCCGAGACGAGCTCCGGCGTGCCCACGTACAGCTCGGCATGCGGCCAGAAGCCCGGCAGGCCGATGTTGGAGAGGTACCAGTTCTGCCGGGCCACGATGATGTCGCCCGGCTCCATCTTCTCCAGGACTTTGAAGACCTGCTCGCGGGAGATGAGCGGCTGGCCCTTGCGCCGCACGCGGGTGTCGCCCAGCCACTCCGCCACGTTCTTCTGCACGGGGAAGATGGCGCGCGAGGTGGAGTCCACGACGATGTCCTTGGCCGCCGTGGTGAAGAAGGCGGGGCCGCGCTTGAGGAGCTTGCCCTTGGCCACCTTGGAGTTCTCCTTCATCTCCTTGAGGACCCAGGAGGTCAGCTTGAAGTCGAGCGCGCCGGACTTCGACAGGATGAGCCGGAGCTGCTCCCGGTAGGTGTCTCCGGTGTAGAGCTGGGTGGCCGTGGAGACGTGGATGACCTTCTCCTTGAAGCGGGCGAAGGCGCGCTCGGGCAGGCCGTAGTCGGGCGAGGGCTCATCCAGGAGCACCTCGAGCTGCTTGCGCCCGTTGGTGAGCTCCGCGTAGGTGAGCCCATGGGCGAGGATGGTGGTCAGCGCCCCGTGCGTGAGGAGGAAGCCCCAGGCGTGCTTCTTCGGCTTCGTGAGGGAGGGCACCTTCACGAAGTCCCAGTAGCGCTGGCGGATGAGCTCCGTGGAGGCGAAGTAGTCGAAGAAGGCCGCCCAGGTGGTGAGCAGGGTGTGCTTCTGCTCCGGCGAGTAGGGGATCTCCTGCTTGTGGTTGTAGAGCGACAGGTTCTTCTTGATCTGGTCCTGCAGGCCCCGCAGGCCGTTGGCGTAGCGCTGGAGCGCCTCCAGATCGGACTGGGCCTGGGCCACGAAGGCCTCGTCGTCCCAGTCATAGATGTTGCCCGAGCTTTCCGAGGCCTCCGCGGGTGCAGGGGCGGGGGGCGAAGCTTGGGGGGGAGGGGAGCCAGCGAGCGTGAGCTGGGTCAGGAGCAGAGCGGTTGCGAGCATCGGATCTCCAAGAGGAGCGGAAGCGGGGCCAATCTACCTCAGGAAGGGACCAGGGATGGTTGGCTGCCTGGCCGGTGAGCGGTGCGGGCTGTGTCGCCTCGGGTGGTCGGGAGTCCGAATCGTCCCCAGCTTCCAGGAAAGCGCCCGGACTGGAAAACCGGGCAGAAAGGCAGAGCAGCAATGGCTTACGGACAGGCGGAGGACCCGTCGCGGTCGATCCCCACGCACCTGGACGCGGTGGAGTACCCGGTGTGGCGTGAGCAGCTCGTGAAGGCGGCCGCGGACAATGATGCGCCCCCGGACATCATCAATGTCCTCAAGTTCCTGCCGCGCACGCGCTACGAATCCAAGGAAGAGGTGATGCGAGATCTCTCCGAGGCGGCGCGGCGGTTCGCCAGCGGGGGGCACTCGGATGACGACGGGGTGGACAGGGATCGGCGGAACATCGGCCGGGACCTGGTGGAGAACGCCCCGGAGGGGCATACCCGTCACCCTTGAGCGAAGACAGTGAAAGGGGCTCGCGAGCGCTGGCGCTTTCTGCCAGCGTTCGCGGCCGTATGCGCCTCCGCCGAAGACTGACCTGGCTCTGCTGTGCCGTGGTGCTGGCTGGCTGTACGAAGCCCGCCTCCTCCCTGGTGCCCGAGGCCGGGGCTCCGCTGCCGGTGCGGCTCGACTTCCGGCCCCCGGTGGATCGGGCCATGACCGAGCGGGTGCAGATGACCCGGACGGTGGAGCGGGGCGGCGCTCGGCAGTCCGAGGAGGCGGAGATGACCACCGTGACGCACTTCACTCCGGCTGAGAGCGGCTGGCAGCTCGCCCAGACGGTGGCGCGTGCGCGGATGACGCGCGGCGGGACGCCGGTGGAGACGGTGGTGGACGAGGTGCTCACGCGCTTTCCACTGCGGGTGCGGCTGGCGGCGGATGGGGCCTTCGTGAAGGTGCTCAACGCGGACGAGGGGTTGAAGGCCCTGCGTCAGGGGGTGCCAGCAGGGCAGCAGACAGGGGCGCTGGAGGCCTTCTTCTCACCGGAGGCCCTGGAGGTGCGGACCCGTCGAGAGTGGGAGGCGAAGTACGGCGGGCTGCTCCAGCGCAACCTCATGGTGGGGCAGCACACCTGGGCGGTGGAGGGGTTCTCCACGGCGGAGGGCGAGGTGCGCTACCTGCTGCAGCGCACGGTGACGGGGACGGAGCTGACGGACCAGGGGGACGCGCTGGTGCTGAGCTTGAAGTGCCTGGACGGGGTGCCTGAGGACGCGCCCTCGGAGCTGCGCGAGGTGGTGGAAGAGGCGGGGGGCCCGGAGCTGACTCCCGGCGTGACGTGCGAGGGCGAGCAGGTGGTGGCGCGGGGCTACTTCGTGCCGATGCGACGCACTCTGAGCGTGCGCGTGAAGGTGGGAGACGCTACATGGACGCTCGCGACACAGACGAAGCTGGAGCTGCTGGAGGAGGCGCGACGATGAACTTCCAGGAAAACCTGATCGAGAACGATGCGGGCGTCGAGCGGCTGGTGAAGAGCGCGAAGCGGGTGGCGGTGCTGGGGATCAAGACGGAGCAGCACTCGGGGCAGGCGGCCTTCTACGTGCCGGAGTACCTCTCGCGGGCAGGGGTGGAGGTGGTGCCGGTGCCCGTGTACTACCCGGAGGTGACGCAGATCCTGGGCAAGCCGGTGTACCGGCGGCTGGTGGATGTTCCGGGGGAGATTGACCTGGTGGACGTGTTCCGGCGGCCTCAGGACATCGACCAGCACGTGGAGGACATCCTCGCGAAGAAGCCGAAGGCGGTGTGGTTCCAGTCGGGCATCCGCAACGACGCGGCGGCTGAGAAGCTGGCGAAGGCGGGCATCCAGGTGGTGCAGGACCGGTGCCTGATGGTGGAGCACCGCCGCTACGCGATCCTGGGGTGAGGCGCGGGCCTCACCCGTGAGAGGCCCCTCCTCCAGGCTCGGAACCCGTGGCGTAGTCGTAGGCCAGTCAGCACCCGTTGAGAGGCTCTGAACCCTCGCTTTTCAGCCTCGCGCTGATCCTACGACATCATCCCACCGGAATTCGTGCCACAAGGGCTAGTGAGCGAGCCTGAAAAAGTTACTGCACTTCTGCCCTAATCACGCCTGGGTCCTGCGGCAAGTGGCTGTAATTCCTGAGACTTAGCCCCACTCGGGCGTTGGCTTCCGCCTTGCTTATAGGGTCTGCGCAAGCGGTTCAGCGCAGTCTCCCCTGTCCTCTTTTCGCCCCCGAGGGACACCATGCAGACCTCCTCTCTGTCTTCCCCCGACTCTCTCTCCACCTACCTCTCCGAGATCAGCAAGTACCCGCTGCTCACCGTGCAGCAGGAGCAGGCCCTGGCGCGGCGCTTCCGCGATGGCGACTACCAGGCCGGTCACCAGCTCGTGACGGCCAACCTGCGCTTCGCCGTGAAGGTCTCCTACGAGTACCGCTCCTACGGCATCCGCGTGAGCGACCTCATCCAGGAGGCCAACATCGGCCTGATGAAGGCCGTGCAGAAGTTCGACCCGGACAAGGGCATCCGCCTTATCTCCTACGCCGTGTGGTGGATCCGCGCGTACATCCAGAACTACATCCTGAAGAGCTGGTCCCTCGTGAAGCTCGGGACGACCCAGGCCCAGCGCAAGCTCTTCTTCTCGCTGGCCCGCACGCGCCGCGAGCTGGAGAAGCTGGGCGCCGGAGACGCC
>NZ_DASPHO010000092.1:0-3325 GCF_035629615.1 Hyalangium sp. | reverse complement strand
CGCTCCAGTTGCTGCTCGACGTGTGCAACAAGCCCCATCCGTTCCATCTCCGCCACCCTCCTCGTTGCTGGTGTCTGCCATCACATCAGCACAGGCTGACATGAGCGACGGTGAGGCGAGCAGTCTGTCCTGCCACGGGCGCAGCACTGGGAGCACCCCAAACCATCCGCCCGGTGGCGCTCTGCCAGATACGACTTCCCCTGAGGGACCCGGTTGGAGGAGCCTCAGAGCCAGTCCGGGTGGTCCTCCTTCATGAACATGATGCCGTGGAAGGTCGCCTTGCGTCCGTCCGGCTTCATCATCATCCACCCGAAGCGGGCGAATGTGTCGATGCGGCCCCAGATGGGGCTGTCCATCTTCGAGGTGTAGCCGTAGGCAATGAAGTGGCCTCCACGCTTCAGCGTCGAGTACGCGCGGCTGAAGTTGACGCCCCCCATGGCATCGAGCGCCACGTCCACGCCTCCAGGAGCCAGCTCGCGCACGCGCCTCGCGAAGTCCTCGCGGGTGTAGTCGATGGGCGTGGTGCCCAGGCTGCGCACCAGCTCCAACTTCCCGGTGGAGGCCCTGCTGTACAGCTCCAGCCCCTGGAGCTTGCCGAGCTGGAGCAGCGCCGTGCCCACCCCTCCGCGCGCTGGCGTGCGGGGCTGCGGGAGCCTGCCATCGCCTCGGCGCTGGCATTGATGCACGGCGATCCCAGCAAGGACTGGACGGTGGAGTCGCTGGCGCGGCAGGTGGGCATGTCGCGCTCGGCGTTCTCCGGGCTGTTCACTCAGGTAGTGGGCGAGGGGCCGTTGACGTATCTCACCCGCTGGCGCATGCACCGGGCTGCGGGGTGGCTGCGCGGGGAGCCGCACCTGAGCGTCACGGAGGCGGCGCAGCGCGTGGGCTATGAGTCCAAGGCCGCTTTCAACCGCGCCTTCAAGCGGGTGCTGGGCACGCCGCCGGGTGCGTACCGTCGCGAGGGCCGGTCCGACGGTGCAGCACGCGGCGAGCGGCGTGGGCTCGCGAGTGCCCGGGTCGGCGCTCGGAGGGCGCCCCGTGAAGGGCGCACGCGTCAGGACGCTGCACCACCCGCTGGAGAGGTCGCATCCGCTGGAGGGGTTGTAGCCACGGGGGAGTTTGCACCCACGGGAGGCGTTGTGCTCACGAGAAGGGTTGCACTGACGGGGGGGTTGCTCCCGCAGGAGGAACTGCACCCACGAGAGAGGTTGCAGGCCCCTCGCTCGCCTTCTTGCCTTCCGGCACCTTGAAGCCCAGGTACGTCCCGGAGCTGATGCCCATCAGGCCCAGCAGCGTCGCGCTGAAGTCCGGCATCGTCAGGCCCCTGTAGACCGAGCCGCAGAAGATGACACCGAGGACCAGCGTCCAGACGAAGAGCTGGAAGCGGTGGAGGCTGAGGCTGCCGGTGTCATCCTTCAACAGATCATTGAGGAAACCCTGCGTCTCCAAGGGCCTGCCCGCCTCGGAGGGCACGGCGGCTGACGACTGCTCGGCCAAGGGCTGTTTGTTCTTGTCGATCAACGACGCTCCCAGCGCCGTCCCCGCCCCAATGCCGAGCAGCGCAAGCACCGAGTCGGTGATCGTGTCGAGCTCCCCGGCGATCATCCAGATGAAGACGTACGCCGCGACCACGAGGAAGAACCAGAAGGCCATCTGGAACAGCGAGAGACTGTACGGCCGCTTCGAGACCGGCACCGTCACCGAACCGGTGCGAATCAACCCGCGCTTCTGGCAGAGCCACAGGAACACCAGCCCTCCCGCCACGAAGATGCCGAGGAAGAGGAAGAGCTTCGCGCGCGGGATGACTTCGAGCTGGAAGCCGGTGACGTTGCTCGCGAGCGAGAACTGATCGGTCGTGCCAACGCTGATGCTGACCTGGCGCGTGTAACCGGTGGGACTCCCGAGCAGCATGTGCCAGACCGCTTCCGACTGGGGCGTCCGCAGCAGCCGGTAGCGTACGTGGCCACCCGCCATATCGCACGAGATCGGCTGGAGCCCCTTGACGGCCACGCCGTCGATGAAGAGGACGATCGCACTACAGGTATCATTCGTCTGCTTCAGCAGGCTGCCGAAGTTCTGCACGTGCACCGAGATCAGATCGCCGAGCCCCGCCAGGTTCCAGCCCTGCGCGTCGTAGGAGTGGGCGTAGTAGACGCGGGGCGCACCGCCATCATCCTCAACCTTCGGCACATCCGGCGGCTCGATCTGCGCGAGCACCGGAGTCAAGACGAGCAGGCCTGCGAGAAGCACCAGTTTGCGCATGTCTCCTCCGTCCCCCACTCTAGCCTCCTTCATCGAGGCCAGCGGCGCGTCTTCAGGTACTCGCGCTTCACCGCTGGCTTGGGGTCTGGCGCGTCCACGGGCTCGAGGACGAGCTCGTACAGGCCGTTGTCGAACGGCCTGCCGGGAGCGGGCGCCTTGGGCAACAGCCGCTCGCGCTGCCCTCGGGCCGCGAGCGTCCGCGCCCGGTAGTGGCAGTAGGGGTTGTTGCCCGGACGTCCGAAGAGCGAGTGCGCCGTGAAGCTGCATCCTCCCATGCACACCTCGGCGAAGGGGCAGGTGCGGCAGAAGCCCCAGAGGTCCTCCACGGTGCGGGCCCGGGTGAAGGCCAGCTCGGGGCTGTCGTTCCAGATGCGCTCCAGCGGCAGCTCGCGCAGGTTGCCTCCCACGTAGTGGGCGGTCTGGAGAGACGGGCACCCCTTCACCGCGCCGTTGGACTCGATGCCCATCACATACCGGCCCGCCTGGCAGCCCCGCCAGTGGTCGCGCCCGCCAGCCTGCACCGAGCGCAGCAGCGCCTCCTCCGGCCCCAGGTAGCCCAGGTTGTTCCCTGGCATGATGAGGATGCGCTCCCGGTACGCCTGCTCCTTCAGCCGGGCGATGCGCGGCATCAGCTCCAGCAAGTCCCACGGCTGGAGCAGCAGGTCCGGCCGGTCCGCGGCCCGCCCAAGCGGCGCGGTGATCTGGATCTGCCACGCGCCGATGCCCTGGGCCTTCAGATGCGCGTACAGCCCCTCCAGGTCCCCCTGGTTGAGGCGGTTGAGGTTGGTGTTGGCGGCGGTCCGCACGCCCACCGCCTTCAGGTGGCCGAGCGCCGCCGTGGCCGACACGAAGCTGCCTCGGGCCGCACGCATCAGATCGTGGGTCTCCTCCAGTCCCTCCACACTCACCGAGGCCCCATGCAGGCCCGCCCGCGCCATCTCCCCTGCGAGCTCCGCGGTGATGCCTCGCCCCCCCCGTCGTCAGCATGGGGCGGACGCCCGCCGCCTTCAGCGCCTGGATGATGTCTAGGAAGCCCGGGTGCAGGTACGCCTCGCCGCCGATG
>NZ_DASPHO010000091.1:0-19856 GCF_035629615.1 Hyalangium sp. | reverse complement strand
CGGCCGAGGCGGAGGTGTCGCTGACGAGGGCGAGGGCTGCGGTGGGTGCCGCCTTCCCGGCAGGTGACCCTCGCGCGGGCCTCTTCCGAGACTTCTGGTCGTTCTCCCCGGCGCGCGATGTGTTCTCTCGGGAGGGCCTCTCGAGCGCCACGCCGGAGCGCCAGGCGGCGGTGGGCGTGAGCGAGGCGAGGCTGCCAGACGAGGTTGCGCTCTCGCAGGCGCAGGGGTTCTTCGACGCGGCGAAGCGGTTGCGGGAGGTGTTCGGCGACGAGAGCCGCGGGTCGAACAACTGGGTGGTGGCGGGGACGAAGACGGCCTCGGGCGCGCCGCTCCTGGCGAACGATCCCCACCTGACGCTGCCGAGCCCGCCGCTCTTCTGGTACTCGCACCTGAACACGAAGCGGGCCGGAGGGAACCTGGATGTGGCGGGGATCACGCTGGTCGGCGTGCCCGGCATCGTCCTGGGGTTCAACGATCGCATCGCGTGGGGCTCCACGACGGCGAACCACGACGTGACGGACGTGTACGAGGAGACGATCACAGAGGGGGAGAACGGGGCGCCGGACACGGTGCTCTTCCAGGGCGGGCAGGTGCCGATCGAGATCGTGACGGAGACGATCAAGGTCCTGGGCCGGTCGGATGTGGTGCTCCCGCTGGAGAACGTCCCGCACCACGGCATCCTCATTCCAACGCTCCAGGGCGGCGCGGTGGTGCCACGGACCGGGAATAAGGCGCTGTCCGTGCGGTGGACGGGCAACGAGGTGTCGAATGAGTTCAAGGCGTTCCTGGGGTTGAACGTCGCGGCGAACCTGGCGGAGGCGCAGGCGGCGCTGACCCACTTCAAGGTCGGGGCCCAGAGCTTCGTGGTGACGACGCGGGAGGGGGACATCTTCTGGTCCACGCAGTCCCGGCTGCCGGTGAGGGATCCCCGGGCGCTGACGTATGACCCGGTGACGCAGACGGGGCTGTCGCCCGCGATGGTGCTGCCGGGCGACGGGAGCTGCGAGTGGATCGGGGACGTGGAGAGCCAGTTCCTCCCGCAGGACCACAACCCGGCGAAGGGCTTCATCGCGACGGCCAACAATGACCTGGTAGGCACGACGCGGGATGGCAACCCGTTCAATGACGCGCGCTACATCGGGTGGGACTACGACATCGGTCACCGGATCGCACGAATCACGGAGCGGCTCCAGGCGCTCGTGGACAGGGGCGGGGTGAAGCCGGAGGACATGATGGCGGTCCAAGGAGACCATCGCTCGCCGCTGGGGGCACTGTTGGCGCCGAAGTTCGTGGAGGCGGCGCGACGGGTGCAACAGGAGCGGACACAGCCGGGAACTCACCCCGAGCTGTCAGGCCTGGTTCAGAGGAGCACCGCGGAGGACCTGGACCTGCTCGCGCAGGTGGCGGATCGGCTGGCGGCGTGGACGTACGAGACGCCACCGGGAGTGGACATCGGGGACGGCGAGCCACCCGCCGCGGAGGTCTCGGACTCCATCGCGACCGCGCTGTTCAATGTGTCGGTGCTGCGGCTGGTCAAGCTCGCCTTCGATGACGAGCTCAACCTCATCGGGAGGAGCCCGGGCAGCAGAGGACTGGGGCGAGCGCTGCAGTTCGCCCTCCTGGAGCCCAGCCGGCTCGCGACCTATAGTGCCGCACGGAGCGACACGGTGCTGTGGGACAACCTCGCGACGACGGATGTCCTAGAGACGCGGGACGAGCGGGTCGCCGCCGCGATGATGCTGGGGGCGTTCTACCTCCGGGAGCGCTTTGGCGCAGACCCGTCTCAGTGGCGGTGGGGAAAGCTGCACACGCTGACGCTGGCCTCGCTGGTGCCAGCGACGATCGGCGAGAGCGTGGTGACGCTCCCCGCGCCCGGGAACGCGAGGTTCCCGAGCGGGTACCCGCGGCCCGGCGACAACTTCGGCGTGGACGCCGCGATGTCCGGGCTGACGAATCCGGAGAAGTTCTCGTACGAGAGCGGCCCGGTGCAGCGGCTGGTGGTGGAGATGACGCCCGAAGGGCCGCGGGCCTGGAACGCGCTGCCCGGTGGGCAGGTGTTCGATCCGCGGAGCCCGCACCACGCGGATGAGGTGGAGCACTGGCGGCGGAACAAGGCCCCGAGCCTCCACTTCACCGACGCGGAGGTGAACGCCCACAAGGCGTCGAGTGTCGCGTACGTGCCGTGAGACAGTCGTCCCAGTAGAGCTTTGACGAGGAGCGCCAGGTGCGAGCTTTCTACATCCGCCGCTACGGTGGGCCTGAGGTCCTCGAGGAGGGGGAGCTGTCTTCGCCTCCGCTCGGCCCACGGGACGTGCGCATCACCGTCCACGCGGCGAGCGTCAACCCGGTGGACTGGAAGATCCGTGAGGGCAAGCTGAAGGTGCTGGTGCCCTACCGCTTCCCGCTCGTGCTCGGCAACGACTGCTCGGGCGTGGTGAGCGAGGTGGGGGCCGAGGTGAAGGCCTTCAAGCCCGGTGATGCCGTGTACACGCGGCTCGGCAAGGACCGCATCGGCGCCTTCGCGGAGGAGGCGGTGGCGGCCGAGGAGCTCGTGTCCCCGAAGCCCACGAGGCTCTCCCATGCCGAGGCGGCCTCGCTGCCACTGGTGGCGCTCACCGCGTGGCAGGCGCTCACGGATGTGGCGCAGCTGAAGCCCGGACAGACGGTGCTCGTGCACGCGGGCGCGGGCGGGGTGGGGAGCGCCGCCGTGCAGCTCGCGAAGCACCTGGGCGTGAAGGTGATCTCCACCGCGAGCGCGAAGAACGTCGAGCTCGTGCGGGGCTTCGGCGCGGAAACGGTGGTGGACTACAGCGCCCAGCGCTTCGAGGAGGTGGTGCGGGACGTGGACGCCGTCCTCGATGGGGTGGGGAAGGACAACGTGCTCCGCAGCTTCCGGTGCGTCCGTCCAGGCGGCATCGTCATCTCCATCACGGATGGGCCGGATCTGGCGTTCGCCCGCGAGTTCGGCGTGTCACCGGTGTTCTGGCCGGTGTTCTGGTTGCTGGGGGCGAAGGCGAACCGGGCCGCCCGGCGTCACGGCGCGCGGTATCGCTACCTGTTCATGCGTCCGGATGGCGCACAGCTCCGGCACCTCACCACGCTGGTGGAGCAGGGTGCGCTCCGGCCGCATGTGGATCGGGTGTTCCCCTTCTCCCAGACGCGAGAGGCGCTGGCGTACGCTGAGAGCGGCAAGCCCCGCGGCAAGGTCGTGGTGCAGCGGGTGGACTGAGGAGTTCTTCCAGCGCCTCCAGCTCCCCTGAGGGAGCGCTAGAGGCCGGCGTAGCTCAGCGTCTTCAGCAGCCAGGACTGCACGTTGTCGCGCGTGGGGCTGTTGCCCGAGTCCAGCGACCAGGTGAGGAGCGCCCCGGCGAACTCCCCCGCCGTGCGGTAGCGGTGGTCCGGGTCCGCCGCGAGCGACTTGCGGATGATCTGGGCCAGGCCCCGGTCCACCGTGTCCGGCAGGGTCACCTTCGCCGCGCGGATGGCCGCCATCACCACCTCTTCATCCGTCTGCTCGCGGAGGAAGGGGTGGGTGCCCACCACCAGCTCGTGCAGCACGATGCCCAGGGAGAAGAGGTCCGACGCGGGGGTGAGCTGCTCTCCCTGCGTCTGCTCCGGTGAGAGGTAGTGCAGCTTCCCCGCGGCGATGCCGTCCCGAGGCCCGATGTCCGCCCCGCGCGCCGTCGCCACCCCGAAGTCGCCCAGCTTCACCTCCGCGTCGCCCGAGAAGAAGACGTTGGAGGGGTTCACATCCCCATGAACGAGCTCCAGCGGCCGGCCGCTGCGTGTGCGCAGCTGGTGGAAGTAGGACAGCGCTCGGAGCAGCTCGATGCAGACGTAGAGGCAGATGCCCAGCGGGATGCGCCGCTTGAGCGTCTCCTGGGCCTCCATCAGCCGCTTGAGGTCCCCTCCCACGAGGAACTCCATGGCGATGAAGGGCCGCCCGAAGGCCTGTCCCGACTCCAGCATGCGCACCAGGTTGGGGTGATCCAGCAGGCCCATCAGGTCCGCCTCGTCGGCGAACGCCTCGGGTGGTGCGTCCTTGCGCATCAGCTTGAGGGCCACCGAGAACTTGTCGCCTCGCGGGGGAATGGCCTCCGCGAGGAACACCTCCGCCATCCCGCCCTCGCCCAGGCGCGAGCGGATGATGTAGCGGCCGTATCGCCGCGAAGGAAACTCAACGGTTCTGGTGGCCCCGACTTCCACGGGCCCAGTCTACGCCACGAAGCGCGGAGGGGCACACCACCCCCCTTCTTTCATGGCGGAGCGCCGCTCAGTCCTCCTCCTTGGAGAGCTCCAGCAGCAGGTCGAGGTCCTCCGCCGTGTCCATGCTCTCGAGCAGCTCCAGGTTCTCCACCACCTCGCGGTCCTCCGCGGACAGCTTGGGCTCGCCAGGCGGGGGCCGGGCGGGCTCGGTGGAGCGTGGGGGAGGGGGAGGGGGAGGAGTGCGATCCTCCGCCGCCGAGGCCATGCCGGCGTGAAGGCTGGCGGCCAGAAGGATGACGAGGAAACGGCTCACCGGCGGCGCCTCTCACGCATGCGCTCGCGCAGCTCCTGTCGCTGCTCGGGGGACATCTGCCGCCAGCGCCGCATGTTCTCCATCATCTGCTCGCGCCGCTCCGGGTGCGCGCGCAGGTACTCCCTCATGCGCTTCCGCAGCTCCGCCTTGCGCTCCGGATCCATGTTGCGGAAGTCGCGGAAGCGCTCCCGCAGCAGCTTGCGCTCCTCCGACGACAGCCGCTGGAACTCCCGCATGTTGGAGCGGAGCCGCTCGCGCTCCTCGGGAGGCAGGCTCCGGAGGCGCTCCAGGTTGCCCCGGATGCGCTCCTGCTCCTCCTTGGGCAGCGCCTTGAACTCCCGCAGCTTCGCGCGCAGCGCCTCCTTCTGCTCCGGCGAGAGCTTCTCGAAGCGCTGGGCGGCCGTCTGCCCCGCGCCCGCCTCCTGCGCCCGCGAGGGCACGCCCAGGAGCAGCGCCACCACCACGCCGATGATTGCCAGGTTGCGTCCCATCACTGCACCTCCAGCTCGTGGAGGTGCTCGATGACCTCCAGGTCCTCGGAGCTGTCCAGGCCTACGATGTCGTAGTCCTCCACCAGCTCCAGGTTTGCCGCCAGCTCCAGCGCCCCCGCGTCCGTCACGTCCAGGCCCTGAGGCTCGCTGCCGGTGTAGACGACGGCCAGGCCCACCACCGCCGCCAGCCCCAGCGAGGGCATCAGCACCGAGGGCCGCAGCAGCGCCTTCAGCCGTTCCCGGAGCGGGAGCGGCAGCGCATCCACCTTCGCCAGCACCGCCCGGCGTGTGTCCGCGGAGGGCTTGAACTCGGGCAGCGCCGCCAGGCTCGCCAGGGTGTGCCGCAGCAGCGTCTCCGTGCTCCGGCACTCCGCGCACGTCCCCAGGTGCGCCTCCACTTCTGTCCGGCGCGCCGAGGGAAGCTCCCCGTCGACATAGGCCGTCAGCTCTTCCTCGAACGCGCAGCTCATGCCCTGCTCCTCGCGGGCAAGGTGCCCGCCTGCAACTCCTCAATCTTCTTCGCCACCGCCAGCGTGGCCCGGTGGATGAGGCTCTTCACCGCCGCCTCACTCGCCTCCAGCGCCTCCGCGATGTCCCGGTACGCCATGCCCTCGAAGCGGCACATGGTGAAGGCCGCCCGCTCCCGCTCGCTCATCCCCTGCAGCGCCTCGCCCACGGCCCGCTCCAGCTCCCGCCCCGCCACTGCCTCGTCCGGACGATCGCCCTCGGGCCCCGCAACCTCCACTCCGCTCTCCCCTTCCTCTTCCCGGGGCGAAGTGGTCGTGTGTGTCACCCGGTACTCTCCACGTCGCACCTCGTTGAGGCAGTGGTTGGTGGCCACCCGGAACAGGAACGTCTTGAACTGCGCCGTCGGCTTGTAGGCCTTCGCGTTCCGGTACAGCTTCACGAAGATGTCCTGTGTGAGCTCCTCCGCCCGCGCCGCATCCCCCACGAAGCGGAACGCAAACCGCGCCACGCTGGCGTGGTAGCGGTCGAACAGCAGGGCGAAGGCCTTTCGGTCGCCCGCCGCTACCCTCTGCATGACCTGTGCGTCCGATTCTGGCTCCACGATCGGCATCAACCCCGTTGCCTTGAAGAAGTTGCGGGATATGCGCTTTGAACCGCAGTGGCACTCGTGGGTACAGTTTTCAGCGTGGCGACCATCTCCAGCACACGTCCACCCACCTCGGGGGAGGTTTCCGGCGCCACCGAGGGCGAAGGGAGCAGCGACGTTCCCATGGTGGACGTGGTGGACTGGGCACACGCCATCCCCCTCCCTGAGACAGTGGGGCCTGCCGCCTCGCTCCCTTTGATAGAGAGCGAGTTCCAGGACCTCCCGCCTCCGGTTGGGCTCGAGGAGGAGGATCCCGGGCCTCCAGCTGCTCCAGCACCTGCCAGCCCACCCTCGGCCGCGCTCGCCTTCGACGAGCATCCTGTGGCAGTGGCTCGCTCCATGGAGATGTACGGCCCGACCCTCCTGCCTCCTCCAGAGGACTACGGCCCTTCCATCATCGTTGATCCGAAGCAGATCACCGCCCACTCCAGCGCCCAGTCCCTGCCCGGCACGAAGACGCCGCCTCCGGGGACTCCGCTGCCGGTGCTGCTGCTGGTAGACCAGGCCCAGAAGGCCTCGGGGGCGGAGCGGCAGGAGCTGTCCCGGCGCATCAACCGTTGGTTGGATCAGATGGTGCGCGAAGGGGGCTCACGGCACGTGGCGGACTGGTTCCACCACCTCATCGAGGGTGGCCGGCTGGAGGGCCTGGCCGACTCCGCAGGCCATTCCTGCCACGAGACGGCTGTGCGGGGGCTGCTCTCCATGGGCTTTCCTTACGCCCTGGAGATCCGTCCCGAGGACCTCGAGCGCCTCAAGCCCCGCGAGCTTCAGAAGCGGAGCAAGAAGCGGGACAGGAACCTGAAGGGGGGAGCCGCGGGCATCCTGGTGGGAGGGGCCATCACGGAGCTCGTCCTGAACCTGCTGCGTTTCCGGCCCGCCACCGGGCTCGTCACGGTAGAGGTAGGCATCGCGCTGCTGGCCATGGTGGCGCTGCTCTTCAGCGGACCGAAGTCCGACTTGCGTAAAATGGCGCTGGCGGTGCTGCTGGTGGGCTCCGTGCTTTCCATTTCCCTAGGATTATTCATAGGTTACACTGGAGTGGTGACTGGTCTTGCGGGGCTGGTGGCCGCTCTCCTGTTCGCTCTCCATCGGAGCTGAGGGGCCCGAGCTACAGGGGTGTGTCAGAGGGGTGGACTACGGTCTACCTATCGCGTACTAAGAGGGCACGCGTCTGAACGCGAGTTCAGGTGGGCCGGGGTGGCTCACCGCATACGACTGGAGGAGTCAGAGAGATGGCCGTGAATCAGGAGAAGGAGAAGGCGATCGAGTTGGCGATGTCCGCTGTCGAGCGCCAGTTCGGCAAGGGATCGATCATGCGGCTCGGCAACGAGGAGCCGCTGATCCGGGACATCCAAGCCATTTCGACGGGCTCGATCTCGCTGGATATCGCGCTGGGTGTGGGCGGAGTGCCCAAGGGGCGCATCGTCGAGATTTTTGGGCCGGAGTCCTCCGGTAAGACGACGCTGTGCCTCCACATCGTCGCCGAGGCCCAGAAGAAGGGCGGCATCTGCGGGTACATCGACGCGGAGCATGCGATGGACGTGGGCTACGCCCGCAAGCTGGGGGTGCGCACGGACGACCTGCTGCTGAGCCAGCCGGACACGGGTGAGCAGGGGTTGGAGATCGCGGAGATGCTGGTGCGCTCGGGAGCCATCGACGTGCTGGTGGTGGACTCGGTGGCGGCGCTGGTGCCGAAGGCCGAGCTCGAGGGCGAGATGGGTGATGCGCACATGGGCGTGCAGGCGCGACTGATGAGCCAGGCGCTGCGCAAGCTCACGGGCACCATCTCCAAGAGCCAGACGTGCGTGATCTTCATCAACCAGATCCGCATGAAGATCGGCGTGATGTTCGGCAACCCGGAGACGACGACGGGTGGCAACGCCCTGAAGTTCTACGCCTCGCAGCGTCTGGACATCCGCCGCATCGGCGCCATCAAGAACGGCGAGAGTGTGGTGGGCAGCCGCACGCGCGTGAAGGTGGTGAAGAACAAGATGGCGCCTCCCTTCAAGGAGGTGGAGTTCGACATCATGTACGGCACCGGCATCTCGCGAGAGGGTGACCTGATCGATCTGGCGGCGAACGAGGGCATCGTCGAGAAGAGCGGGAGCTGGTTCGCGTTCAACGGCGAGCGCATCGGTCAGGGCCGAGAGAACGCGAAGGACTACCTGCGCGAGCACCCGGACACCTACAAGGAGATCGAGGCGCGGGTGCTGGAGAAGTACGGCGTGGCGAAGGGGCCGGCGGTCACTGCGGCTCCGGCCGAGGCCGAGGCGCCGGGCGAGCCGGAGAAGCGGCCGCGCGTGAAGGCGGTGAAGTAGTCCCGCGCCGGCTCAACCGGGAAGCAGTGCCAGGGGCTGCTCGCCGCAAGGTGGGCAGCCCCTGCGTTTGGGTGCGACTTCCCTCAGGCCCATACGCCGAGGCACTCATTTTTCACTTTTTCTGGGATGCCGGCTTTTCCCCTCCCTCTAGCAAGAGGTGAGGACAGCCGCATGGAGCGGCTCCCATCACACCCGCACTTCACATCGGGTCCGGTGAGCCGGCCCGAGAGGAGCAACCATGCGCAATACCCATACAATGAAGAGGACCCTGGCGGTGCTGGCTTGCCTGGCGCTCATTCCCGCGGCAGCGATCGCACACACCGTCAAGTCGCCCTTCCCCGGCACGATCACGGCCACCACGTACTACCCGAGCGGCGGGTACCACGGCGCCATCGACGTCTCCAGTGGTCGCTGCAACTACTGGGGCGCTGAGACGGCCGTGGTGGGCTCGGTCTACTGGAACGTGACCATCAACACCACGGGCGTCGTCTGCAATGGGAACGGCTACGAGAACGCGAACATGGCGGTGCACACCTGGGCGGACGGCTGGAAGTTCCACCAGAAGCACTTCATCAAGACGAGCGACTCGTACGATCGGACGTGCGACCGCTGCCAGGTCGGCAACGAGGGTGGCACCGGCCAGGCCACCGGCCCTCACGCCCACCTGATGCAGGAGAAGAACGGCACCAAGGACACCTCCTGGTACTCGGGGTACACCACCCAGGGTGAGGCAGTCGACCGCAGCGAGACCCTGGGCGTCCTCGACTAGGCCCGGGGGAGTCTGCCACCTTGGCCCTGGAGATGGGCTGCCCGGACGAAACTTCGCTGAGCGACTTCCTCGTGGGGGCGCTCACGGAGCACCGCAAGGCGCAGGTGCTGGTGCATGTGGAGAGCTGCTTTGCGTGCCAGCGGGTGTTGGCGGTGGCGGGGGCAGAGTCGCAGCCAGCCGGCAGCGCCCCGCTGCCCACCCGCGTGGAGACTGCGCTGGCGCGAGGCTCCACCGTCTCTCGCTATGTCGTGATCGAGCGGATCGGCCATGGCGCGATGGGGGTGGTCTACGCGGCGTATGATCCGGAGCTGAACCGCCAGGTCGCGCTCAAGCTCCTGCGCCCCGAGGGCCGCCACCTCGAGGCGCTGCGCCGACGGCTGTTGCGCGAGGCGCAGGCGATGGCACGGCTGGCCCACCCCAACGTGGTGGCCGTGCATGACGTGGGCATGTGCGGGGAGGACGTCTTCCTGGCGCTGGAGCTGGTGGAGGGCACCACGCTCGCGGACTGGATGACGGAGCCCCGCCCCTGGCGCGAGGTGCTGCGCGTCTTCCGCGACGCCGGACAGGGCCTGGCGGCCGCACATGCCGCGGGACTCGTCCACCGAGACTTCAAGCCCGCCAACGTCCTCATCGGCCGGGATGGCCGGGCGCGGGTGACGGACTTCGGCCTGGCCCGTCCCAAGAACCAGGCCGACCCGTCGGGCGAGCTCCCGGCCTCGTGGGGCTCGCCTGCCGTGCAGGATCTCTCTGCCATCACCCAGGCGGGCGTGCTGCTGGGCACTCCGGTCTACATGGCTCCCGAGCAGCTCCGAGGCCAGGGGGCGGATGAGCTCTCGGACCAGTTCAACTTCTGCGTGGCCCTCTACGAGGGCCTCTACCGGGAGCGTCCCTTCGAGGGCCACACCATCGAGGCGCTGGACCGGGCGGTGACCGAGGGGCGGGTGCGGCCTCTCACGCACGACACGAAGGTCCCTGCCTGGGTGCGGCGCGCGGTGCTGCGCGGGCTGAAAGCTCGACCCGAGGAGCGCTTCCCCTCCATGGAGGCCCTGCTGACGGCGCTCGCCCCGCGCACTCCGCGCGTGCGCACGTGGGCGCTTGCCGCTGTCATCACGTCGGGCCTGCTGGGCGTGGCCATGAACTACACGCTGAACCGCGCCCAGGAGGTGCGCTGCGAGCAGGAGGTGGAGACGCTCGCCGCCGCATGGGGCCCCGAGCCCAGGGAGCGGGTCCGCGCGGCCTTCCTCGCCACCGGCAAGCCGTATGCCGCGCCCGCCTGGGACAAGCTCTCCCTGGCGCTGGACGCTCATGTCTCACAGTGGCGAACGCTGCGCACCGAGGCCTGCCTTGCGGCCGGCGACGACACCTCGAGCCTCGGCTGGCAGAAGGCCACGTGTCTCGACGCCCGGCTGTGGCAGCTCGCCGCCGTCACCGACGTGCTGGAGGAGGCGGACGCGCAGACGGTGCAGCGCGCGCAGCACCTGCTGGCCTCGCTGGAGGGGCTCTCCGGATGCATGGACGCCCCTGCGCTCTCCACCCGCCCCCAGCCACCGGATGCGCTGCGCCCGCGGGTTGACGCGGCACGACGCACCCTGGCCGAGGCCCGGGCCCGCATGGACGCCAACAAGTACACAGAGGGCCTCGCGCTGACGTCGGCCCTCGTGCTGGAGAGCCAGAGCCTGGACTACCGCCCGCTGGAGGCAGAGGTGCTTGTCCTCCATGGTCAGATCCAGGGGCTCGAGGGCAACCTCAAGGAAGCGGAGGAGAGTCTCTATCGCTCCTTGTGGGCCGCGGAGGCCGGGCACGACGACGTGACGGCCGCGCGCGCGTGGCTCCTGCTCCTCTGGGCGGTAGGAGATCAGATGGCCCGCGCGGGCGAGGCAGAGAGGCTCGCCCAGCATGCGCGAGCCATCCTGGAGCGGCTGGGCCAGGAGCGCTTCCCGGCCTTGGCCACGGAGCTGCACCTGCGGCTCGGCGGGGTGAGGCTGGCGCAGGGCAAGCTGGACTTGGCGGCCGAGGAGTTCACTCGAGGCCTGGAGCTCTCGCGCACGACGCACGGCCCAGACAGCCTGACCACCTCGTACTTCCTCTCGGGCCTTGGGCGGGTCCGCACGTTGCAGGGCCGCAGTGCGGAGGCGCTGGCGCTGTACCGCCAGATCCAGGAGCTGCGCGAGCGTCTGCTTGGCCCGGAGCACCCTGGGATGGCCCTCAACCTCAGCAACATCGCCATTGAGCTGCTGTCCGTGGGGCAGCGTGAGGAGGCCATCGCTGCCTGGCAGCGCTCCCTGGCCATCCTGGAGGCAGCATATCCCTCGGATCATCCCCTGTTCGCTCCGCCGCTCGCCAACCTCGCCACGGTCCTGCGGAGCCTGGGGCAGCTCAAGGAGGCACGACAGAACCTCGAGCGGGCGCTCGCCCTCTTCGAGCGCACCAAGGGACCGGATCACCCCTATGCCTCCCTGGCGCTCTGCGAGCTCGGGATGGTGGCCTATGACTCCCAGCAGATAGAGGAGGCGAGCGCCTACGTGCAGGAAGCCCTGCTCCGCGTCCAACGCGCACACGGCGCGGACACGCCGCACGCCGCCACGCCGCTGTCCATTCGCGGGCTCGTCCACCTCCGAGCGGGCCGCCATGAAGAGGCGCGGCGCGACCTGACACGTGCCCTGCAGCTCTGGGAGAAGGAGAATGGCCCGGACAGCGCTACGGCCGTCGCTGCACTTCGCCCGCTGGCGCAGCTCGAGCTGCGCACCGGTGCCCCCCGCACGGCGCTCGCGCACTGTCAGCGCGCCCTGGCGCTCGACGAGCGGGCGCGGGGAGCTGACTCTCCGGATGTCGCGCTGGACCTGGCCTGCCTCGCGGAGGCGCACCTGGCGCTGGGCGACCCAGAGCAGGCCGTGCCGCTGCTCGAGCGGGCGCGGGGGCTCCATCTGCGATCCCCGAGGGATCCGCTGGAGGAGGCATGGGCCTCCTTCCTGCTCGCCCAGGCGCTCTGGGAACAACGCTCGGGCTCGGACCGCAAGCGCGCCACCGTGCTGGCGGAGGAGGCCCGGGTGCAGCTGGACGGCCTGGGCCTCCGGTCTCAGGTGGAGCTGCAGAAGGTGCAGGCCTGGCAGCGCCGGCATGCAGCTCCCTGAAACGGGGTATTCAAGGCTGGGAGAAATCCAGGGAAGTTCTCGTTTTTTTGATTTTATTGGGATGGCAGCGAAGTCGGGCCCTCTTCGGGGGATGGAACTCCTTGCAGGCTCTTCGCGCCGACGCACACCGCTCCTGGCGGCCGGGCTCGGTGCTGCCCTCTTGCTCGCGGGGGTGGGGCTGTTCGCTCGCGGCTCCGGCGAGGAGGCTTCCTCCGCCGTGCAGGCGGCGCAGGCCACCGCGCAGGTGGGGTCGGAGCATGGCCCCTCCCATCCGGGAGGCTCCGCAGCTCCCCCTGGCCAGGCTGGGGCCGGAGCTCCCAGCGAGGAGCGCGGTCCGCGCTTCGACGGCACGACCTGCTGGCGTGAGCTGGAGCGGTTCAACGCCGAGGTGACGATCGAGAACTTCCACGAGTGGGCCACGCCCCTGCTGGAGTCGCGCGACTCGAACGTCCGGGACTACCTGAAGGAGCGCCTGACGGAGCTCATCGGCAAGGATGCAGGCCGCGCGCACGAGGTGCTCGGCTGGGCCCGCGAGGCCAAGCCGCGAACGTTCGGGGTGTACATGATGGCCCTGCGGGACTCCGAGGCAGTCCACCTGCCCCAGATCTCCGCGCAGCTCGTGGACATGGGCTTGGACACCAGCCTCTCGCCCGACCGGCGCGCGGGGCTCCTGTCGGCCCTGGACACGCAGAAGCGGCTCGAGCCCGCGACGCTCGACCGGCTCGCGAGCTTCGCCAAGGATCCGGTCTCCGGCGAGGCGGGCTGGGCCGCCACCCGCTCCCTCGCACGGGTCATGAAGCGGGACTTCCAGCAGACCGGCAACCTCGCGCCCTACATGGACAAGCTGCTCACCATCGGCGCCGAGTCGCCGGACGAGCAGATCCGCTACCTGGGACAGATGATGCCCATGCACGCGGCGCCCCTGCTGGATGCGGAGGCCACCGAGCGGTTCGCGAAGATCCTCGCCACCGAGGGCAACGAGGACGGGCGGGACGCTGCAGCGCACAACCTCTCCCTGTCCCAGGACAAGCAGAAGGTGCTGGAGCTGTTCGCCAGGACCTTCGAGACGGACACGGCCGTGTGCGTGCGGTGGGCCGTCTTCCGCTTCTCCGCGCGGGTGGCCGGCAAGGACGCGCTCCCGGTCATGGCGAACATGGCCATCCAGGATCCGCGCTTCCAGCCAGACTACCAGGCCTTCGAGCAGCTCTACGCGAGCGGCGTCCTCGACTTCGTCCGGGTGTGGAACAGCCTTCCCAACCCGGACCCCCACCACTGCCTCGATCGCCACGACTGAGCACGGGAGCTCCCCATGACACGCCTCTCCTCCTTCCGCGCGAGCTCGCTGGGCCTGGCTGCCCTCACCCTCTGCCACCTCCTTCCCACCGCGGTGGCCGCGCAGGCCTCCTCCTCGGGACAGGCCCCCGCACTCGCCGGAGAGCGCTGCTCGGTCCAGGGGCTGATGGATCAGATCCGCCTCGGGCTTGGCTCGAAGTCCGAGGCCTACAAGCGCTACCTGAAGACGCTCCTGCGCGAGTCCGCCGTCACCCTGCCCGACGCCGAGCTTCGGGCGGCGTTCGATCGTGAGACGGATCCCGTGATGGCCGAGCACCTCGCAGCTGCCCTCGTGGCTCGGACCGAGCGGGGAGCGGACCCCAGCGCCATGCAGGCGGTGGCGAAGCGGGCGCTGGAGGAGCGCGATCCGGCTGTCCGCGCCGCCACGGTGCGGGCGATGCGGCGCACCAGCGCCACCGAGAGCACGGGCGACATGTACGAGCGCCTCGTGCGCGACTCCTCGCCCGAGGTGCGCATGGAGGCCGCGACGAACCTGGTCGAGGACAACAAGTACGTCTACGCGGGCCAGCTGGGATCCGTCGCGGACTCCGCGGTGGCGGCCGCGGCGGCAGCGACGGATCCGAAGGTGACCGCGAAGATCCTGGGAGAGCTGTCCACGGAGAAGATCAGCGCGGACTCGGCGAGCCGGATCAAGTCGCTGCTCGGCAGTGACAATGCAGAGGTTCGCAAGGCGGCGGCCACCGCGCTGGGCGGGGTGCCGGCGGCGGAGATGGCCAGCGCTCGGGAGTCGCTCATCGCCATGTACCGTGGCGAGCGGGACACGGGGGTGCGCAAGGCCCTCCTGCAGAGCATTGCGCAGCTGGGCTTCAGCGGCGCGGTGCCCGAGCTCCAGCGGCTCCGGAGCGTCGATCCCAGCCTGGCGTCCGAGATCGACACATGGACTCGAGTCCTCAACCTGGGCCTTCAGGAGTGGAGCCTGATCCTGAGGGAGAAGCAGCGGCTGCAGGCTCCGTAGGGTGAGGCCGTGGACCGCAGCGAGACCCTCGGCGTGCTCGACTGGCCGGAGTGTGCCGAGCCTCCCTGGTCGATTGCGCAGGGAAGCAGTGACAGGGGCTGCTCGCCGCGCGGTGGGCAGCCCCGCTTGTTTCAAGGCCGGGCCGCCAAAACGCCAACCTTTCGATTACCAGCATGCCTGCGAGGAGTTCCGCTCGGCAGTCGTCGCCTTCCTGCGCAGCCTACGGCCTCCAGGAGCCTGACGTCGGTGCTTCGCCCTGAGAGGGTGAAGCACCTCTGAACGACCTCTCTTCCGGTGGCTGAGGCGGGACCGTGCGGGCGTTCGCTTCGAGTGGAGCAGCGCGGACGCCCGGTCCTCTTCTCCCGCCTGTCTCAGGCGCGGCGCGTCAACATGGAAGGTTGCCCCGAGGGTGGGGAAGCACCATAGACTCCGCGCCCGCCGCAGGCCCAATGGCCCGGCTCATTTGGAGGGGTGCTTTGTCCCAGAAACTTCACCGTCGCACCATTCTGCAGTCCGTCGTCGCTGTCGCGGCAACGACTGCGTTCGCATGCAGCGACGAAGAGACGACCGAACAGCAGGCGGAGAATTCGCGCGCCTACTTCCCGCAGTCCGTGGCCTCCGGAGATCCGCGCCCCAACAGCGTGGTGCTGTGGACGCGCGCCGTGGACGAGGAGCACGGAGGTGACACCACGCTCACGCTCGAGGTGTCCCCAGACGAGAGCTTCGCCACGGTGGTGGTGAGCCTGCCCGGCCTGAAGGCGCTGGCCGATCACGACAACGCCATCAAGGTGAAGGTCACCAACCTGCAGCCGCGCACCCATTACTACTACCGCTTCGTCTACGAGCACGACGGCGAGCGCTTCCTCTCACCCGTGGGCCGCACCAAGACGGCGCCCGCGCCGGGGGATCTCGTCCCGGTCAAGTTCGTGATCGGCAACTGCCAGGACTACGTGGGCCGCTACTACAACACCTGGCAGCGCCTGCTGCAGCTCGACGCGGACGTGGACGCCATCATCTTCCTGGGCGACTACATCTACGAGACGACGGGAGACCCGGCCTTTCAGTCCTCCAACACCCTGCGCGACATCACCTTCAGCAAGCCGGAAGAGGCGCTGGTGCAGAAGAGCGGCATCTTCCAGTACTACGCCGCGCAGTCGGTCTCCAACTACCGCGACCTCTACAAGACGGTGCGCGCGGACCCCATCATGCAGCAGGTCCACGAGCGCTACGCGTTCATCAACGTGTGGGATGACCACGAGTTCTCGGACGACTGCTGGGGCTCGAACGCGACGTACCAGGACGGGCGCCGCTTGGAGAAGCAGGACGACCGTCGGCGCAACGCCGAGCAGGCCTTCTTCGAGTTCCTGCCCATCGACGCGGTGGGAACGGGCGGGGAGGGCGCCATCGACCCGGGCGCCGAGGCCAAGTTCCCGGACACGCGCATCTACCGGGACTTCGAGTTCGGCAAGCACGTGAAGCTCATCGTCACCGACTACCGCAGCTTCCGGCCGGACCACCTCATCCCCGAGGATGGCTACCCGGGCACGGTGGTCATGGACCAGGCGGTGCTGACGGCGCTCGGCGCGGCACCGGCCTTTACCTCGGAGCTGTTCTCGTACGTGGACGTGGACGCGCCGGAGCTCGCGGCGGTGAAGACGGGGCTCACGCAGGCGTACGTGGGGCAGGCCATGCAGGCGGGGCTGACCCAGGCGGAGGCCGTGGCCAAGGCGGGCACCTGGGTGCAGGGCAAGCTGGCGCTGGCCTACGTCAACCAGGTGCTGGGCGCGCTCGGGCAGCCGCCCATCCCGACGGCCGACAAGCCGAAGGGCCTGGCCTACGTGCACATGGGCAAGGTGGGCCTCTTTGACATCCGCGGCTCGCGCTACGTCGTGGTGAAGGACACCTTTGATTTGTATGCGCAGTACCGCTACGCCACCTCGGCGAAGGCCACCGAGAACGTGTGGGGCGCCGCGCAGGAGACCTGGTTCAACCAGCAGGTGCAGGCCACCAACACCTGGAAGGTGGTGGTCAGCTCCGTCTCCTTCACGTCGCTGGTGTGGGACCTGAGCGCCAAGACGGACATTCCGGACCCCTCGCTGCGCCAGCGCTTCTACTTCAACGTGGACCAGTGGGACGGGTTCCCGACGAAGCGGAAAGAAGTCCTGGAGGGCCTGAAGGCCAGCAACGTGAACGCGCTGGTGTTCTCCGGGGACATCCATGCCTCGTACGCCTCGGTGGAGCAGGGCATCCCCTCGCTGACGGGCCCGGCCATCTCGTCCGGCACGGTGCAGCAGCTGGCGGGCAACGCGGTGCTCGGCGCGGGCTACTACTCGGGCAGCGCCATCTACCGCCACGTCGTCGCCGAGCTGGATGCCACGCTGAAGGCCGGCAACGACAAGCTCGCCTACTCCAACTCCACGCAGCACGGCTTCCTCGTGGTGGACATCCAGGCGGATCAGGCGCTGGCGACCTTCCACCTCATCTCCAGCACAGAGGTCGACAAGGACTACTCGAAGCGGACGCCTGGGGAGCTGCAGCGGGAGTTCTCCACCCACTCCTTCCGCGTCAAGGACGGCGCCATCACCCCCGCGTAGCGCTGTTCCCGCCGGGGAGGCGCAGGCGGTACGCTGCGCCTCCCATGAGCACTCTGGAAGTGAAGCTCGTCCCCGCATCGCCCGAGCACCTGGACGTGTGGACGGCCATGCGGAACGGGCCGACCGCGCGCCGCCTCCTTCCCCTCGATGACAACAACCGCGACTCCCTGCTGAAGCGCCTGCGCGAGGCGAGCAGTGACGTGACGGATCCGCATGCCCGGAGCTTCCGGTGGATGGTGGAGGCGGACGGTCGCATCGTCGGCACCGTGTCCGCGCGCGAGCTGTCCCGCTTCCACGGCCGGATCGAGGTGGGCTACATGCTCGCCGAGGAGTTCATCGGCCGCGGCATCGGCACGCGCGCGGTGGCGATGATGCTGGAGCGCCTCTTCACCCTCCCCGAGCTCCACCGGATCTGGCTGACCACCACGGTGGACAACCTCGCCTCACAGGCGCTGGCGCGCAAGCTGGGGTTCGTCCAGGAGGGCCTGCTGCGCGGGCACTGCCTCGTCCAGGGACAGCGAAGGGATCAGCAGATCTGGGGTCTTTTGCGACCCGAGTGGGAGGCGCAACGCCAGGCCAGGATGGGATGGAGGTAACGGTCAGGGGACTGGACGGAGAGGGAGGTGGCGGTGGATGTTCAGGGAGCGCTCCCCCCCCGAGCGCCTCGGAGGTCATCCCCCATGCCGCCGTCCCCTGACGCGATGAAGGGCAAGGTCTGTCTGGTCACCGGCGCCACGTCCGGTATTGGCAAGGCTACCGCCATGGCGCTCGCCGCGCAGGGCGCCACCGTCGTCCTCGGCTGCCGCAACCGGGAGAAGGGCGAGGCGGTGAAGCAGGAGATCACCCGCGCCACCGGCAACAGCTTGCTGGATCTCATGGTGGCGGATCTCGCCTCCATCGAGTCCACCAAGAAGGGGGCCGCGGACTTCCTGGCGCGCTACCCGAAGCTCCACGTGCTGGTGAACCAGGCAGGCCTCTATCTGAACGAGCGCGTCGTCACCCCGGAGGGGCTGGAGACGATCTTCGTCGTCAACCACCTGTCCTACTTCCTCCTCACGCACCTCGTGCTGGATGCGCTGAAGGCTGGCGCGCCCTCGCGCATCGTCAACGGCTCGGGAGGAATCGAGGCCGCAGCGAAGATCGACTTCGACGATCTGCAGGGCGAGAAGAAGTTCGGCCCGTTCAAGGCGCTGGCGCAGTCCAAGCTGGGCAACTTCCTCTTTACCTATGAGCTGGCGCGGCGGCTGGAGGGCACGGGCGTCGCCATCAACATCATGCAGCCGGGCGGCGTGAAGACGGAGCTGGGCAAGGGCCAGGGTGGGGCCTTCGGCTTCCTGATGCGGATGATGCGCCCCCTCTTCTCCACGCCTGAGCAGGGGGCCGACACGCTGGTGTGGCTCGCCTCCTCCCCGGAGGTGGAGGGCGTCACCGGGAAGTACTTCGTCAAGCGCAAGGAGGCGAAGTCCTCGGCCAGGTCCCATGACAAGGAGCTGGCCGCTCGCCTGTGGAAGGTGAGCGCCGACCTGTGCGGCCTCAAGCTCTGACGCTCTACCCCTTGTGGGAAGCAGGCACGGCGGGCGACGGATGATAGGGTGTCGCCTGCCATGCACGTCTACGCCGCCGAGCTGTCTCAGGAGCTGGGCCTCAAGCCCGAGCAGGTGGACAAGACCCTCGCGCTCAATGCCGAGGGGGCCACCGTTCCCTTCATCGCCCGCTACCGCAAGGAAGCCACCGGCGGCCTGGACGAGGTGCAGATCCAGACGATCCTCGACCGCGCCGCCGAGCGCTCCGAGATCGATGCCCGGCGTGACACCATCCTCCGGACCATTGAAGGCCAGGGGAAGCTGACGCCGGAGCTGGCCAAGGCGCTCCAGCGCGCCCGGACGCGCACCGAGCTGGAGGATCTGTACCTCCCCTACAAGCCCAAGCGCCGCACCCGCGCCGCCATCGCCCGGGAGCGCGGGCTGGAGCCGCTCGCGGACCTCCTGTGGAAGCAGGAGCTCCCGCGCAGCGAGAACAAGGACGCGCGGGTTCGCCCCTTCGTGGACGCGGAGAAGGGCGTGCCCGACGTGGAGACGGCGCTCGCGGGTGCACGGGACATCTGCGCCGAGCGTGTCTCCGAGGACGCCGGCCTGCGCCGCGCCGCGCGCGAGCTGTGTCTCCAGAAGGGGCGCCTGCGCTCGGACGTCATCCCCGCGAAGAAGAACGAGCCCACCAAGTTCGAGTCCTACTATGAGCATGAGGAGCCGCTGGCCCAGGCGCCCTCCCACCGCGTGCTGGCGCTGCTGCGCGGCGAGGCCGAGCAGGTGCTCCGCGTCAAGCTCCCCTTCCCAGAGGACGAGGCCAAGGGCCTGCTCACCTCCCGCGTGGTGACGAAGCCCCAGGCGCTCTTTGCCTCGGAGCTGCGCGCGGCGGCGGAGGATTCCTGGGAGCGGCTGCTGGGCCCGTCGCTGGAGTCGGAGCTGCGCGCGGAGCTGAAGGAGCGCGCGGACCGGCAGGCCATTGGCGTGTTCGGCGAGAACCTGCGTCACCTGCTGCTCGCGCCCCCGGCCGGCACGCGGGCCGTGGTGGCGCTCGATCCGGGCCTGCGCACCGGCGTGAAGATGGTGATG
>NZ_DASPHO010000090.1:0-10503 GCF_035629615.1 Hyalangium sp. | reverse complement strand
GTCCCGCCGAGGACTGCAAGCCATGAGCAGACGCCCGCTGCCACTGCTGGGCCTGCTGGGCCTGCTGCTCGCCACCGCGTGCAAGGATCCCCCGCCACCCCCTCGTCCTCCGCCGCCGGCAGCCCCTCGCCCCACCGCGGCGCAGCAGTACCTGGGCAACGCGCCGGACGGGAAGCTCCACGTCTACTTCCTGGACGTGGGCCAGGGAGACTCCGCGCTCATCGTCACCCCCGAGGGGCTCACCGTCCTCATCGACGCAGGCGGAGCCTCGGCTGTGAACCACCTCGTCAACCGGCTCCCGGAGCTGCTCACCACGCGGTTGGATCTCGTGGTGCTCACCCACCCGTCACCGGACCACTACGGAGGGATGGATGCGGTGCAGAAGATCGCCGATCCCCGCCGTCTCCTCGAGCCGCAGCTGCCCGAGGCTCCTTCTGCGTATGACACCCTGCTTACGGCCCTGGGCTCGCGGGGAGTGGAGATCTTCTCGCCCGCGCCCAACCCCTCGCAGCCGAAGGAGCTGACGCGTCTGACGCTGGGCAAAGGAGTGGAGCTGACGGTCCTGTGGCCGCGCGCGCCCACCGAGCCGCTGGTGCAGTCCCAGGGCTCCGAGGGGGGCAAGGGCGTGCAGCACGAAGCCAACTCCATCGTCCTGCGCCTGACCTACGGAAAGACGTCCGTGCTCTTCGCGGGGGACGCGCGGGCCGAGACGGAGTCCGCACTGCTGCAGCGCGGGGCGGAGCTGAGCTCTACGCTCCTCAAGGTGGGCGCTCATGGAGCGGACTTCGCCACCAGCACGGAGTTCCTCCAGGAGGTGAGACCGCAGGCGGCCATCCTCAGCGTCGGTGCGGGCAACAAGCTCGGCGTGCCGGCCCAGCCCGTGCTCGAGCGGCTGAAGGGCGCCAGCGCTCGCGTCTTCCGCACCGATCTGTATGGTGAGGTGCACGCGGTGAGCGATGGCACGCAGTTCATGCTCACCACGCAGAAGCTGGCTCCGGGCGAGGCGTCCAGCACCCAGCATGTCTTCGCACCGGTGGAAGAGAACACAGCGCTCCTGGTGCCGCCCCCACCTGCCCCCGTTGCCCCGAAGCCAGCGCCCGTGAAGGCCGCTTCCGCGAAGGCTGGGAGCCCCCAGGAGAAGGGCGACGAGGAGCTCCCGCGTTTCGGAAAGGTGGTGGATGTTGACTCCCTGGGCTCCACCAGCGAGCGCGGAACCCGCCCCGGGAAGAAGGGGCATGAGGCGGGAGGCATGCAGTACGTCGCCAGCCGCAAGCGGGACCTGTTCCACAAGGAGACCTGCCGCAGCGCCAAGCAGATCTCCCCCCAGAACCTGATCGTCTACTCCTCACGTGAAGCGGCGATGAAGGAGCGCAAGCCGGCCAACGACTGCAAGCCCTGAGGAACGCCCATGCCAAAGGCCACCGTGGATCGCTTCGAGGAAGAACTGGCCGTGCTCATCATCGACGGCCGTCAGGTGACCCGGCCCCGCGCCGAGCTGCCCGCGGAGGCGCACGAGGGAGACGTGATCGATCTCGACTCGGGGAAGGTCGACCCGGAGGCCACTGGGGCCCTGCGCGAGCAGGTGCGTCAGGCCCGGGGGCGGGCGAAGAAGAAGAAGCCGGCGCCTCCTGGCAACTTCGATCTGTAGGCGAGGTGGATGCGGAGGCCTACCGGCGCGGACCGAGGCCCGCCTTCTTGCGCGCCTCGAGCAGCTTCTGCACGTCCCCCGGTTCCAGCGGCTGCACGGTGCCCAGGGAGCGCGCGGCCATGAGGATCTTCGCGTAGTGCTCCACCAGCTCCATGCGCAGCAGCGCCTGCGTCAGATCCTCGCCCAGCGTGAGGGCGCCGTTGCCGGCGAGGAGGAAGGCGTCGTACTCGGCGGCCGCGGCCTCCACCCGCTTGAGGCCCTCGGGATCCTTGGGCATCGCGCGCGGCAGCGTGGGCACCCGCTCCCCCAGCGACACCACCATCTCCGGCAGCGCGATGGGCGACAGCTCCTGCCCCACCAGCCCGAACGCGGTGGCCACCGGCGGGTGGGCGTGGATCACCACCTGGGCCTCGGGACGGGCCCGATAGGTGGCCAGGTGAAGCTCCAGCTCGCCGAAGGGCTTGCGGCGCCCCTCCAGCACCTTGCCCTGGGCGTCCACCACCAGCAACGAGGCGTCGTCGATGTCCCGCTTGGACACCGCCGTGCAGGTGATCAGGAAGCGCCCGCCCTTGAGCCGCACGGAGACGTTGCCGTCGTGGTTGGCCACCCAGCCGTTCTCGTGCAGGCGGCGGGAGGTGCCCACCACGTCCGCCCGCAGCTTCGGAAGCGGCACGAAACCTTCGCTCACACATCCACCTCGTCCACCACGCCGACGATCAACGAGCGGATGGGCAGCATCTTGTCGCCCAGGATCTGCCGCACACCGTTGCCCTCGCGCATCACCAGCACCACGTCCCCCGGCCCCGCCGAGGAGGAGTGATCCACGGCGATGAAGCTCTTGCCCTGGGGCTGCTGGTGCTCATCCAGCGGCTGCACGACCATCAGCTTCCGGCCCGCGAAGGCCGGGTGCTTGATGGTGGCGGTGATGGTGCCCAGGACTCTGCAGAGGATCATACGTCCACCGAGTCCACGATGCCGACGATGGCGGCATCCACCGGCACGAACCACGGATCCAGCGCGAGCGCCGCCTCGCGGCTGCCCACCAGGTACACCAGCTCGCCCGGCCCCGCGGACACCGTGTCCACGGCCACCTCGGGGCTGCCCATGGGCTCCTGCTGATGGTCCAGGGGCTGGACGACGAGCAGACGCTTCCCCTCGAGCCCCTCGTACTTGCGCTCGCAGACCACCGTTCCGAGGACTCGCCCCAAGTACATACGCGCCTGTTACCTCGCTCCGAGGGTGAGGACCAGCGGGATTTCCAGATCCACTTCGTTGGAGCCGTCGTCCAGCTTGAAGGCGGGGAAGACCATGCGCTTGGCGCTCTTCTTGATGCAGTCGCCCACCGGCGCCGAGTCCAGCTCCTTGCGATCCAGCCGGGTGCTCTTCACCACCCCCGAGGTCCCCACCGTGGCCACCAGCATCACCCTGCCACCCTTGAAGGACGGGTTCTTGCGCAGCTCCACCTCCACGCACCCCTCGAAGGCGCTCTGGGACATCTCCACCACTTTCAGGATGTCCGCAGGCGGCGGGCCTGCCTGGCCCTCGGCGTCCTTGGCCGCCACCTCCGTGTCCTTGCGCACCTCGGGGCTCACCTCCGTCTTGGAGGAGTCCGCGTAGAGCTGCTTGAGCTCCTCGGCCGACTTGCCCGTCTCCGGAACCGCGGGCGGGTCCCCGGGCTTCGGCGCGGTGCCGCCCGGCTGCGGCTTCTTGTCCTGCGGAGCCGGCGCGGGCGTAGGAGCCGGGGGCGGCGTCTTCTTGCGCCCGAGCAGCAGATCCTGCAGCTCGTTCCGGCCCTCGCCCGAGAAGAACAGGGACTTCTCGACGGTCTGCCCCTGGGCGTTCACCACCTTCACCTTGGGCACCACGTTCAGGCTGTCCAGCGCGAACACCCCGCCCACCACCAGGAGGATGGGCAGCGTGATGAAGAGCGCCACCTTCCACGCCGGGTTGCGCCGGGTGACGCCCGACTTCTTCATGAAGTAGCGCGTGTCCTCGACCGGCTTCTTCTCGTCACGCGACGCCTTGTTCCCGCGCACCGAGGCCAGCGGATCCGCATTATCGGTGTTGAGGGTCGTCGGCGGCTCGGGCTCGTCCATCGGATCGTTCCGGTCGGGCAGATCCAGATCCGAGAACAGATCGTCACTCATGCCCGCCTGGCTGCTGGCGGTGCCCGGGCTGCTGCTCGTGCGCGCGGCGGGCCGCTGCTCCGGCTCGTCCCACGCCGGCTGATCGTCCTGCGCGGGCTCGTCCCACGCCGGCTGGTGATCCTGCTGCGCCGGCTGGTCCCACGAGGGCTGCTCCTGCTCCGCGGCCTGGGCCGCCGAGTCGTCCCACTGCGGCTGCTCCTGCTGCGCCGGCTCGTCCCACACCGGCTGTTGCTGCTGCTGGCGCTGAGGCTGGCGCTGAGACTGGCGCTGTTGCGGCTGCGCGGCCATGGGCGGCTCCAGATCCCACGCCTCCTGGGCGGCCGGGGCCTGGCCCACCGTCGTGGGCACGTCATCCCAGGAATGATCCTCCTGCTGCGGCGCCGGCTGGGCCCGGGCAGGAGCCGCCGTGCCCCGCTGGCCTCCTCGCACGGCCACGGTGGCCGGCTCCGGAGGCAGCGCGGGCGGAGGGGGCGCCGCGAAGAGGCCCGCCAGCTCCGGGATCTCCGAGCCGCGCTTCCAGTCCGCCATGCCCTGCTGCCAGAAGAAGCTGCGCGCGTTGATGGTGCCGCTCTCCATGAGGACGCTCAGTCCGTCCTCGTCCAGCGGGCCCTCCTGCTTGCTCTTCACCATCACGAACCACGGCGAGCTCGCGGGGCGCGCTGGGGCGGCGCGAGTAGGCTCGTCCTCCCAGGGGTTGTTGCTGACAGGGGCGGCCGGAGCGCTCGAGGCGGCCGCCATGGCGCGCTCCTGCTCGCGGATCCGCTCGACGTCCGCGAGAGCCACCACACGGGTGCTCTCCTCCATTTCCATGGGCGGACCCTGGACGGAGATGACGTTCTGGCAGTTCTTACAACGGACCTTGACGGTCTTCCCGCGGACCTTCTCGTCCGCGATGGAGTACCGCCTCTGGCAATTGTCACAGGAGAAGTTCAAGAGAGCGACCGGTGCGCGCTGGGGAAACGGGTGGGGGATGCTACTCCAGCTTCTTCGAGTGCAAAACGTCCCGTTGACTCCTTCCCAAGGGCCAATTATGCAGCCGCCCCTTGGGTTTCTGCTTTGCTTGTTTCAAGAAGGTGGCGAGATGCCGGCGAAGGACCTCGGGACGAAGTACGTCTGCTTCAAGTGCACAACGAAGTTCTATGACATGAAAAAGCCCGATCCGCTCTGTCCTAAGTGCGGGGCGGACCAACGGGAGAGCCCGGCCCTCAAGGCGCCCAGCGAGGGGCGGCGTGGCCGTCTGGCTGCAGCCCCGAAGGTCATCGAGCCGATCGAGCCCGAGGAGCCCGCCGAGGCCGAGGACGAGGAGGATCTCGACTCGTTCGACGAGGAGCCTGCCGAGGCGGTGGAAGAGGAAGAGGAGATCTAGCCGGGGGGGAGGGTCTCAACCACCCCAGCGTGTCCTCAGGCCTCTGACGGGCTCCACACGGAGTGGAGCCCGGTGCTGCAGTGCGCCAGGTGCCCGTTCAGTTATCGGACACCAGCTTCAGCTCGACGACGATCCGGCGGATCTGCTCGTAGAGCGTCGGTCCCATGGTCTGCATCCCCACCGGGCGCGGCGACTTCTGCTCCTCGGTGCGGACTTCTGGGTCGTTCTGGGTTCGTTTCTTAGGTTGCATGTGGGCCACCTCCCCCGTGGTCACTGAGTCCGGTACATAGCAATTTTTCCGCCAAGGTAAAATCCCCTTTCAAATTCCCGACATTCTCAGGAGTTGCCAGATCGGGGCTTTTTACCTACATCCTGGTTTGAGACATAGTCTGGGAATCCTGTGCCGGATCAGGACAGCGGCACGTCATTTCTGACCCTCCCCTTTAGTGGAGTTCCCCTGTGGCCCAGCTCTGCTCCAGGCGGACGGTCTCCCCGGCCTTCACGGTGACAGGGCGCGAGGCCTCCGGCAGCCGCTCGTGCCAGAGCAGGACGGTGTGGTTTCCCTCGGGGAGTTCCAGGCGGAAGCGGCCCTGAGCATCCGTGGTGGTGAAGTACGGATGATCAAAGGTGCGGACCACCGCGCGCATCCACGGGTGCACGTCGCACTTCACCTGGATGGTTCCGGGAGTGGGCGGCAGAGGCTTCTTCAGGCTCATGCCCTCCAGCGGCATGGCCACGTTGAAGAGGGGCTGGGAGCCCGCCACGGCGCGCACGTTGTGGATGAGGGAGTCCGAGTTGCGCACTTCGAGCGAGGTGCCCGCGCGAGCGGCCAGGGCGGGCGGCTCGTAGGAGCACTTCTTTTGATCCAGGACTGAGGGCGGGGAGGAGAGGCCCTCCGCCGGCAGCGAGGCCCCCTCGGCCAGGGACACCACCACATGCGCGAGCGCGCCCCCTTCCCCTACGAGCAGGGATCGATCGGGGACCTTGTCGCCGCAGGCGGCCACCACACTGGGGGTGGTGTCGAACAGCGCGGGGGTGGGCGGGGAGCCCGTCAGCCGCACCACCCCCTCGATGAACCCCCGCCTGGCAGGCGAGGCCGTGGCGCGTGCGGGGGGAGAGGTGGGAGTGGAGGCAGGCGGCGATGCGTTGGGCTCCGAGGATTTGGGCTCTGAAGAGGGCTCTGAAGAGCCACGGCAGGCGGGCGTCAGCAGCAGGAGCGCAAGCGCGCAGAGGGGCAAAATGGGGTGCACGGGCCTCGTCTAATGGTTCTGTGCGTCCGTTTCAAACCCGCCCCGTCTCAGCCGAGGGATGACAGGGAGTCATCTGGGCGTTGGACCCCAATGCATTTTGTTGGTAGAGGTCCCCTGACCACACGCCAGTGTGGTCCTCGTGGGAGGCAGCAACTTTGCGGGAGAAATTGAAGGCCCTGGCGGAGCTGCAGAAGGTGGACATGGAAGCCGCCACCCTGCGCAAGGCCGCCGAAGTCCACCCCCGGCAGATCGCGGAGTTGGAGAGAGAGCTTGGCGCAGCACGCAGCGCGATGGAGGCCGAGCGCGCGCGCGTCGCGGACATCGAGCGGCAGAAGCTCCAGCTCGAGCAGAACATCACCGACGAGAAGGACAAGGTGAAGAAGTGGGAGGCGCGGCTGGCCGAGCAGCGCTCCACTCGCGAGTACTCCGCCCTGGCCCGGGAGATCGACATCGCCAAGAAGGCGAACCTCACCATGGCCGACGAGCTGGTGGAGATCACCAAGACGCTGGCCGCCGCGCGCGAGGCCGTGAAGGGCAAGGAGTCCGAGTTCGCCGGCCGGCAGCAGCAGCTGGGCGGGCGGATGACGGAGCTGCGCGCGAAGCTGGCCGAGGCCGAGAGCCAGGTGAAGCAGCTCGAGGGCCAGCGCTCGGGGGTGTCCTCCAAGGTGGATGCCAACCTGCTGCGCCGCTACGAGGCGATTCGCAAGAAGAAGCTGCCCGCGCTGGTCGGCGTGATGGCGGGGGGCACTTGCCAGGGGTGCAACATGAACGTGCCCCCGCAGCTCTACAACCAGCTGCGAACGTCGCTGGGCACGGATGTGTGCCCCTCGTGTAACCGCATCATCTATGCGGTCGAGGCACTGGCCGAGCCCACCTCGCAGTGAAGTAGCCACTCGCTCCGGGGGCCCCTTATGCCGAAGCCTACCGAGGCCGACATCCTGCGCCACATCGCGCGCGAGGAGCCGCTCACGGCCACGGTGCGCTCTTTCCGGGGGCTCACGCGCGAGCGCCTGGGCCAGCTCCTGGAGGCTGCCGCCCAGCGCCTGGATGGCAGCGCGGGTGAGCCCCAGGCAGACTCCCCCACCGTCGAGTCCCCCACGGCCGAGGAGTCCCCTGCTCGCGTCGCCACCCCTCGCCTCCGGCTGTACTCGGACGGAGCGGCGCGCGGAAACCCGGGTCCCAGCGGCGCGGGCGCGGTGCTGGTGGAGCCGGGCGGCCAGGTGGTGGCCAAGGTGGGCAAGTACCTGGGGCACCAGACGAACAACTATGCCGAGTACATGGGGCTGCTGCTCGGGCTGAGGCACGCCAAGTCCCTGGGCGCCAAGGAGATCGAGATCTTCGCCGACAGCGAGCTCCTCATCCGCCAGCTCGGAGGCCGCTACCAGGTGAAGAGCGCCACCCTGCGGCCGCTCTATGAGGAGGCGGTGAAGCTCCTCAACGACTTCTCCCGGGTGAAGCTCGTCCACGTGCCGCGAGCGATGAACGCCGCCGCCGACGAGATGAGCAACCGCGCCATCGACGAGCGGCTCTGAGCCACGCTCGTCAGCCCCTGGCGGCGCGTGCTGGCTGAACCTGTCCACTTGTCTGACAGGTTGCTCGGGCGCTCCCCCGCCAGCTAGCGCTGCGACTTCTCGAGCTCCTCTGCTGCCTGCAGCTCGTCTCGGAGGCGCTCGCGCTCCGCTTCGGAGAGCGGGATCTGCTGGAGCTCGGCGCGCAAGGCCCGGGAGCGCTCCTGGTCTCCCAGGGCCACTGCCAGCTCGGCCCTGGCGGCGAGCGCTCGGGCGCGCTCGATGGGGGCAGCGGGCTCGTTCCTGCCAAGCGCCACATCGAGGACCTTGGCGGCCGCTGCGTCGTCTCCCTTGTAGTCGCGCAGGCGGGCTGCCGCGTCGATCGCCTTCGCCAACCGCGACCGTGCCCCCTGCTCGGGCCTGGCCTCGCCGTCCCCGCCCGGCTCATCCCGCCGGATGAAGATGAGGGAGTTGCCGGACGGGTCGACCACGGTGAACCGGCTCTGGCCCTTCTTCATCCGAGTGATCCGTGGGACGCCGGCGATGGGAATCTTGCCGTATACCCCCCTCAGCGCGGCTGCGAACGTCTGGTGCAGGCCCTCCACCTCCTCGACGATCACCAGGCACGTGCTGAACGCCTCCGCAGGCTTCAGCCCTTTGAGGCCAAAGAAGTGGAGCTCGCCGCCCCCCTTGCGACGCGTCGCCGCGTACGGGTTCGGAGAGGCCTGCTGGTACGTCACCTCGAAGTTGAGGAGCCGGTAGAAGTCCAGCGTCTCGCTGATGGAGACACAGGGGAGCGCGGGAATCATCGTCTCGTGCGTCATGGGCCCTCCGTGGGTGCGATCCGTCCGTCGTGGGACGAGGCGGCGTCTTCCTCGAGGCGCTCCCGGGCCTGGCGCAGCCCCTCCACCACTGCCTCGAGCCGTTGCAGGTCCAACCCCGCGCTGATCCGGTTCGCCCAGGAGGCATGACGCAGCTCTACTTGCCGAAGCGCCTTGCGCCCCTTGGCCGTCATCGAGATGAGCCTGGCGCGCTTGTGGTGCGGGTTCTCGAGGTATTCGATGAAGCCGTCCCGCTCCAGGGCATCGGCAGTCTGCTGCACGCTCTGGCGGGTCAGCCCCATCATGCGGGCCACGTTGGCCACCGGCGCAGGGGCATGGTCCACGACGCCGAGCACCTGCCAGCGCGCGCTGCTGAGCCCCACCGGCTCCGTCAAGCGATCCCCGGCCTCGATCGCAAGTCCGTTGAGGCGAAACACCTCGAGCACCAGCTCCGTGAACGCCTCGCCCGCTGCCGTCGGCTTCGCCATGAACAGCATCCTGTCGATTGGACAGGTCACTGTCAATCAAGGCTGCTCAGCCAGGCAGCACCGGGAGGTGGACGATGAAGGTCGCGCCCTGCCCCGGTGCGCTCTCGACGCGCACGGCCCCCCCGTGCATCTCCACGATCTCGCGCACGATGAACAGCCCGAGCCCCAGCCCGCTCACCTCATTGCCATCCACGGCCCGCTCAAACTTGCGGAAGATCCGCTCCTGATCCTCCGGCGCGATGCCGCGGCCTTGATCGCGCACCCGCAGCTCTGCCCGCTCCTCGAGCCGGCAAACCGAGATCTCGACGGGCTTGCCGGGGCCGTACCGCGCCGCGTTCGTCAGGAAGTTGGTGAGCACCTGCTCCAACCGGTAGCGGTCCCACGTCCCCACGACAGGCTCCTCGGCCCGCACCGAGACGTCGCACCGGGCCTCGCTCAGCTGCGGGCCCAGCTTCGCCACCACATCGTCCGCAAGCTCCGCGAGATCGAAGGTGTCCTGCTCCAGCGAGAGCTTGCCCACCGCGATGCGCGAGATGTCCAGCATGTCATTCACCAGCCGGGCCAGCCGCTGAGTCTGCCGGGTGGTCTGATCGAGCACCCGCCTGACGCTCTCCGGGGGAAGGAGCTCGCCCCGCTCCTGCCGGCGCTGGAGCAGCTGCGCCTGGAGCATCAGCGAGGTGAGCGGCGTCTTCAGCTCGTGCGAAGCGAGTGAGAGGAACTCGTCACGGGACCGCACGGCCGCCTCGAGCCCCGCCCGCGCGCGCCGCTCCTCCCCCTCATGCTGGCGCAAGAGCTCGGCGGAGCTCGACAGCGAGCGGCCCAGTCGCTCCATCTCCTCGATGCGAGAGGGATCCACCTGAGGCCGCTCCCCTCCCGCCAGGGCCTCCGCCGCCACGGCCGCGGAGCGGAGATCCCGAGCGAAGCGCCGTGCGAAGACGACCGCGGCCGCCACGCTCACGAGGACGGCCATCACCCCGAAGGCCGCGATGGCCACGAGCGATCGCCGGAAGGGGCCGTCGATGACTTCGACGGGGACCACGACAGCGGACGTCCAGCCCGCGAGGGAAGAACGGCTGAAGGCCACATAGGAGTGCTGACCCTCCAGCGTGATGCTCCGGAACACGCCCTCTGTCGTCAGCCGGGTGTTCTCGATGAATGCCGGGGTGGCGGACGTGCCGATGAAGCGCTCCGGGTTGCGCGTGCGGTAGGCGACGAGGCCGCGGCGATCGACGATGGCACGGGTGAACTCCATGTCCTCCGCGGGCTGTTGGTGAG
>NZ_DASPHO010000089.1:0-14473 GCF_035629615.1 Hyalangium sp. | reverse complement strand
GCCGCGACATGAACCGCGCGCTGGTCTGCATTCCCACCTACAACGAGGCGGACAATCTCGGCCCCATCACCCAGGCCGTGCTAGCAGCCGAGCCGCGCGTGGACATCCTCGTCGTCGATGACAACTCGCCGGATGGCACGGGGAAGCTCGCCGATGCGCTCGCGGCGCAGGAGCCGCGCATCCGGGTGCTGCACCGCGAGAAGAAGGAGGGCCTGGGCCGCGCCTACCTGGCCGCCTTCCACTGGGCGCTCGCCGAGGGCTACACGTACATCATCGAGATGGACGCCGACTTCAGCCACGACCCGCGCTTCCTGCCCGGTCTGCTGAACGAGGCCGAGGCGGGCACGGACCTGGTGCTGGGCTCGCGCTACGTCTCCGGCGGCGGCACGGTGAACTGGGGTGTCGGGCGGCAGATCATCAGCCAGGGCGGCTCGCTCTACGCGCGCACCATCCTCGGGGTGGGCATCCGCGATCTGACGGGCGGCTTCAAGTGCTTCCACCGCCGCGTGCTGGAGGCCATCGCGCTCGATGAGGTGAAGAGCACCGGTTATGCCTTCCAGATCGAGCTCACCTACCGCACGCTCAAGAAGGGCTTCACCGTCCGCGAGCTCCCCATCGTCTTCGAGGACCGGCGCGTGGGTCAGTCGAAGATGAGCCGGAAGATCTTCCTCGAGGCGCTCACCATGGTCTGGAAGCTGCGCCTGACGGTGTGAAGCGGTATGAGCGACTACCTCACCCACTTCCTCGTGTCACTCTCCGCCGTCTTCTTCGTGGTGGATCCCATCGGGGTGGTGCCGATCTTCCTGGCCATCACCGCGGGTGACTCGGAGACGAAGATGCGCCGCACGGCCCTGAGGGCCTGCATCGTTGCCGGCGGGCTGCTGATCTTCTTCGCTGTCTTCGGCGGGGTCATCTTCAAGGTGTTCGGCATCTCCCTGGCCGCCTTCCGCGTGGCCGGCGGAATCCTGCTGCTCATGACTTCGCTGGACATGCTCCGCGCCCGGCCCTCGGAGACGCGCACCAGCCGCACCGAGGAGCAGGAGGGCGTGGCCAAGGAGGACGTGGCGCTCGTTCCGCTGGCCATGCCGCTGCTGGCCGGTCCGGGCGCCATCGCCAGCGCCATGGTGCTCATGTCCAAGGGGGAGACCCTGTCGATGGCCGTGCCAGTGCTGGCGGCCATCGTGCTGACGTTCGTGGCCAGCTACTTCATCCTGCGCGCCTCCCATCTCGTGCAGCGCGTGCTGAAGCAGTCCGGCGTCGCCATCCTCGAGCGCGTGATGGGGCTCATCCTCGCCGCCATTGCCGTGCAGTTCATGGCCGATGGGGCCAAGGATCTGCTCGCACGCTGAGCACGGCCTCGCGATCAGTCGGACGCGGTCGCCCAGCTGCCCCCAGCGCTGCGACGGACCACGCCTTGGGGCGGTCCTCCCATCGACAGCTCCTCCGGGCCTGCCCGGCGCGCATCGTACGAGTAGCCGTCCCCGGTCTCCTGCAGGTAGAGCACCAGCCCCTCGCGTCCAAGCTGTCGCACCACGCGGAACTGGTTGTCTCCGCACTCGGGCGACTCGCCCGCGAAGTACCGCTCGAGCAGCCCCTGCTCGGGCTTGCGCACGAAGACCACCACCGGCACGGGCGGCTCCCGGCCCTCGGTGGCGAACTCCGCCAGCTGCTGAGCGGGCACCTGCTCGCGCAACACCATCTGCACGAGCGCGCACTTCGTCTCCTCCTCCTGGAGGCGCTGGGCCACCGGTACCGAGTGTGCGCACCCCACGAGAGCGAGGCCCAGTGTGGTGGAGAGAGCAAGGCGGTTCATCCGTCGGTTCCTCCAGGAAGGCTTCACAGCTTTCTCCACTGCGGGGCAAAAGGAGCGTTCGTCAGCACGGGATCGTCCACGGAGATGATGTACTCGGCGCGGCGGTTGCCCGCCTCGTCGGTCTCGTCTGGCGTCACGACGTGGGGCGCCTGCTCGCCAAAGCCCTCGTAGAAGGTGGGCAGTCGCGCGCCCTTCCTGCGGAAGTACGAGGCGATGCTGCGCGCCCGCTGAAGGGACAGCTCGCGGTTGGAGGGCGTGGCCCCCACCGTGTCCGTGTGGCCCAGGATGTAGAGGCGCACCGCGGCGAGTTCCCCATAGCGCTTCACCGCCTCCGTGAGCTTCTCGACGCTGCGGTCCAGCTTCCCCCGCTCCGCTGCCGGGATCTCCGCGCTGCCCGAGGGGAAGTTCACCTCCTCGTGGGGGATGTCCACCTGCCACGGGAAGAAGTCCACGCTCTGGTAGAAGTCCGCCGTGTCATAGGCCTGCAGCGAGATCTTCATCACCTTGCCCGGCACCTTCGGCCACGTCACCTCGAGCGGCGTGCCCCCGGGCTCCCCCTTGAACTTCACCTCGCCGTCGAAGGCATTCCATCCCGAGTCCACCAGCACCGTGAGCTTCGCGCGCGCTGCCGGCCGCGAGAGCTTGAAGCGCAGCTTGCGCCCCGCGAGATCCAGGTCCTCCTTGGACACCGTCAGCGTCAGCGGCCCTAGCAGCTCCGTGTCGAAGGACAGCGGCATTGTCCCCGGCTCGGCGCCCTTGAAGCGCACCGTCAGCTCGCCCTCGTAGTGGAAGCGGCCCTCCGGCTGCTCCAAGGGAAGGGTGCGCGTGGTGCCTGGCCGCCCGCCCTCCTTGAACTCGAACACCTTTCCGTCCGAGCGCTTCAGCTTCACGTCGAAGCCGAGGATGGGCTCCAGGATCTCCACCTTCAGTGCCGGGGTCCCCTGGCCGAGCGGCATACGCGCATCCAGCGAGACATGGATCGCGTCCCCCGCCAGAGCAGGCGAGGAGGCAAGGGCGAGGCTGAGCAGGAGCAGGCGAGCGTTCATGAGGGCGGCAACCTCGGGCATGCCGGCGAGGGCAAACAGAGCCCCCACAGGAGGGATTCCCTGGGCACCAACGGTAGGACGGCGCGTGAATTCAGGGAATGGGCCCTCACAGGTACGGCGCATGATGGGTGGAGGACACCCACACCTCAGGTGACGCCCACCACCGTAATGCCCTGGGATTCCGCCTCCTTGAAGAGCTGGGGAGCGTCCAGCAGCACGGTCCGTCCCGCCTCCAGCGCCAGCACCTTCGCGCCCACCTCGCGCATGGCCTCCAGCGTGCGGGGCCCTGCCGCCGGCAGATCGAAGCGCAGATCCTGCCCGGGCTTGCAGCGCTTCACCACCACCGCGCCCTTGCCGCCCAGCTTGCCGCCGCGGCGGATCGTCTCGTCCGTGCCCTCCACTGCCTCCAGCGCGAGCACGTGCCCGTTGCGCACCACCACTGTCTGCCCCACGTCCGCCTTGCCGAGCAGCGACGCCACCTCCACCCCGAGCGCCACATCCTGCTCCTGCGCCGGGTGCAGCCGAGGCCCCGCGAGGTGGCCCACAGGACAGAGCACCTGGGAGAGGTAGTCCGTTGGCGCCACGATGGTGACGCCCTGAGCCTCGAAGTAGTCGGCGATGGCGCGCAGCAGCGTGTCGTCCCGGAAGCTGCGCAGCCGGGAGATGATGCGCACCGCTCCCAGATCTGGCCGCGCCTCCGTCAGCGCTCGCACCCGGCCGATGCCACCCGCCATCGCCGCGCGTGCCACCCCCGCCTGGACGAAGGTGCGGACGATCCGATCCACCTGCCCGAGCCGCACCCACGTGAAGGCCGTCACCTCCGCCTCCAGCGCCGGATCCGTCTCGCCGCGGTGAGCCACCGCCACGACCTCGAGGCCGCGGGCACGCGCCTCGCGGGCAAAGAGGAAGGGCAGCTGTCCGTTGCCTGCAATGAGACCGATCCGCTCCACCGCCCCAGCCTAGCGCGTCAGCCCGCGCTTGCTCTGGCTGATGAACTCGATCAGGTGGTCGATCTCCGGCTGGCCGCCGTACTCGGCCTTCAGCCGCGCCAGCGCCTCCGCCACCTGCAGCTTGGAGCGAAAGAGGATCTTGTACGCCTCCTTGATGCGGCCGATCTGCGCCTCGTTGAAGCCGTGGCGCTCCAGGCCCACGGTGTTCAACCCCACCAGCTCCGCCCGGTCCCCCTGGGCCATGCAGTACGGGGGCACATCCATCACCACCATGGCGCCGCCCGCCACGAAGGCGTGCCTGCCGATGCGCGTGAACTGGTGCACCGCCGTCAGCCCCGAGAAGATGACGAAGTCCTCCACCTGCACGTGCCCGCCGAGCGCCGCGCTGTTGGCCAGGATGCAGCTGTTGCCCACCACGCAGTCATGCGCCACGTGGCTGTTGGCCATGAAGAGGTTGCGGTTGCCCACCCGGGTGATGCCGCCGCCTCCCGCCGTGCCGATGTGCAGCGTGGTGAACTCGCGGATCTGGTTCTCGTCGCCGATGACCAGCTCGGTGTCCTCTCCCGCGTACTTGAGATCCTGAGGCGCCGCTCCCAGCGAGGAGAACTGGAACACGCGGTTGCGCGCACCCAGTGTCGTCCGCCCTTCAATGACGGTGTGCGGCCCCACCCGCGTCCCGGGGCCGATCTTCACCTTCGGTCCAATGACCGCATAAGGCCCGATCTCCACTGTCTCGTGGAGCTGGGCGTCCGGATGGACCACCGCCGTGGGGTGAACCTGAGCCATGACTTCTCTCCTTCCGTCCCCGCCTCTCAGGGCGCTGGCTCCTCGGCGGACTTCGCGTCCTTGTCCACCACCGTGGCCAGGAACTCGCCCTCGGCCACCTTCACACCCTCCACGGTGGCCGTGCCCTTCGTCTTCCAGATGACACCCTTGTGGCGCAGCACCTCGATGCCCAGCTGCAGCCGATCCCCGGGGAGCACGGGCTTGCGGAACTTCGCGTTGTCCACCCCCATCAGGTAGGTGACCTTGCTCTCCGGGTTCATGCTCTCGCTCTTGTACGCGAGGATGGCCGAGGCCTGTGCCAGCGCCTCCAGGATGAGCACCCCCGGCATCACCGGGTGCCCGGGGAAGTGGCCGTTGAAGAAGGGCTCGTTGATGGTGACGTTCTTGTAGGCCACGAGCTTCTGGCCGGGGATGAACTCCACCACGCGGTCCACCAGCAGGAACGGGTAGCGGTGGGGCAGCAGCCGCTGGATATCTCCAATGTCCATCATCCGCCCTTCTCCTTCTCGAGCAGCTCCACCCTGCGACGCAGGGCTCGCACTTCCTTGAGCAGATCCCCCAGTTGGCCCAGCGCCGCCGAGTTCTTCAGCCACTCGCGGTGCGGCACGGCCGGGCTCCCGGAGACGATCTGCCCCTCCTCCACATCGTGCGCCACGCCGGACTGGGCGCCCACCTTGGCCATGTCCCCCACGCGGATGTGCCCCACCACCCCCACCTGCCCCGCCAGCACCACCCCCGTGCCCAGCTCCGCCGAGCCGGACACCCCGGCCTGCGCGCACAGGAGCGACAGCGGGCCCACCTTCACGTTGTGGGCGATCTGAACCAGGTTGTCGATCTTCGTCCCGCGCCCGATCACCGTCTCGCCCAGCGTCGCCCGGTCGATGCAGGTGCAGGCCCCTACCTCGACGTCATCCTCGATGCGGACGATGCCCGTCTGGGGGATCTTGTAGTGCTCCGGCCCGTTGACACCCTCGGTGTCAAACGCGAAGCCGAAGCCATCCGCGCCCACCACACACGAGGCGTGGAGGGTGACACGCGAGCCCACCTGGCAGCGCTCGCGCACGGTGACGTTGGGGTAGAGCAGGCTGTCCTCGCCCACCGTGGCCCCCTCGCCCACGTAGGCGCCCGGGTAGAGCACGGAGCGAGCACCCACGCGGGCGCCCTTGTCCACCGCGGCACCCGGCATCACCGTGGCCTCGGGGTGCACCCGTGCTTCGGGGTGGACGTGCGCCTGGGGGCTCACCCCGGGGGAGGGGCGCGGCGGCGCGTGGAAGAGCGCCAGCAGCCGCGCGAAGGCCAGGTGCGGGTTGGGCACCCGGATGAGCGCCACCCCCTCACGCGGCGGCGCATCCGCCCCCACCAGCACGGCGGAGGCCCGCGTGGCCTCGTACTGACGCCGGTACTTCGTGTTGCCGTAGAAGGACACGTCCCCAGGGCCTGCCTCGGCGAGCCCGTTGAGGCCATGAATGAGCAGACCGGAATCTCCGAGGAGCTCCCCGGCCACATGGGTGGCGAGCTCCCCAAGCCGGCGCGGCGAGGACGTGTGGTTCACGACGGTCAGCCCCTTACTTCTTCGGGGCGTCCTTCGCCACTGGCGCGTCCTTCGCAACCGGGGCCTTGGGAGCCGGGGCCGTGCTCTTCGGCAGGGCATTGTACGCGCGGATGACCTCGTTGGAGAGATCGTACTGCGTCTGCGCGTACACGAGGCCGGAGTCACGCTTCTCGAAGACGAAGGAGAACCCGTCCCGCTCGGCGATCCTCGCGATCACCTGGTCGATCTTGTTGACGATGGGCTCCATCTCCTGGCGCTCGCGGTTGGAGGCCTCGGCGCGGTAGCGGTCCCACTTCTGGGCCAGATCGATGACCTTCTTCTGGAGCTCGGCGCCCTTCTGCATGCGAGTGTCCTCGCTCATGGCGCTGGCCTGCTTGTCCAGCAGCTCCTTCTCCTTGCGGAGCGCCTCCTGCTCCCGGTCGATCTCCTTCTGGCGATCTTCCAACCACTTCTGGAGACGCGTCTTCGCGGACTTGCCATCCTCCACCGCGAGGAGGACCTGCTGGTAGTCCACGTAGCCAAACTTCGGGTTCTGCGCGGAGGCAGCGACCGGGAGGGCAAGCGACAGGACGGCGGTCACGACCGCCAGGGTGCTTCGAAGCGACATGTCAACGGCTCCTAGAGGGGTGTTACTGGCTCCGACGTTCACCCTCGGCGGTTCTTCAACACCCCCTGGGTAGGGGGCGCCCGGAGCACCGGGGGGGGACGCCTTATCAGAAATCAGAAGAAGTTGCCGATGGTGAACTCGAAGAGATAGGGCTCATCTTCCGGACGCTTGCTCAGCGGGAAGCCCCACTCGAAGCGCAGCGGCCCGACCGGGGAGAACCAGCGGAAGCCGAAGCCCACGGAGTGGAAGAGGCCAAGCGGCAGCCGATCCTGCCGATCCTGGAAGAACTGCTCGTTGCGCGCGAAGGCGTTGCCGGCGTCATAGAAGAGCACGCCGCGGATGCCCGCCTTCTCGAAGACGGGGAACTCCAGCTCCAGGTTGAGGATGAGCTGCTTGTTGCCGCCCGTGCGGAACTCGGTGACGGTGGCATCCGGAGACTCGGAGCGGGGCACCGTCAGCGTGGGGCTGATGCTGCGCAGGAAGTAGCCGCGCACGGTGTTGATGCCACCCAGGTAGTAGAGCTCGGAGATGGGCAGCGGCTTGTCCGCCTCGAGCTGCTGGATGTAGCCCACGGTGGCGTTCGTCTTGAAGACGATGCCCAGCGGCAGGGGGAAGTAGAGCCGCGAGTAGGCCGTGTAGCGGGTGTAGAGGAAGCTGCCGCCCAGCAGCTTCGGGGCGAACTCCACCGAGCCGTAGTGGATGAAGCCGCGCGAGGGGAAGAGGCGGTTGTCCCGGCGATCGAAGGAGAGCGAGAGGCGCGCGGCGCTGGTGACGCCGCTGAGGAACTGGTTGGCCAGCAGCACCGAGCCCAGTGCCTGGCCGGCCTCCACGTCCACGTACTCGCGCGTGTAGCCGACGGTGCCCAGCAGGTCGTCCACGAACTGGTAGCCCAGCGAGAGGCTGCCACCGGTGGAGCGGCGGACGAAGCCGTCATAGTCCGCGTCCACCCGGAAGAAGTCCGCGGACAGCAGGTACTGCGTGTCCAGGAAGTAGGGATCGTAGAACGAGAGCTGCACCAGCGAGCGCAGGCCCGAGATCTGCGCCGAGGCGGAGACGCTCTGCCCCCACCCCAGGAAGTTGTTCTGGGACACCTGGGCCGTGAAGATGAAGTTCTCCACGTTGGAGAAGCCCAGGCCCACCTGGAAGGTGCCGGTGGCCTTCTCCTTCACCTCCACCTGGAGGACGATCCGATCGTCCGCGCTGCCCGGCTTCTGGGTGATGTCCACCGTCTCGAAGAAGCCCAGCGCGGTGACGCGCTCCTTGCTGCGGCGCACGCCCGTGCCGTTGTAGAGCTCGCCCTCGTAGACGCGCAGCTCGCGGCGGATGACCTTGTCGCGCGTCTTCGTGTTGCCGATGACGTCGATGCGCTCGATGGTGACCTGTGGGCCCTTCTGGATGTCGAACGTCAGGTCCACCGTCTTGTCGTCCGCGTTCACGGAGGTGACGGGGTTGATGTTCGCGTAGGCGTAGCCCTCGTCGTAGTAGACGTCCGTGATCGTCAGGATGTCCTGGGAGAGCTTGGAGCGGTTGAAGCGCTCCTTCGGAGCGGAGGTCATCTTCGCCCCCAGCCCCTCCTTGGCAACGATGAGATCGCCGCCAAAGTCCAGCTTGCCGATGTCGTACGGCTCGCCCTCCGTCACCTTGAGGGTGATGAAGATGTAGCGCTTGTCCGCCGACAGGGAGATGACGGGCTTGTCGATGCGGACGTTGATGAAGCCGTAGTCGTAGTAGGTGGCCTGGATGACGGCCAGATCCCGCTGGAAGGCCTCCTCGCGGTAGGTGCCCTCGCCCGTGAGGAAGGAGAAGTAGCCGCCCTCGCGGGTGACCATCACCGCCTTGAGATCCGCGGCCTTCACCTGCTGCGCCCCGATGAAGGTGATCTCCTTCACCATCACCTTGGCGTGCTCGTTGATGACGAGCACCACGTCGACGCTGGTGCCGCCCTCCACGGGATCGATGCGGTGGGAGACCTCCGCCAGGAAGTAGCCCTTCTCGATGTACTTCTCCTGGATCTTCTTCACCGTGGAGCGCACGGCGTCCATGTCCAGGATGGTGGCGGGCTTGACGTCGATCTGCTCCTTGAGATCGTCGTTATTCAGCTCGTCGTTGCCCGTCAGCTTCACCGCGCGCACCGAGGGGCGCTCCTGCACCCGCACCACGTAGGCGATGCCCTTGGGGAGCCGCTGCACCAACAACTGAACGTCCGTAAAGTAGCCCAGGCCCCAGACGGCCCGGAGATCCTCGCCCGTGCGGAGCGGATCGAAGACCGTGCCCTGCTTCGTCACGAGCACCCGGCGGATGGCCTCGGACTCGACGCGGCGGTTGCCCTCGATGCGGACCTCGACGACGCGCTCGCCCTGCTCCTCGGAGAGCGCCTCCTCGTCTACGGGGGCGTCCGCGGGGGGGGTGGAGGGGGCTGGGGGCTGGGGCTGGGGCTGCTCCGTGGCCGGCGCCGGAGGCGTACCCGTCCCCGCCTGCGCCAGCGCACGGCAGGGTGCGAGCGCCCACAGCGTCATCGCGAGCAGCGGCAGGAGCGTCTTGTGAGACAGAACGGGAGACCTCAAGGGGCAGTCGGCCAGGAAGGGGCGGCGCAATCTAAGGGATAGGTTCGGCGTCCCTCAATGCAAAAGCGCGGCGAGTTAAGCGTCCGTCACCTGCCCGCCTGCAAGGCGCAGCCGCCTCGGCATGGAGCGAGCAAGCGTCTCGTTGTGTGTCACCACCACGGCGGTGATGCCCAGATCGCGGTTCACGTCTCGGAGGAGTTGGTGGATGCCCTCGCCGGTGGCCGGGTCCAGGTTGCCCGTCGGCTCGTCGGCCAGGAGGATGGCGGGCTGGAGCACCAGGGCGCGCGCCAGGGCCACGCGCTGCGCCTCGCCGCCGGACAGCTCGCCCGGCTTGTGGTCCACGCGGGCGCCCAGCCCCACCCGCTCCAGCAGCTCGCGGGCCTTCGTGTACGTGGTAGTCCGGTCCAGGCGCTGGACGAGCGCCGGCATGGCCACGTTCTCCAGCGCGGTGAACTCCGGCAGCAGGTAGTGGCTCTGGAAGACGAAGCCGATGGTGCGGTTGCGGAACTCGGCGATCTCCGCGTCGCTCATGGCGAAGACGGAGCGCTCCTCGAAGAACACCTCGCCAGCGGCCGGCGCGTCCAGCGTGCCCAGCACGTGGAGGAAGGTGCTCTTGCCCGCGCCGGAGGGGCCCACCAGGCTCACCAGCTCGCCGCGAGAAATCTCCAGCGACACGCCGCGCAGCACGTCGATGCGCTTGCCGTGCAGGAAGTAGCTCTTGAAGACGTTGCGGATGGAGAGGAATGCCATGGCCTACTCTGCCTTGAGCCCTTCCACCGGCTCCACGCTGCTGGCCTTGAGCGCCGGATAGATGGATGCCAGGTACGTGACGAGCACCGCGATGACCACGGCCAGGAGCGTCTGCACCGGCTCGATCTTCACCGGCAGCGCGGGGATGTAATAGACCTGAGGGTCCAGCTTGATGCCCACCTTCTCGATGAAGAAGCACCAGGCCAGACCGGACATGAGCCCCAGCAGGCCGCCGGCCACGCCGATCTGCAGGCCCTCCGCGAGGAAGATCTTCACGATGCCGCCGTCCGGCACGCCCAGGGCCTTGAGGACAGAGATCTCCTTGCGCTTCTCCAGCACCAGCATGATGACGGTGGCGACGATGAGGCCCGCGGCCACGATGATGATGATGGAGAGGATGATGCCCATGACCAGCTTCTCCAGCCGCAGCGCGGAGAAGAGGTTGCGGTTCGTCTCGCTCCAGTCGCGCGCCCGGTAGGGGTAGCCGCCCAGCTTGCGCACCACCTCCGAGGCGACGTGCCGCGCGTCGTCGATGTCCGCCACCTTGAGATCGATGCCGTTGGCGCCCTTCACCTCGAAGAACTTCGCAGCCTCGTCCAGGTAGATGTAGACGAACTTCGCGTCGTACTCGTACATGCCCGAGTAGAAGACGCCGGCCACCCGGAAGACGCGGCTCTTCGGCATGGGGCCCTGGGGCCCCAGCTCCGTGCCCAGCGGCGAGACGATGTTCACCTTGTCGCCCACAACCACGCGCAGGGCGGCAGCCAGCTCACGTCCGAGGATGATGCCCGGCAGCACCTTCTCCTGCGCCGGCTTTGTCGTCCGACCGATGATGGGATCGATCTCCTCCTCTTCCTCCTCCGGCTTGCCCTCGGAGCCCGCGGGCTTGTCGTCCAGCATGGGCTGGCCCGCGCCTCGGGGCGCGCGCTCGGGGAGGATGAGCTCGGGCTTCCTCAGGTACTCCAGCGAGCCGCCCGGCAGCATGTACCCCGGCAGGTCCGTCACCGAGCCCACCGAGTCCGGGTCGACGCCCTTGATGACGACGCCGTCCACGTTGCCCTCGGAGACGATCATCACCTGGTTGGTGATGAAGGGCGACTGGCCGATGACTCCGGGCACCTTGCCGATCTGCTCCATCAGCTTCGGGTACTCAGGCAGGTCCCCGGCGTACTTGGACACCACCGCGTGCGCGTGGGTGCCGAGGATCTTCTGCTGCAGATCGATCTCGAAGCCGCTCATCACCGACAGCACGACAATGAGCGCCATCACGCCCACACCCACGCCGCCCACGGACAGGGCCGTCATCATCATCGTGGGCGACTGCTCGCGCAGCTTGAGGCGGTGGAGCGCCTCGGCGGCGGCGAGCGGGTCGGCCAGGCCCAGGGCGCGGATGCGGGTGCGCTCCACCGCGGCCTCCACGGACCGGACGATGCCGTAGATGAGCAGCGGCGGGACGATGCCCAGCATCAGCACCCCCAGCGTCCCCAGCAGCAGCGACGGACGGAACACCTCCACGTGCCGACGGGAGACGAACAGCTCGAAGCCGGCGCGCAGATCCAGCCGCCCGCTGCCCGCGGCGACGAAGCCGGAGTTGATGCCCAGCACCAGCATCAACACCAGCAGCCCGAACACGAGCCAGTAGGACAGCTCGGGCCGGCCGAGCAGGCCCGCCACGTACGTCACCTCGCGCAGCCGCGGTCCCAGCGTGAGCTGGAGCGAGCTCACCCGCTCCATCATCGTGAGCAGGATGGGGACGGGCAGGCCCAGGTAGAAGACGCCGATGGTGGCCTCGGGCAGCGACAGCCGCCGCGCCCGCGCCGCGCCGATGGCCCCCGAGATGAACGCAATGCCGCAGGCCACCAGGAGCGAGACGGCGAAGGCCCAGGGAGGCGCCAGCTGCAGGCCCGAGCCCGAGGCCCCTCCCGTCTCCGACACCTGCACGCCACTGGACAGCAGCGTCTGCAGCAGGATGAGGACGATCTCCGCCAGGAGGATGCCACCGCCGTACGCGGCCAGCGTGCTCCAGTAGAAGTCCCGGTAGCCCGCGAGCCGCGGGTACAGCGGGGCACCCGCCGCGGGGCTCGGGCCTTCTGTGGAGGGAGGAGCTCGCCGGATGCCCGCAGCGATCAGCCCCCAGCCGGCCAGCCACACCAGCACACCCGCCACGAGGAACTGCGTCCCGCCGATGGGCAGCGGCTGCTTCAGCCCGAGCTCTGCCGGCGTGAGCGACAGCGCGTTGAGGGTCTGCAGCAAGGAGCCCCAGCCGATGATCGACAGACCCAGCGAGCTGGCGACCTCGGCCCACGCATGGGACCGGGAGAGGGCCACCCCGAGCAGCACGAAGCCCACGAGGGCGACAAGTGCGCCGCTCCAGACGAAGCCCCAGCGATAGACGGTCTGCCGTTCAGCGGTTTGCACGGGAACCTTAGGACCTTGGCTACTTTTGGCTACTTGGAGAGCGGCTTGAGGAGCGGGAAGAGGATGACGTCCCGAATGGAGGGTGCATCCGTGAACAACATCGCGAGCCGATCAATCCCGATGCCCTCACCTGCCGTGGGCGGCATGCCGTGCTCGAGCGCCCGGATGTAGTCCTCGTCGTAGTCCATCGTCTCCTGCTGGCCACGCTGCTTCGCCTCGAGCTGGCCCTGGAAGCGCTCCTTCTGGTCCAGCGGATCGTTCAGCTCGGAGAAGGCGTTGGCGATCTCCCGGCCGGCGACGAACAGCTCGAAGCGATCCGTGATTTCCGGGTTCTGATCGTTGCGCCGGGCCAGCGGGCTCACCGAGGTGGGGAAGTGGGTAATAAAAGTCGGATGCACCAGCTTGCCCTCGACGTGGTGCTCGAAGAGGGCGCCCACCAGCTCGCCCTGGTTCATGGTCTCGATGGCGCGGCGCTCGGCCTCGCCGTGGCTCGTCTTGAGCAGCTCGTGGCGGAGCTTGTCCGGGTCAGCCATGTCCTTGTCGGTGAGCGCGGCGCCCACGGCCTCGCGGATGGCCTCCGTCATGGGGATGCGCTTCCAGCCCTTGCCGAAGTCCAGGGTGTGCCCCTGGTAGGCGACCTTGGTGTCGCCGGTGACGGCCTGGGCGGCCTCGGAGAGCATCTGCTCGGTGAGGTCCATCAGGTCGTCGTAGGTGGCATACGCCTGGTAGAACTCGAGCATCGTGAACTCGGGGTTGTGCCGAGTGCTGATGCCCTCGTTGCGGAAGTTGCGGTTGATCTCGTAGACGCGCTCGAGGCCGCCCACCACCAGGCGCTTGAGGTACAGCTCCGGGGCGATCCGCATGAACAGATCGATGTCGAGCGCGTTGTGGTGCGTGGTGAAGGGCCGCGCTGCCGCGCCGGAGACCAGCGGGTGCATCATCGGGGTCTCCACCTCGATGAAGTCGCGGGTGTCCAGGAACTCGCGGATGAAGCGCACCAGCTTGTTGCGCTTGAGGAAGGTCTGCTTCACGTCCGGGTTGGAGACCAGGTCCAGGTAGCGCTGGCGGTAGCGGATCTCCACGTCCGTCAGGCCGTGCCACTTCTCTGGCAGGGGGCGCAGGGACTTGGTGAGCGGGATGAACTTCGTGGCGGACAGGGACAGCTCGCCCGTCTTGGTGCGGAAGACGGGGCCGGTGGCGCCCAGGAAGTCGCCCACGTCGCAGAGCTTGAAGACCTCGTAGGTGTCCCCGAGCGCGTCCTTCTTCATGTGGACCTGGATCTCGCCGGAGCGGTCCCGGAGCTTGATGAAGGCGGCCTTACCGAAGGTGCGCATCGCGATGATGCGGCCGGCCACGGTGTAGACGGTGGGCGGTGCCTTCTCGAAGTCCTCGGCGGACTGGGCGCCGTGCTTCGCGTGGATTTCCGCGGCCTGGTGCTCGGGGCGGTAGCCGTTGCCGTACGGGTTGAAGCCCGCATCGCGCCACTTGCCCGCCTTGTCCAGGCGCTGCTGGTAGATCTCCTGCTCTTTGGACCCGAGGTCCGCTTCAGCCGGCTTGTCGCTCTTGTTTTCGGTCTCTGCCATGGCGCGCCCTTCCAAGGGCGCGGCACCGTAGCCAAGCCCTCCCCGGGACGCAACGCATCATGTCCTGTTCATGAGCGCCAGACCGTCGTCTCCGCGCCCTACCCTGCAGGGCGGTCACGAAGCGGACAGCACCAGGAAGGCGGCCACCGCCGCGGCCAGCAGCAGCGGAATGAGCACCTCCACAGGGACGCGGTGGTAGTTGTGCGCCAGGTGCAGCTTGCGCAGCCCGAACCGCCGCTCGCGCTTCACCCGGTTCAGCACCATCGAGGCCATCATCGGCGGCGCCTTCTCGCGCTCCACCTTGCGCACCCGCTGGACCGTCTGCGCGTACCGATCCCACCCCGCCCGGCACTCCTCACACCCGTCCAGGTGCGAGCGCACCGCCTGCGCCTGCGGCTCCGCCA
>NZ_DASPHO010000088.1:0-19016 GCF_035629615.1 Hyalangium sp. | reverse complement strand
CAGTCCAGGTGCGCCTGGAACTGGGCCGCGCAGCTCTCTTGGCCCGCCGCCGTCGCGCGTACATCGAAGTCCTCTGCGTCCTGGCAGAAGTGCGGGCAGTCCACATCGGTGGGCCGCTCCGCCACATTGCAGGTATTGGCCTCTGCGCAGACCGATTCACACTTGCTGGAACAACCGGTGACAAGGCCCATCACCGCCAGCAGACCCATGGCCAGAACAACAACTCTTCTCACGCTGACTCCCTCCCAGGAGGATTGTCTTGAAACCAACGCATTGTGAACGTGACCTGATTGGAACGTCAACCCAGGGCATCCATATCGAGGCCCTTTGGCGTCCAACCTCGGAAGTCAAGCCCCCCTTCAGTCCATGAAACACGCGTTTCAGGTGAAGAAGCGCCGCAACACGGAGACCATGGCCGCCACGTCCGCGGCCGCGGCCAGCTCGCGGATGGAGTGCATGGAGAGCATGGGGCTGCCCACGTCCACCGTGCGGATGCCCAGCTGCGCGGCGGTGATGGGGCCAATGGTGCTGCCGCAGCCCAGGTCCGTCCGGGTGACGAAGTGCTGGGGCGTCACGCCGGCCTCGCGGCACAGGGCCGCGAAGTACGCCCAGGTCTCTCCATCCGTGGCGTAGGACTGGTTGACGTTGGACTTGATGACGGGACCGCCGCCCATCAGCGGCTGGTGCCTGGGCTCGTGGAGCGCGGCGTAGTTGGGGTGGACGGCGTGCGCCATGTCCGCGGACACCAGGTACGAATGACGGATGGCCCGGTGGAACGCGTCCGGGCGCCCGTCCGCGTGGCCCAGGACGATCCGCTCCAGGCAGTCGCGCAGGAAGGTGCCCGCGGCGCCCTGCGCACTCCGGCTGCCCACCTCCTCGTGATCGTAGAGCACGACGCCGCAGGTAGCCTCGCGGGCCTTGTCCATGGCCAGCAGCGCGGACAGCGCCGAGTGGCAGCTGGCCAGGTTGTCCAGGCGCGGCGCGTGGAGGAACTCGCCGTTGGCGCCCGAGCGCGTGGAGGGCTGCGTGTCATAGAGGCACAAGTCATAGCCGAGGATGTCCCCGGCCTCGGCGCGCACGCCCGCCCCGGCCAGCTCGCGCACGAGCAATGAGCGCAGCTCCGCAGGGCCCGCGCTCTCCAGGCCCAGCACGGGGACCATGTGGTCCTGCGCGTTGAGCTTGAGGCCGTCCGTGTTGACGGTGCGGTTGAGGTGGATGGCCAGGTTGGGCACGCGCAGCAGCGGGCGACGGAGGTCCACCAGGTGGCCCTCGGGGCGGCCGTCAGCGCCGAGCACCACCAGGCGGCCCGCCAGGGACAGATCCCGATCCAGCCACGTGCTCAGCAGCACCCCGCCGTAGATCTCCACGCCGAGCTGGTGGTAGCCCTGTTTCGACACGGCAGCGTTGGGCTTGAGGCGCAGGTTGGGCGAGTCCGTATGGGAGCCCACCAACCGGAAGCCCGCGCGCTCCACGAATGCCGTGCCCAGGTGGAACGCGGCGATGCTCGTGTCAGCCCGGGTGACGTACACCCGCTCTCCGGGCTGGAGCGTCCAGGGCTCCCGCTCATCCAGCGCGCGGTAGCCCTGCTCAGAGAGGCGACGAGCCGTCTCCCGCACCGCGTGGTACGGGGTCGGGGAAGCGTCGATATAGGCAAGCAGATCCTTGGCCGTGGCGTCCGTGTCGATGGGGCTCATTGCCTCGCAGGCTAGCGCCCCTGCCGCAGCGGCTCCAAGGCTCAGGGAGTGGGCGGCTCGACGGCGGCACCCCGGCGGTGCCCCCGGGGTGCATCCAGGAACGTGCCGAGCAGCACCCAGCGCCGCGCGGCCTCCTCTGCGCCGGGGCGGGCCACCAGCGGCGTGGTGTAGTGCCAGAAGGGCAGCCGGTACACCGTCATCCCTCCCACCGTATTAACGCTGGCGATCTCCGAGAAGTGGCCGCCCCGGGCGTAGACGAGCCACTGGTGCGAGACGGCCGGCGTGGCGAGGCTGACGTGCATGTCGACGTACCCATCCCGTGCCTCGGCGTCCTCGGGGTGGTGATCATTGTGCGGCCCCGAGTAGTCACCGGGCCCGTAGCACAGCGCCTGGATGCCCCACCTGCGCCGCAGCGCCCGCCCGCTCACCGCGGCGGCGAAGGCGCCGAAGCTCTCCGAGCGCAGCATGGCGGTGAGCCCCACCCGCTCGGCCGCGCGCCACGAGCGCGAGCGACGGCTCCCCAGCAGGGCGGTGCGCACCCGCACGGTCTTGGGCAGCAGCTCCGAGTAGTTCTCCGTCATCCCCAGCAGGCTCTCCGGAGGGATGGGATCCTCCATCTGCGCCAGCGTGCCGAGCAGCTCCTCCTCCAGCACGTCCCGGCATGCGGCAGCCTTCTTCGCGTCGATGACCCCCGTCAGGGAGATGAAGCGCTGGGGCGGCACCCGGAGCAGCGCGCCACACACCTGAGTGTCTCGTCCTCTGAGAATCCGGAGGCCTTTGGGGGTGAGGAGGTCTGCAAACTCGGAAGGAAAGGAAGGCATGGCAACTTCCACCCAGGGTGTCAGATAATGGCCCCAACGTCTCTCCAGGAGTTCTTCCATGGATCCCATCGGTCGCCGCCCTACTGCCCTCCGGCCTGCTCCCACTGCTGCTCAGGCGGAGACCCGCCCCGCGGCGACCGCGAAGACGGCGCCGACGAACGCACTGAGCCAGGTGCAGCGCAGCAGCTTCGAAGCGCCGGTGGTCCAGGCCGCGGTGGCGAAGCCGATGCCGGGCGCCTGGCGCGGTGGGCCTGACACGCCGGTGGGCAAGGCCATCGCCGGCATGGTCGATCGGATGCGGGCCTCGGACGCATCGGGGATCCAGATCAAGGGCGACACGATGGAGAGCCTCTTCACGCGGGCGATCCTGGACAACAAGCACGTGTCGAACGAGCAGCTCCTGGAGATCGCGAACGTGAAGCTGGAGCAGCTGGCCACCAGCCCCGAGGATCGCGCGAAGGTGCTGAAGAAGGTGCCGAACGCCCGGGAGCTGCCGGTGCACAAGTTCACGGTGGGGATGCTCGCGGCGGCCACGGGCATCGATCCGAAGGCGCTCTCCGAGGCCTGCCCGGATCTGGGCCTGACGGGGGCGCCGGGCACGCCGCTGCTGTATGCGGCGAAGACGGAGCGGATGCAGCGCTCCACGGCGCTCCACGACTTCACGGACTACCTGCGGGGCGCCGGCGTCAAGGGGATGAACAAGGCGGTCTGGGGCGTGGAGAACCGCATCCTGTCGGCCGCCGTCAGCGCGCTGGGCGGCGGGCGCTACTGAGCCCCCGACTCCCCTCAGCCTTCGGATCCTGAGCCGCCTGCCAGCCGCTGGCGGGCCACCTCGCGGCGCCTTGCCCGGGCCTTGCCGGCCACCCCGAGCAAGGCCTTGTCCCGCTCCCAGAGTTCGCGCGTCTGCGCGTCCACCTGGGGCCACCACTCCTCCAGTCCCCTCACAAACCGCTGGCACAGCTCCAGCACTCCGCCGAGCGCCACGTGCACCGCTGGCGAGGTGGGCTCCGCCAGCGCCAGCCCGCGGATCGCCACTGCCAGCGCGAGCGCCTCATCCTGCACCCGCTCCGGCCACCCCGAGCGGCGCGCCACCTGGAGCACCCAGCCGAGGAAGGCCGCATGGACGTGGCAGTCCTCCACCGTCCGGAAAGGCTTGAGGTAGCGCGTGTACCCATCCCCGGGCAGCACCTCGTCCGGAGACACGGCCACCTCTCGCAGCTCCAGTTCCGCGTGGGGGACCTCCGGGACGAACGGCATGGGAGGGAGCGAGGTGAAGTGCACGCCCTCGCGATGAGCGTCGATCATCACCACCCGCAGCCGGTTCCGGCCCTGCTCGTCCTGCCCCTCGGTGGCCACGACAAACAGTGTCTCGGCCGCCGTGCCCAAGGTGACGAAGCCCTTGGATCCGGAGAGGCGCAGGGGCCCGCCGCCGTCACCGCCAGAGAGGCGCGTCTGGATGGCGCTGGGATGGGCCCCCCCCGCCTCGGTGGCGCAGAGCGCGGCGCGGTGGTCCGGTGGCATCCCCGTGAAGAGGGAGCGCAAGGCCGCGTGGTACCCGGAGGCAAACGCGAAGCCGAGCCGATCCGCCAGGAAGCCGCCCGCCAATGCCAGGTCCACGGTCACCGGGAAACGCGAGGCGAGCCCCAGGTGTTGACGCCACCAGTCCTCCAGCGACTGGAGGGCACCTGGTTGCGGCGGCGTCGTCAGGAGGAACCGAAGGATTTCATCCACGGCCCCACTCTATGCCACCGGAAAATGGTAGGCATTCTAACCTTTGCCCCACCCAGGGGTTCTGCTCCTGGAACTGCTCGCTCACCTACGGACGATGCCCACCTCTCCCGGGACACACCATCGCGGATACCTGCTCGCCTTGACAGCGGTGCTCCTCGCCCTGGTGCTCACGCCTGGCACCAGCTCGGCCCAGCAGGACAGCGCCTGGGTGAGCATGACGCTCGAGGAGGCCTTCACCCGGGCCCTCAAGGTCAGTCCCCAGGTCGTCCAGGCGCAGGGAACCATCCGGACGACTCAGGCGGCTGAGCGGAGCGCCTTCGGGGCCTACCTGCCAGGGTTGTCCCTTAGCGCAAACAGCTCGCTCGGCAATGGCTCCAACGGCTCCACCAGTGCCGGCCTCTCGGCCTCCTGGGACGTGTTCACCGGGTTCCGCCGCCGCTCCGAGCGGCAGCGCGCCCAGGCCGAGTCCCAGTCCGCGGAGGCCCAGCTCGTCGGGCAGCGCTTCACCGTGGAGCTCTCCGTCGAGCGCTCGTTCTTCGACGCGCTGCGCGCCGAGGAGCTCATGGCCGTGGCGCGGGCTCGCATTGAGCGCGCGAAGGAAGGCGTCGGCGCGGCGGAGCGACGCCTGACCGTAGGCTCGGCGACTCGCTCGGACGTGCTCCGCTCCCAGCTCGAGCTCAACACCGCCCAGGAGTCCTTGCTCCAGCTCGAGAACCAGCGCCTGACGGCCGCCCTCTCGCTGGGCCGGCTCGTCGGTGTCGATGGGCCCGTGGATCCCGCCCCCTCCGGCCCCCTCGAGCCCACGCCGATCCAGGCCTCGCGCGAGGCGGTGATCTCCAGCCTCGTCTCGCAGGCACCCTCGGTGCAGTCCGCGGAGGCCGCCGTGCTCGCCGCGGAGGCGGGCATCGGCACGGCGCGCTCCCAGTACTACCCCACTGTCCGACTCTCCGGGGGCTACAACCTCGGCTACAACTGGGGCATCGAGGACCCCGGTTTCTCCAGCGGGCGAACGGGCTGGTCGGTCCAGCTCGGCCTGTCCTACTCCATCTTCGACGGCTTCCAGCGACAGGAGGGCATGGTCCGCGCGACGACGCAGGCGGAGGTGACTCAGGCCCTGCTCGCCGACACCCGGCGGGCCGTCCGCGCCGAGGCCGAGCGGGTGCTGAGCCAGCTCCAGCTCTCGGAGCAGCGGATCTCCATGGCCCGGCAGGCCGTCGAGGTGGCCGAGGAGGATCTGCGCGTCCAGCAGGAGCGCTACCGCCTGGGCGCCACCACCATCCTGGAGCTGCTCACCTCCCAGGCGGCCCTCGTCGAGGCGCAGAACAACCTCGTGAGCCTGCGCTTCGACTACCTGCTCTCCCGCGCGGAGCTCGAGTCGATCCTGGGGAGGAAGCTGTGAGCGCGGCGGAACGCGCGCTGTCGGACGTGGTGATCCGCGTCGAGAGCCTCACCAAGACCTACCGGATGGGCTCGGAGGAGGTCTTCGCGCTGCGCGGAGTCAACCTGGAGATCCGACGCAACGAGTACGTGGCCGTCATGGGGCCGTCCGGCTCCGGCAAGTCCACCTTCATGAACCTGATCGGCTGCCTGGACATCCCCAGCAGCGGTCAGTACTGGCTCAACGGCCAGCCCGTGGCGGGGCTGAGCGAGGAGTCCCTGGCGAGGATCCGCAACCGCGAGATCGGCTTCGTCTTCCAGAGCTTCAACCTGCTTCCCCGCGCCTCCGCCCTGGACAACGTGGCGCTGCCGCTCGTCTACGCGGGCGTGAAGAAGCGCCAGCGCCATGAGCGGGCCGCGGCCCTGCTCGAGAAGGTGGGCCTGGGGGCTCGCAAGGACCACCGCCCCAACGAGCTCTCGGGCGGCCAGCGCCAGCGCGTGGCCATCGCCCGAGCCCTGGTGACCCAGCCTGCCCTGCTGCTGGCGGACGAGCCGACGGGCGCGCTCGACAGCAAGACGGGAGTCGAGATCATGGCGCTCTTCGGCGAGCTCCATGCCCAGGGGCAGACCCTCATGATGGTCACCCATGAAGCCGACATCGCCGAGCACGCCAAGCGGGTCCTCTTCCTCAAGGACGGCGTGATCGAGCGGGATGACAGGAAGCAGGAGTGAATTGGCCGCGCTGCCTGGCGAGGTGGCGCGGCGGGAGAAGCGCTCGTGAGCAACTGGAAGAAGGTGGTCCTCATCCTCGGAGCGCTGGCCCTCGCCGGGGCGGGGGTGTACTTCGCGCGCACCCGGTCCACGGAGAAGACAGCCCAGCAGGAGCTGCCCACCGCCGAGGCCAAGCGCATGGACCTGGAGATCGTCGCCGAGGCCTCCGGCCTGCTGGAGCCGATCCGGGTGGTGGAGGTGAAGTCGAAGGCCTCCGGCGAGGTCCTCCGCGTGCTCGTCGAGACCGGCAGCAAGGTGGCGCAGGGAGATCTGCTGGCGGAGATCGATCCTCGGGACGTGCAGAACGCGCTCACCCAGGCCGAGGCGGACCTCGAGTCCGCTCGGGTCCGCCTGTCGACCGTGGATGCCCAGCGCCAGCGCATGGAGTCGCTGCGGGCCTCGGGCGTCGTCACCCAGCAGGAGCTGGAGGCGGCGGTGGATTCGTCCGCCACGGCCCGCGCGGCCTCGGTCCGCGCCGAGACGAACCTGCAGCTTGCGCGAGAGCGGAGGAAGGACGTGACGATCCGCGCCCCCATCGCCGGCACCATCCTGGAGCGAACCATCGAGCCGGGGCTCATCATCGCCTCCGCCACCACCAACGTGTCTGGCGGCACCACGCTGTTCAAGATGGCCGACATGTCCGAGATACAGGTCCGCACAAAGGTGGACGAGACCGACATCGGGAAGATCGGCCCCGGCCTGGAGGCGCGGGTGTCGCTGGAGGCCTACCCGAGCCGCACCTTCATCGGCGAGGTCGTCAAGATTGAGCCCCAGGCCGTGGTCGAGCAGAACGTGACCCTCTTCCCGGTGCTCATCCGCCTGAAGAACCCAGAGGGGCTGCTCAAGCCAGGGATGAACGCAGAGGTGGGCGTCCAGATCGCCAGCCGGGAGGACGTCGTGACGATCCCCAACGCGGCGGTGGTGAGCCCCCGCGAGGCCGCCTCCGCGGCGGCCGTGCTGGGACTGGATGAGGCGTCGGTGCGCACGACGCTGCGTCCGCCGGGAGCCTCCCCCGAGGGCGGCCCGGCTCCCGAGAGCGCCCCCGCCCCCTCCCCCGAGTGCACGGAGCTGCTCCAGCGCCTCCGAACGGATGGCGGGCCGGGTGAGCTGTCCGAGGCGGATCGCGAGAAGCTCCGGGCGTGCAGACCTGAGGGGGCGACCGCCTCCGGTGCGCGGGGCTCCCGGTCCCGTGGCGGACAGGGGCAGCGCGGAGACAACCCGGACAGGCGCCCAGGGGTGGTCTTCGTGCAGCAGGCGGGAGGCCCGCAGCCCCGGCGCGTCATGCTGGGCCTGAGTGACTGGGAGAACACGGAGGTCCTCAGCGGCCTGGAGCCCGGTGAGAAGGTGCTCCTGGTCTCCGTGGCCCAGCTCCAGCAGCAGCAGCAGCAGAGCCTCGAGCGGATGCGGCAGCGGACCGGCGGGGTGATCCCTGGCGCGGGCGGCACCGGGCGCGGTGGCGGCGGCGGGCGGAGGTAACAGGGCCATGCTGATCTTCGAGATCCTCTGGGTCGCGCTGGATGCGATCGTCGCCAACAAGCTGCGCTCGCTGCTCACCATGCTGGGTGTCGTCATCGGCATCGCGGCCGTCATCACCATGGTGGCCCTGGGCGAGGGTGCCCAGCGCTCCGTGGAGGCCCGGCTCAAGACGCTGGGCGCCAACGTGCTCACCGTGCGCCCGGGGCAGTCCTTCGCCGGTGGGTTGGGCCGAGGTCAGGCCTTGCTCTCCGTCGAGGATGCGGAGGCGCTCAGCGCGCAGTCGGAGAGCATCCAGGCCGTCTCGCCCGAGATGGAGAGCCGCGTCCAGATCGAGCGCGGCGCGAGCAACGCCAACCTGTCCATCGTGGGCAGCTGGCCCACCTACTTCAGCGTCAACAACTACCAGGTGGCAGCCGGGCGGCTCTTCACGGAGGCGGAGGATCGAGGCCGGCGCCGGGTGGCGGTGCTGGGCGCCCTGGTGGGAGCACAGCTCGGCGGCGCCTCCACCGACGCGCTGGTGGGGCAGACGATCCGGGTCGGCGGTGTGCCCTTCGAGGTCATCGGCGTGCTCGCTGAGAAGGGCTCCCAGGGGTTCTCGAACCCGGACGAGAGCATCTACATCCCCCTGGCGACCGCGCAGTTTCGCGTCATGGGCAACAACCGGCTGCGCTCGATCGCGGTGCAGGCCGTGAGCGAGGACAAGATGAATGCCGCCATGGTGGAGATCGATCAGATCCTCCGGCGCGCGCACCGGCTCCGCCCGGGGCAGGACGCGGACTTCAACATCCGCGATCAGGCCTCGCTGCTCAGCACCGTGCAGGAGACGACCCAGACCTTCACCCTGCTGCTGGCGGGCATCGCGGCGATCTCTCTGCTGGTGGGCGGCATCGGCATCATGAACATCATGCTGGTCTCGGTGACGGAGCGCACCCGGGAGATCGGCCTGCGCAAGGCGCTCGGCGCACGTCCGAACGACATCATGCTCCAGTTCCTCATCGAGTCCCTCGTGCTGTGCCTGGTGGGCGGAGGGCTCGGGCTCCTGCTGGGTCTGGGCGGCTCCTACGCGCTCCAGCAGCTCGCAGGGTGGAACACGGCCGTGGCGCCCGAGTCGGTGGTGCTGGCCTTCGTCTTCTCGGGCGGGGTGGGCGTCTTCTTCGGAATCTGGCCCGCCCGGCGGGCCGCGAGCCTCACGCCGATCGAGTCGCTCCGGTACGAGTAGAAGGGAGCCGACAGCCCCTACGCCCGCTTGCGACCCTTCGCCTGGGAGCCCTCACGCGCCGTCTTCTTGCGCTGGGGGCCCTTCACGCGGGACGTCTTCCTCCCGGTCGTCGCGGGTTTGCTGGAGCGCTTCGCGCCCTTCTTCGCCTTCTGGGTGCTCTTCGCTGGCTTCGGGGGCGCGAGGATGGTGCCGCGGCAGTTCTTCGCGCCGCAGCGGCACACATAGAGCTGCTCCGACTCCTCATCCATCCCCTCGGCCCGCTCGTAGGCGTAGTCGTAGAGGAGCTCGTCGCCGGGCGAGATGTCCTTCAGGGCGTAGATGAAGATCTTGTCATCCTCGATGAGCGCCTGGCAGTTCGGATCACAGCTGTGGTTGATGAAGCGCGCCTCGTTGCCATCCACGGCGGCATCGATCACCGTGTTCTCGTCCAGGGTGAAGAGGAAGGTGTGGTGGCGACCCATCGCCTCGTCGTCGTAGCGCTTGTCCGCCTCCGCCTGGGTGATGCGCTCGCCGGTGTACTCGATGATGCGCGCGCCCTTGCGGATGCGGCGCGTGGCGAAGGCACCGCGCCCTTGGATGGAAGACTCGCGCAGCTCGAACGAGAGCGGGCGTCCTGGGCTGGAAGACGGAGCGGGAGTGGACTTCTTCGAGGTGGAGTCGGTCATCGAGCGTGAAAAGACAGTGGCGAGGGAGACACCCGGGCGAGACGCCCCGCCCAGGGCGGTGTACCTTGCCGCAACTCGGACCCTCGATGAAAGGAACTCGACGATGCGGCTGTGGATTGTGTTGGGCGCGGCCAACGCGTTCCTCTCGGTGGCGGCGGGGGCCTTTGGCGCGCACGCCTTGAAGGCCCGGCTTCCCCAGGATCTCCTGACGATCTTCGAGACGGGAGCGCGCTATCACATGTATCACTCGCTCGGCCTCATCGCGATCGGGCTCGTGGCGCAGACGCGGCCCTCTCCGCTGCTCTCCACCGCTGGAGGAGCCATGCTGGCCGGCATCGTGCTCTTCTCCGGCAGCCTGTACGTGCTGGCGCTGACGGGCATCCGAGCGCTGGGCGCCATTACCCCCATAGGGGGCCTGGGCTTCCTGGTCGGCTGGGCCTTGCTGGCCATCGCCGTGTGGCGCTCCGCGGCCTGAGCCTCACTTCACCTTCGGTGGAATGGGGTACATCAGGTCCACCTCCGCGTGATGGAACAGGCCCAGGGACTCGCGCTGGATGACGAGGCACCAGCGCTGGTAGTCGGCGTCGGCCCAGAGCTTCTGGTACTCCTCGGCCTTCTTCGCGCGCTGCCACCCGCTGAGCGTGGACAGCTCGCCTTGAAGCTTCACCAGCTGAGCGATCAGGGTCTCCAGCTTGTCCCCGACGCGCCGCAGCGCCGAGGCCTTCTCCCGTCGGATCTCGACTTCAACAGCGAGAGGCGTGCCGATCGATGAGGATGACGAGGGCATGCCTGAAAGCTAACGGTCTCCCTGGGAGCTGTCGACGGCAGGGACCTTGAGCAAGGGGACTGACTCCTGTGTCCCATCGGCTGCGCTTATTGGCACCGGCCGGGGGAGCGAGGGCGAGGCTGGCTCTCCAGGAAGGAGAGAGGCCACCGCGGGATCCTTCTGGCGCTTGCGCAGCTCCATGTAGCCCTCAATGGCACGCTCGAGCCCCACGTCCGCCTTCGCCCGCTCGGACAGGAACCACTTGTGCTCCAGCACCTGGCAGTACAGCTCGGAGAGCTCCGTGGCGCCGCGCACAGGCTGGAGCTTCTGGATGGTGGGGTTGAAGCGCTCCTCCAGCCAGCGGAACGCCGCGGTGCTCAAGGGCGTGCTGCGGTTGAGCTCGCGCGTGAGCGTGGCCTTGAGCTCCTGGATCTCGTTGAGCAGCAGCGTGGCCTGCTTCTCCTCGGCGACGAGGCCCAGGAGGTTGTGGAGCTGGTGGCGGTGGTAGCTGCGGTCCGTGACGATGGTCCGCATGCGCAGGTGATCGCTCTCGCCGCTGGCCACCAGATCCACCTCCCCCACCGAGAAGCCCAGATCGTTCAGCGCGCGGATCCGCTCGTGGATGCGGTAGCTCTCGTGCGTCGCGATGGGGATCTCCTTGTTGATCTCCTCCCAGAGCCGCTCGTAGCGCTTGCGGATGGTGGGGCCCGTCTCGAAGACATCAAGAGACGGGGGCAGCTGCACCGCCGCCGCTAGATCCGCCAGGCCACCGGCGATGTTCTCCTCCATGATGTCCAGATCGTGCAGGCGCTTGCCCTCGGACAGGCGCTCGTGCAGCTCGGAGGTCTCCGCGTCCACCGCGTAGGCCTGCAGCTCGCCCGCGTCCCGGCGGAACAGCGTGTTGGAGAGGGAGCAGTCCCCCCAGTAGAAGCCGCCCAGGTGCAGGCGCACCAGCAGGCTGGCCATGGCGTCCAGCAAGCGCTCCCGGTAGCGCTCCAGGCCTTGGTTCATGAAGAGCGTGCGGTAGGGCAGCGAGCCCTCCAGGTAGCGGGTGATGAGCACGCTGCTCTCCTCGCCTTCCGAGGGCTCCGAGCCCGTGCGCGCCTTCACCAGCCCCACGGCCGCCACCGCCGGCAGCTCCCGCTCCTCCAGGCCGCGCAGCACCTCGTACTCGCGCTGGCCCACCCGTGGCGGCAGCTCCTTGAGGGCGTAGATGACCTTGCCATAGCTGACGAAGAGCACCTCATGCCGCGACAGGCCGCGAGGCACCTGGACCAGCCGGGTGCACTTTCCCTCCCACTCCCCGAGTGGCAGATTCCACGGCAGATCGAGGAAGTCCGGATGCCCCTGGCGGATCTGGATGGCGGTGAGGCCGATGGGTGGCATGGAATGGCTTGTAGCGACCCGGCGAGCCTCACGCTAGCGTCCACCTCTTCCGCGGCCTGGACCGCGTGGACACCTTCCATCCGCAGGCGGGAGCACCCATGGCACTGGCAGTGGAACCCCTCGTGAAGTCGCTGAAGGGCCTGGAGGCTCGCACCCTGGAGGAGCTGCTCTCCCGGCTGGGCGAGTTCGACAAGCTACGGGCCAAGGGTGAGCCGGTCCGGCTCCCGATGGTGACGCTCCACCTGCGCAGCGGGCGGGATCTCCAGGGAGTCTTCCTGGAGCAGCGCGAGGACCCCCGGGGTGGCAAGACGGTGGTCCTGCACGCGCTGAGCGGGGACGCCCGACGCCCCCAGCCGGACGCCCTCTTCATCCGGCTGGAAGCCGTCGAAGCCATCACCGTGCACGAGTTCCCGGGGCTCTTCCAGCCCGCGCCGGGAGCGCCGCCTCCGCCCACGAAGCTCGAGCTGCGGCGGAAGCTGGCCGAGCGTCAGGCCTCCCTGGCTGCGACGCTGGGCACCCCGCTGGAGCTCGAAGTGGACTGGGACAAGCTCCCACCGGAGCCCGAGGCCCTGGGCGCGCTGGACACCCTGGGCGCGCGGGCCTTCGGCGTGCTGGAGGAGCTGTCGCGCGAGCTGCTCGGGCTGGAGGCGCTGCGCACCCAGGTCCGCAAGGTGCACCTGACGGTAGGCCCGGCCGCACAGGTGCTCCGCGAGCAGCAGACGCTCCAGTTGGTGACTCCGGTGGCCGTGACGGGCTGGCTGTCCAAGGAGGACCTGCGCCGCGAGCTCGAGAAGGTGCTCTGAGCGCTCAGGGCTTGGAGGCGTCCTCCCACGTCAGCTCGTACTCGGTGTCCAGGGGGCCCGTGGCATACCCGCGCACCAGGACGCTGCGGACCTTCGCCCGCTCCACCGCCTTGGCGATGACGCCCTCGTGGTACGCGGGCGGCATGAAGTCGCGCTTGAAGATGAAGCGCCCGCTGCGCTCACCCGTCCACTCCACCCTTCGCTCGCCGTAGCTCAGCGAGGCCTTGTAGCTGATGGGCAGCTGGTTGACGAGCCGCTTCACGTTGGTGCCTGCCAGCATGAGCGCCGTCTTGCCCGCCACGGTGTTCAGGAAGCTCAGCGTGGACTGCTCGCCCATCCACCTCAGCACCTGCCATCCCCCCCCCAGGTGAGGGCTCAGGAGATCCACCACGGTGAGGGACATCTGGATGAAGCCCGAGACCGGATAGCTGAAGAAGTCGATGAACTTCCGCTGGCCCGCGGACTCGCGGCAGCGTGCCTCGATCTCGGGCCCCAGGAACGCCTTCACCCCGTCCAGCACGCCGTTGAAGAAGATGCCACGACAGGTGTCCTCCGGCTCGGCGAGCGCGAGCCGCTGCTCGAGCTGCTGTCGCACGTCCTGGACGGCGTAGATGGATGTGGAGTCTCGACGCCCACTCATACTGGGACAAGGCTAGGCATGCCTGGGCGGGGCAAGGCAAATACTGCAGAATCCGTCCTCGCGGAGTCCCTCCCTCCATGCCAATGCGCTTGCCCTCTGGCTCCCACCCCTCGCTGACCCCGCTGGCAACGCTCCTGGTGTGGGGGCTGCTGTGCGTCCCCCTCGCATCCGCAGAGCCCCCCCCGCCGGCCCGCCCGCTCCACGTCCTCTTCATCGGTAACAGCTACACGTACAACAACAACCTACCGGCCCTGGTGGAGGGCCTGGCGGCGTCGGCCACCCCGCCCCTGCGCATCCGGACGCGCGCCGTCACCCAGCCAGGGGTGCGGCTCCAGCAGCACTGGGAGCGAGGAGAGGCGCTCGCGGCGCTCCGGCAGGGCCGCTGGGACTATGTGGTGCTCCAGGAGCAGAGCACGCTGGGCCTGTTGCTCATCGAGGGCCGCCACGAGGTGAATGACCCGGAGCTCGCCTTCCACCCCTACGCGAGGCGCTTTGCCGAGGAGGCGCGCAAGGTAGGCGCGCAGCCGCTCTTCCTGCTCACCTGGGCCCGGCGAGACACCCCCGAGTCCCAGGCGCGTCTCACGCAGGCCTACATGTCCGTGGCCCGCGAGCTGGGAGCGCCCATCATCCCCGCGGGGCTGGCCTGGGCCCGGGCGCGACAGGAGAACCCCGAGGGGGTGCTCTACCACGAGGACGGCAGCCACCCCTCCCCCGCGGGCAGCTACCTCACGGCCTCCACGCTCTACACGACGCTGACGGGCAGCTCCCCCGTGGGACTGGCCTCCACCCTCACCGGGCACCCGATGCCCGAGGGGGTGCTCAACCCCGCGAAGACGGTGACGCTGGTCTCGCTCACGCCCGAGCAGGCCGAGCCGCTCCAGCGCGTGGCCTGGGCCACCTATGAGGAGCTGCGCCAGAGCGGCGGCTACGTCGAGGGACAGCCCCGGGTTCCCGAGCTGCCTACACTCCCGGAGGGCCAGCCCCTGGAGCTGCCCGCGCTGCTCGGCACATGGCAGGGGGAGATGCGCTTCTACTCCCAGGAGGCCGGCCAGTCCCCGGCCACGCTCCACCTGGCGGTGAAGCAGGCCGGGACCGCGCTGGCCGGCACCGTGCGCATCGTCTTCGCCAGCGGCAGGACGGAGGGGCCCTTCCCGCTCGAGGCGCTCGCGGTGGAGCCCTCCCGGGTGCGCTTCTCCACCCCGCTGCTGAGCAAGGGGCGGGGCAAGGTGGAGCACGAGGCGGTGCTCACTCCGGAGGGGCTGGTGGGCCTGGCCCGCTACGAGAACCCACGGAACCACGATCGGTATGTGGGGACGTGGAAGCTTCAGCGTCCGGAGCTTCCCGCGCCGCAGCCTGCGGAGCCGGAGCCGAAGCCCTGAGCCTCCGGGCTGGGACTCGCGCCCCTCACCACCTCAGGCGAGAGCCCACGCCGAACGTCAGGTAGTCCGGGTCGGAGCGGGAGAGCTCCCGTTCCAGGTTGAAGTGGTACCGCACCTCGAGGGCTACCGACAGGCGCTCTCCCAGGAGCAGCTCCACCTCCCCTCCCACCGAGGCTCCCGCATGGCCCGAGCGGTTGTCGTTGAGGCCCAGCCCGGCCAGCACGGAGGTCCGGGTGGGACCGACCTCAGCGCCCAGGCGAAGCAGGGCTCCGAGCTGGAAGAGGGAGTGCTGCGACAGGGTGACCTGTCCATTGAAGACCTCGGTCCGGGTGCCGACGCCGCCGTACCAGGCCACCTCCGGGCCCACCGCGACGTACGGTCCGATCAGCCCGAGCAGCGCGCCGGCCAGGCCACCATCAGCAAGCAGAAGAAGAGGAAGTGACGCACGCGAGCACCCTCGGGGAGCTCCAGCCTACGCCAGGCGCACGGGCTGGACCTGGGTCAACAGACGCTCGACGTCCGCCCTCCGGCAGAGATCCGTGCCTGCGCTCAGGAGCGCCGCGGTGCCGGAGGCAATGCCCCACCGGAAGGCCTCCTGGGGTGACAGGCCGCTCGCGAGCCCGAACGTCATGCCTCCCACGAAGCTGTCCCCTGCGCCCACCGAGCTGTGCGTCTCCACCGGCGGCGGGGTGGCGCTGAACTGGCCCTCGCGCGTCGTCAGGAGCGCGCCATCGGCCCCCTTGGAGACGACGAGCAGCTCGGCGCGTCCTTGCTCCAGGAAGCTCCGGGCGGCCGCGGCCAGGGCGGCGGGATCATCCACCTGGGTGCCCATCATGTCCCGGAACTCCTTACGGTTGGGCTTGGCGAAGAACACGCCCTCCTCCAGGGCCGCGCGCAGCGGCTCGCCCGAGGTGTCGAGCACCAGCCGCGCGTTCTGCTTGCGCGCCACCCGGGCCACCCGGGCATAGAAGTCCACGGGGACGCCGGGCGCCAGGCTGCCGCTGGCGACGATGTAGTCAGCGTCCGCCGCCACGGTGGACAGCGACTCCAGGCAGGCCTGCCACTCCTTCTCGGACAGCGTGGGCCCCGGCATGACGAAGCGGAACTCGCGCCCGCTCTTCTTCTCCGCCACCGTGAAGTTCTCCCGGGTATGGCCCGAGATGACGATGGGCCAGCGCCGCAGGCCCTTCTGCTCCAGGAGCTGCTCCAGCAGGTCTCCCGTGGAACCCCCCCGAGGGTAGAGCGCGAGCGACTCTCCGCCCAGCTCGCGGATGACCCGCGCGGCGTTGAGCCCTCCGCCACCTGGGTCGCGGCGCTCCGGCTCGCACCGGAGCTTGTGCTCGGGCGTCACCTCCGCCACGGTCGTGGCCAGATCGATCGTCGGGTTGATGGTCAGCGTCACAATGGGCTTCATGGCTGAGCGTCCCTCTCTATGGCTGACCAGGATGTACCCGGATGCGGCCCGTCGTTCCACCCCCAGCTGACGACTCCCACCTCCACGTCCAAACGCATCATGTCGAACGGATGATCGAACTTGTCACCGCTGCGCGTTGACGCCTGAGAGGAGCAGGGACTAGAGCGAGTCTCCTCGTGTCCCCCTCCTCGTCCGCCGGCTCTGCTGAGAATCTGTCGCCCCTGGCCTGGATTGTAGACGACAGCCCCATGGAGATTGAGGCCATCCGCCGCGCACTGTCCAGCGCTTGCCGGGTAGAGGTGTTCTCGACGGGAGAAGAGCTCCTCGAGGTGCTCCAGCAGCGACCCTCGCCCGACGTGCTCGTCCTGGACTGGCACCTGCCCGGCCTGTCCGGCATCGAGGTCTGCCGGTACCTGCGCGGCAACCCCGCCATGGCCATGCTCCCCATCCTCCTCGTGACCGGGCACACGCGTCCGGAGGACGTGGAGGAGGGGCTGCTGGCGGGCGCCAATGACTACGTCTTCAAGCCGTTCCACGCGGCGGAGCTGCTGGCCCGGGTGCATGCGCTCCTGCGCTGGGAGCTGCAGCGAAAGCGGACGCTCGCGGACGAGCGCTCGCTGCGTCTCATCGCGGAGCGCGCCCTCTTGGAGGTGCAGGCTGCCGAAGAGCGGGCCCGCCACAGCGAGCTGCGGTACCAGCTCGCCGCGCGTGCGACCCGGGATATCATCTGGGAGTGGAACCCGATCACGGGAGAGCTGCAGCACAGCCCGAGCCTCCTGACCTACTTTGGCTACAGGCCAGAGAATGTGGGGAACACCCTTGGCTGGTGGAACCAGTGCATCCACCCCGAAGATCGAGAGGGGGTGCTGCGCAGCTTCGAGGAGGCTGTCGGGACCGAGGTGCAGGACTGGCAGGCGGAGTACCGTCTGCGGCGCGCGGAGGGGACGTGGGCTCACGTGGTGAATCGCTGCCACATCGTCCGGGACACGAAGGGCCGTGCCACCCAGGTGGTGGGAGCGCTCCAGGACGTCACCGAGCGCAGGCGGCTGGAGGCGGAGTCCTCGCAGCGCGCCGAGTTCGAGCGTCAGCTCATTGGCATCGTCAGCCACGATCTGCGCAACCCGCTGAACGCGATCACGCTGGCGGCAACGGCCCTGCTGAAGTCGGAGGAGCTCGAGGAGCGGCAGCGGCGCAACGCCATCCGCGTCCTCACGTCCGCCGAGCGAGCCACGCGGATGATCCGGGATCTGCTGGACTTCACCCGGGCGCGACAGGGGGGCGGTATCCCGCTGCACCGGCGGCAGGCGAACCTCCACGCCCTGGTGCACTCGGTGGTGGACGAGGTGCAGCCCACCCACTCGGACCGCACCATCCTGGTAGAGCAGTCCGGAGACGGGCTGGGGGAGTGGGATCCGGATCGGCTGGCCCAGGTCATCACCAACCTGCTGGGGAACGCGCTTCAGTACAGCCCACCGGAGACGCCGGTCCGGGTGACGACGCGGGGAGAGGTGGACGCGGTCGTCCTGGAAGTGCACAACGAGGGAAACCTGATCGCGTCCGATGTGCTCCCTCGCATCTTCGAGCCGATGGAGCGAGGCCTCCCCTCGCAGACAGGCCATGCAGGGAGGAGCATCGGCTTGGGGCTCTTCATCGTCCGGCACATCGTGCTGGCGCATGGGGGGCGGGTGAGCGTCCGGTCCCTGGTGGAGGGCGGGACCACCTTCACCGTCCTGCTGCCTCGAGCGCCCTGAGCCCCGGGGCCCGGCGGTCCCTGTCGGACGCGCGGGACGGGTGGGCTACGATCCCCGGGTCATGCCCATCCCGCCCCCACGCTCCCTCCGCCTCGCTGCCCTGCTCGTGTCCCTGAGCCTGCTGTCGCTCGCCTGTGAGGGCGACAAGCCCCTGCCACCCGACCCGCCCCCGGAGGGCGACGACCCGAACGTGGTCTACGGCCAGCGGATCATCCACCGCCGCTTGGAGACGGGGGATGTGGTGGCCTTGGACAACACGGGCGTGCGGTCCACGCTGTCGGTGCTCGTGCCCACGGGCGACACCTTCGAGACACGCCCCTTCGTCGCCCGGGACACCGACGCCTTCCAGTTCGACAACGTCCCGCAGGGCCCCTACTACTTGAAGCGAGGCACGAACTCGTACGTCATCACTGAGCACCGCCAGCTCAACCTGGATGAGTACCTCCTGGGCCGTGAGGGCGTCGTCACCGTGCCCACGGCCCTCCAGGCCACCCTGAGCGTGGACGGCCTGGCGCCCATGGAGGCCTACCAGGACTTCGACCTGGTGGCTCCGAACGCGGGAGCGGCGGGGGTGCTCCACCTGAGCTCCGCGCCACAGCCGGGGGGAACCTCGCTGACCGGGCAGAGCGCGGAGTACCGCTCGGCCTTCGGGCGCCAGGAGGTCATCGACAGCACGAAGGGGGATCGTCTCTACCTGCTCCAGAAGCTTCGGCGCGCGTCGGGAGACTTCAACTACTTCGCGCTCGCGCGGGCGCTGACGCTGACGAACGTGACGCTCCGCGGGGATGGGCAGTCCACGCCCGTGAGCGGAACCTTCAGCGCGTTTGCACCGCAGCAGCTCACCGTGGACTGGCGGCGCTCGAGCTTCGAGGCGCACCGGGCGGCGGTGCACCCGCTGGCCGTGCCCCTGCCCGAGACCTCCGTGCGCCACAGCCTGATCCTGGCCCCGGCGGTGGGCGGGCTGAAGGAGGGAGTGGTGGGCTATGCCGGGGAGCTGATCTCCGGGAACATCCCGGCCTCCAGTCAGGATGTGACGCTCTTGCTGGAGTACGGCAACCCCTACCCCCCTGCGTGGGGTGTGGTGGCGAGCGTGGTCCACCGCTACCAGATCCCGGTGAAGGTG
>NZ_DASPHO010000087.1:0-3804 GCF_035629615.1 Hyalangium sp. | reverse complement strand
CTCAACGGGCCGCGCTCGCCCATCCGCATCCCCAAGGCCAGCGAGGAGGTGCACTACGAGGCGGAGCTGGCGCTGCTCATCGGCGAGCGGCTGAAGAACGTGGACGAGGCCACCGCCGCGCGCGCCATCTGGGGGCTCACCTGCTTCAACGACGTGACGGCGCGCGACATCCAGCGCCGCGAGGTGCAGCACACCCGCGCCAAGAGCTACGACACCTTCTCCTGCGCTGGCCCCTGGGCGGTGACGGGGCTGCCCGCGGGAGATCTGCGGATCACCTGCCGGGTGAACGGACAGGTGCGCCAGGACAGCCGCACCTCCGACATGGTCTTCGGGCCGGCGCAGCTGGTGTCGTTCATCTCCCAGATCATGACGCTCCTGCCCGGGGACCTGATAAGCACGGGGACTCCCTCCGGGGTAGGGAAGCTGGCAGCCGGGGACACGGTCGAGGTGGAGATCGAGGGAATCGGGACCCTGGCCAACCCGGTTGAGAGCGAGCCTTGAGCACCGCCAACGTCTACGTCGGGCTGGGTTCCAACGAGGGAGACCGGGAGAGCTACCTCGTGGCGGCCCTGGAAGCGCTCTCTCTCATCGATGCAGTCATCGTGCTGCGCTGCTCCCCGCTCTTCGACAGCGCGCCGGTCGGCCCGCCTCAGCCTCGCTTCCTCAACGCGGTGGTGGCGCTGGACTGTGGGCTGGGGCCGCAGCGGCTGCTCGCCATCCTCCAGCGCATCGAGCAGGACCTGGGCCGCACCCGGAGCAGGGGGCGCTGGGGGCCTCGGCCCATCGATCTGGACATCCTCCTGTGGGAGGGTGAGGTGGTGGCGGATGCGAACCTCCAGGTGCCGCACCTGGAGCTGCACAAGCGCCGCTTCGCCTTGGAGCCGCTGGTGGAGCTTGCCCCCGATGTGAAGCACCCGGTGCTGGGCGTGCCCGTGAAGGAGCTGCTCGCCCGGCTTGATCCGCAGGATGTCCGCAGGCTCTCGGCCACCCAGTGGCCCGAGTTGAGCCCTCTGGTGAACGAGTCATGACCCTCTGCCTTGCCCTGACTGCGGCCCTGCTCGCCGCCGAGCCGACCAACCTTCCGCCCAACCACCCGCCCGTCCCGCCGGGGACTCAGGCCTCTCCCGCTCGCCCCGCCTCTCCGGGAGGGATGCCCGAGGGTCACCCTGCCGTGATGCCGGGGCAGGGCACGTCCTCGGGGCAGGGGACAATGCCCGAGGGCCACCCGCCCATGACGGGGAGCGGGGCCGGGCAGCCGTCGACGCCGGGGGCGATACCCGACGGTCACCCGCCCATGTCGGGCACGGACCGGGCGCCGCCCAGCGCTGATGAGCTGCTCAAGCAGCTGGACTCAGCAGAGGGCCTGCGCACGCGGGAGAAGTCTTTCGAGATCGCCTCCTCGCTGGGAAAGCTCTACCACGCGAACGGCAGGGTATCGGAGGCGATGATGTACTTCCTCCAGGCGGAGGAGAAGGCGGTGCCGACGCGGACGCTCTTCTTGGAGCAGCGCAAGAAGCTGGGGAAGAAGCCCGTGCCGAGCGCGGAGGAGGCGGGCTGCGGCTTCACTCCGGCGACGACGGTGGAGGAGATGGGGAAGGTGGCCCAGGAGCGTGCCAAGAAGGGGGACGCGGCGGGTGCGGCGGCCTGTGCGCGAGCGGCGCTGGCCCCGGTGCTGGAGGTGGAGGTGCTGCGCGGGCACGTGCTGTACCTGACGGGCGACAAGGCGGGCGCGCTGACGGTGTTCGAGCGGGTGCTGGACGTGGCGCCGTCGAATCCGGAGGCGCTCTTCTCGCGCTCGGCGCTGCTGTACGAGACGAAGGGCGAGGACGTGAAGGCGCTGCAGGCGGCGCACGAGGGCTTCGAGGCCTACGTGGCGGTGCACCCGGACGGGCCTCGGGTGGATCTGGCGATGCAGCTGAGCAAGTTCGCGGAGGAGACGGCAAAGGCGGGCGGCCGGGAGAAGTGGAAGAAGCAGCGGGAGGAGGAGCGGCGCATCCGCCTGTCGCAGCCCAGGCCCTCAGCGCCGATGGCAGGCGCGCCGATGGCCGGTGCACCGATGGCGGGGAACGCAGGGGCACAGGGGCAGGACGCGCCGCCCGCGCTGACGCAGGAGATGATGGACGCCGTCCAGAACACGGAGCGCACGCCCGAGCTGGAGGCTGGCCTGGCGAAGCTGGTGGAGGAGGGTGAGGAGCACCTGGCGAAGGGGCGCTATGAGGAGGCGCTGGGCGTGTACCGGCGCGTGGTGCCGTTCCAGCCGGAGAACGGGCGTGCGAAGGCGGGCATGGCGTGGGCGCTGACGGGGCTGGGGCGGCCCATGGCGGACAAAATCTGGAGCGTGGCAGTGGGCTCGGACGCGGCGGCCGTGGAGAAGCTGGGCGACACGCTGCTGGCCAAGGGCGACGCGAAGGGCGCGAAGGCGCTCTGGGCGAAGCTGCTGCAGTCGGTGCCGGACTACCCGAACAAGGCGGCCCTGCAAGCCAAGGCCAGCCAGTAGCGGACGCGTCTATCCTGCGAGCTGAAGCTCCGGCGGCGCCAGGCGGCTCATGATGATGTCCAGGGCGGCGTGAGCGCCCAGCATCACCACGGCCTCGGCCTCGGCTTCGCGGTAGGAGCGCTTGGCGGAGTGGAGGACCGTCCACGATTTAGGACTCCCGTCCAGCTCCGCGTACGCCTCGTGCACGGCAACCTCGGCTGCTTCCAGGCGCTGAGCCAGCGCCACGCTGTTCGTCGTGTCCATGAAGGCATGGAATTGCAGCCGGCGTGCCGAGGCTCAGGGGGGATCCCAGGCCTGCCTGGCACCCGATGAGACTCCTGCCTGCGAGAGAGCCTGCCGGGAGCGACCTCCCGGAACCTGTCTGCTTGTCTGACAGGTTTGTGAAGGCTCCTGCCGGGAGCGACCTCTGGGAACCTGTCTGCTTGTCTGACAGGTTTGTGGAATGTGCCGCCGGCAGCCCCCCTCATGGAGCGGTTCCGTCTAACACTCTCTCAGAGAGGGAGAGTCACAGGAACCGCGCGGCCAGCAGGTCCTGCACGTCCAGCAAGCCCACGGCACGGCCCTCGGCGTCCACCACCGGCAGTTGATCCACCTTGGCCTCGCGCATCTGCGCCGCGGCGGTCAGCACCAGCGTCTCCGGGCTCACGCATCGAGGCCCGCGGCCCATCACGTCTCGCACCGGGATCATGAAGTCCGTGCGGCCCTGCTCCACCAGTCGGCGCAGGTCTCCGTCCGTGAAAATGCCCACCAGCCGCCCCTGCCGATCCACCACGTTCGTGGCGCCCGGACGGCCTGGGGTCCTCGTCATGACCCCCACGGCCTCGGACAGCTTCGCGGTCTCGCGCACCACCGGGTTGGCCGGGCCCGTGCGCATCACCTCGAAGACGCGCTGCACGGAGCGGCCCAGCTTCCCGCCCGGGTGCAGCAGCGCATACTCCTCCGTGCCGAACGTTCTCGAGCGCAGCAGGGTCATCGCCAGCGCGTCGCCCACCGCATGCAGCGCGGCGGTGGAGGCCGTAGGCACCAGGCCCATGGGGCACGCTTCCTCGATCCGGCCGATGTCCAGCACCACATCCGCGCCCCGAGCCAGCGGGCTCTCCAGTCCACCCGTGATGGCGATGACCGGAGTGCCCAGCCGCCGGAACGAGGGCAGCAGTCGCAGCAGCTCCTCGGTGGAGCCGCTGTTGGACAGGGCGAGGATGACGTCCCCCCGGCCCACGCGCCCCAGGTCTCCATGCACGGCCTCGGCGGGGTGGAGGAAGAACGAGCGGATACCGGTGGACGCCAGCGTGGCCGACAGCTTCTGG
>NZ_DASPHO010000086.1:0-3191 GCF_035629615.1 Hyalangium sp. | reverse complement strand
CACCCGGCGTTCGACAAGGCCGCGCACTACTTCGGCATCAAGAGGGTGCGGGTGCCGGTGGGCCCGGACTACCGAGCGGACGTGGAGGCCATGCGCAAGGCGCTCACCCGCAACACCATCGTCGTCATCGGCTCGGCGCCGTCCTTCCCGCACGGGGTGATCGATCCCATCGAGGAGCTGTCAGAGCTGGCACGCAAGCGAGGCGTGGGCTTCCACACGGACGCGTGCCTGGGCGGCTTCGTGCTGCCGTGGGCGAAGCGGCTGGGGTACCCGGTGCCCCCGTTCGACTTCCGGCTGCCCGGGGTGACGAGCATGTCCGCGGACACGCACAAGTTCGGCTACGCGGCCAAGGGCACCTCCGTGGTGCTGTACCGGGGCACGGAGCTGCGCTCGCACCAGTACTTCACCGCCACCGAGTGGCCGGGAGGGATCTACTTCTCCCCCACCTTCTCCGGCAGCCGGCCCGGGGGGCTCATCGCTGCCGCCTGGGCCACCCTGGTGACGATGGGCGAGCAGGGCTACCTGGAAGCCTCTCGGCACATCCTGGAGACGGCAGACGCCATCAAGCGTGGCGTCCGCGCCATCCCCGAGCTGCACGTGCTGGGAGATCCCCTGTTCGTGATCGCCTTCGGCTCGCGCTCGCTGGACATCTACAAGGTGATGGATCGGTTGAGCGCCAAGGGCTGGAACCTCAATGGCCTGCACAAGCCCGCGGCCGTCCACCTGTGTGTCACGCTGCGTCATACCCAGCCAGGCGTGGCGGAGCGCTTCCTCATGGACTTGAGGGAAGCCGTGGACCACGTCCGCGCAAATCCTGAAGAAAAAGGTACGATGGCCCCTGTCTACGGAATGGCAGCCACGGTTCCTTTCCGCGGACTGTTGAGCGACCTGCTCAAGAAGTACATGGACCTGCTCTACAAGGTGTGACGCTCCCCCAGGCCATGAGTTCCTCCGCCTTACCTACTGACGTCCCCTCACTGGCGAAGGCGGTCCGCGCCATCTCCCATGAGTTCTCCCTGCCGGAGCTGCAACGCACGGTGCTGCGCGTCCTTCAGGAGCACACCGGCGCCCCGTATGCCGCGCTGCTGGGGTTCCACGAGGGGCGCGGCTGGGTCATCCAGAGTCAGTCCGAGGGCGAGAGCCGCACCCTGGGCGAGCTGCCCAACGCGGTGATCCACGGCGCGCGCCGCACGCTGGAGCCAGTGCTCCTGGCGGATGCCGTCACGCAGGCCCCGTACTGTGATGATGCGGTGGTGCGCGCTCGCGGACTGCGCTCGGTGCTCTGCTTTCCGCTCACCCACCGGGGAGTGCAGCACGGGCTGCTCTACCTGGAGCACCCCCACGTCCCGAGCGCCTTCGAGGGCACGCTCCTGAGTGTCATCGAGCTGCTGGCAGCCCAGGCCGCGGTGGCCCTGGACAATGCCCGCGTGCACCACCACCTGGCCGAGCAGAGCCAGGCCCACGAGGTCTCCCGCCGCGAGGTCTCCGCCACCCGGCAGCACCTGCAGGACTTCATCGACCACTCGCCCGCTGCCATCTACGTCAAGGATCGCGAGGGCCGCTACCTCATGATCAACGGCCGGTTCGAGAGCTCCTACGGCTTCCCGCGTGCCCGGATCCTGGGCAAGAAGGACCAGGATCTGCTCTCGCCCGAGATCGCGCGCCCGCTGATGGAGAATGACGAGCGCGTGCTCAGCGGCGGCACCACGCTCCAGTTCGAGGAGGAGCTGCCATTGCCGGACGGGGTGCACACCTTCATCTCCGCGAAGTTCCCGCTGCGCTCGGCGATGGGGACCATCGAGGGGCTGTGCGGCGTCTCCACGGACATCACGGATCGCAAGCGCGCGGAGGCGGCGCTCCAGCGAGCCAACGAGGAGCTGGAGCAGCGCGTCACCGAGCGCACCGAGCAGCTCCACGCCGCCCAGCAGGAGCTGCTGGATCGCGCCCGGCACGCGGGCATGGCCGAGATCGCGAACAGCATCCTCCACAACCTGGGCAACGCACTCACGGGCATCACGGTGAGCAGCACGGTGCTGCGCGAGCGCATCCAGGGCGTGCCCATCGCCTCACTGGGGCGTGCCACGTCGCTGCTGCTCGAGCACCCCCCCGAGGCGCTGGGTGCCTTTTTGACGCAGGATGAGCGAGGCCGGCAGCTGCCCGAGTACCTGGGCAAGCTCCACACCCGGCTCGAGGAGGAGCGCCGGTTCCTGCTGGACGAGTGTGAGGCGCTGGCCACGAAGATCGATCACGCCACCAGCGTGATCGCCACCCAGCAGAACTATGCCCGAGCCCGCATCCGACTGAGCGAGAAGGCGCGGCTGCGCGAGCTGCTGGAGGATGCGGTCCGCCTGTGCGCCGTGGGGGATCACTTCGACAAGGTCTTCCAGCGCGAGTACGGCGAGGAGGAGCCGGAGTTCTACGATCGTCATGTGATCGTGCAGATCCTGGTCAACTTCATCTCCAACGCGAAGAACGCGGTGCGCGAGCGGCCGGGCAACACCCAGCCGCGCATCACCCTGTCCGTGCGGCAGGATGCGGCGCACACGGCCGTGGCGGTGAGCGACAACGGCGTGGGGTTCGATGCGAGCGTGAAGTCCCGGCTGTTCACCCACGGGTTCACCACGCGCGCGAAGGGCCACGGCTTCGGGCTGCACAGCTCCGCGCTGAGCGCCCAGGCCCTGGGCGGGCGCATCGAGGCTCACAGCGAGGGACTGGGGCTGGGAGCCCGGTTCGAGCTCCTCCTTCCTCGGGCGGGCCAGGAGACCGAGCCCGGGGCCTGAGCAGCCGCTGAGCACTGGAAGCGCTGCCCGTGGGAGTGTTGTCCGCTCCGAGGCCGGTGCTATCGTCGCCACCCAGTGTTGCCTGACGACGACGATTCCACGCACCGGATGCAAGAGGAAGTGGCGCCAGGAGGCCCGCCTTCCGCGCTGCGGATGAAGCTGATGTTCCTGTCCGGTGCAGAGGCGGGTCAGAGCCTCCCGCTCCCGCCCCGGAGCTACCGGCTCGGGACGGACCCGGCCTGTGACATCGTCCTGAAGGATCGCACCGTCTCCCGGCAACACCTCACCCTGGAGGTGAAGGACAACGGCGTGCTGGCCCGGGACCTGGGCTCGCGCAACGGCTCGTTCTGCGAGGGCATGCGCTTCACCGAGCTGGAGGTCCGCCTGGGGGCTGTCCTCCGGCTGGGAGCC